>JAFGBP010000057.1 GCA_016933095.1 Candidatus Woesearchaeota archaeon | reverse complement strand
AGGCGAGCTGGAGATCGAACTTTACAAGGATAATATGGATCTCATCGTGGGAAGCGTCAACGCTGAGAGGCTGAAGAACAACCCGCGCATGGTCACCAAGGAAGTGCTGGTTGGCATGCTGAGGAGCATCGCTTAACATCGCTTCATTGCTTAATCGGTTTTTGCAGAACCCGCTTTTGCTGTAAGTTTTGTCTCTGTTCCAGGGGCTTTTCGGCGGGTGAGAACCAAGAGCAAGGCGAACGATATTGCCTGCGTAAGGATCATGGCGTAGCCAATGCCGTCCAAGCCAAACATCTTAATCAACACGACGTAGGTTGCGATCCCGACAATGGGAGTTGCTGTCTGGAATACGTACATCTCCCTGATCATCTTCCTTGAGTCAAGGTACGACGTCATGATGATTATGGGGATCCAGAACACCGCAGAGATGATGATGAGCCGAGCCACGCTCACGGAGTCTGCGTACTTGGTGGTGAAGAAGAAGGTGATGAGCCAGGGCATGATGATGTACAGCGCCGCGATGCCTGCTGCGGAGATTAGGAGCGACAGGGCGATGTGCGGGTAGATATTGCTGATCCTAATCCTCTTGTTCTTGACGAGCTTAGGCACTATGAGGGGGACTAGGAACTTGGTGTGGGTCTTGTACTGGGAGGGGAGCGCGTCTGCGATGGCGAGCTTGGCCAGGTTGCCGAGCCCGAGGAAGTACGTCAGTATTATCTTATCGAGATAAGAATAAGCTGTGCTGAACACGTTCATCAGGGAGATATGCTTCCCGTATGTTATCATATCCTTCCTCACATCCTCCTCATCACTCTTCTCCTTCCCGCTCTTCTTCCTTTCCTTCTTCTTCTCATGATCTGCTTTTTCCGCTTTTCTCCTCCTCGTACTCATGAAGCTCACAGCAGAATAAATGGCGGCCATCGACACCACGTAAGAGCAGAGGATGGCAACTGGGCTCCTTGTCAGGACGAGGACTGTAATGGTCACTGCGATGGGCACTGCGTTAAGGACGGTTTTGTAAATAGAGGCCCTCCTGTACTCCTGCAGGCCGTAAAGGTAGAACACCATGCTGTCAAAGCTGTACATGAAGGGGAAGAAGAATACCGCGACAAGGCTCGGGATCCATAACTCGTTACCTATGCTGAAGAAGTAGAGCGTCGCCACGACCAAGCTAGCTGACCCGAAGATGGAATACTTCAGCCTCGCCTTGCTCCCCTCAACATAGCTCGCGTTGTATGACTCGGCAGTCCACCTGAGGATTGCGTTGCTCATTCCTTGGAGCGAGAACACGCTGAGCAATCCCAGGATGGTGATGAGGAACTTGTACTTTCCGAAGGCGTCCTGGCCTAGCAGCCTGGAGAACAGCATTAGGGACACGAACCCTGCCAGTCCGATGACTACATTAGCCGCGACCATCCAGGCCCCGCTCGAGAAGTACTTGGCGAAGTAGTCGTTGGCCTCTGTGAGCAGACTTCTCTTCAGCCCACCGAAGTTGTCCCTCAGGCTTCTCAGTCTCGCAATCATTATTATAATCTCCTATATACTCTTCCTCGCGTTCCCTCGTACTGCCCTGCCAGCTGGTCTCATGAACTGCCTGTACCATTCTTCGAATGAGATTAAGGCCATGAGCATTATGCCGTGGTTTGCATCTTCGGACACGTGTTCCGTGAACATCCTCTTGACTTCGTCCATGTTGAAAAGTCCGCTTTCCTTGAGGCATCCTGAGAGCAGCCTCTTCTCAGCTTCCCGCCTCAACTCCTTCCTGAGCATCTCATGTATCTTTATGTTGTAGCCGAAGCCCATCTTCTTACCGTACACGATGCTCGTGGGCAGGAACCTCTCGGCTGCCTTCTTCATTATGTACTTGTTCTTCCTCTTGGAAAAATATGACCTTATCTTGTACCTGTTGGGCAGGCTGCCTGCGAACTCGAGCATCTCATGATCCATGAACGGCGAACGTATCTCTATCGAGTGGGCCATCCCCGTAACGTCGCTTATGTAGGTCATGGAATGTGCATTGACAAGCGCCAGGTCGCAGTAGAAGTTCCTCTTGAAAAAATCATCGCTCTCCGTCAGTGCAACGTAATTGTCGACCAGCCTCCCCACATCGACATGCACGCCGTCTCTGAACCTTTCAGAATACATCCTCCCTGAAATCATCTTCTGGTGTATCCTATACAGCTCGGACTTAATACTTTCATCCGGGAGGGTCATGAACCTTATGAATTTGCCAAGTCTGCTCTCCATAAGCCTGGCATCATCCCTATTGACCATTCCATCAAGTATCCTGAAAAACCAAGTCCCAAAGACCTTCTTTAGCTTTGCGATCTTGGTGAGCAATAGGAACTCATTGTGGTGATCGTAGCCGCAGAACATCTCGTCAGCACCGTTGCCGTTCAGGACCACTTTTATCTTGTCCTTCCTTATCTGTGAGTTTATCTGCAGAGAGTAAAGGGCTGAGGGCAGGTTAAAGGGTTCGCCTGCGCGCCTAATAAGCAGTGGAAGATCTTTCAGTCCAGCGTCTTTGAAGTAGAGCGCCTTCATCTTCACACCGAACAGCCTTGCTACTTTCCTTGCCCTCTTAATTTCTATGTCGTTCTTGTCGTGCCCGATGGAGTAGACGGTCAGGTCTTTTAGGTTCTTGCGGTCTAGGAAGTTAAGGATTGTGGAGGAGTCCACCCCACCTGAGAGTGTGAGCGCGATGGGCACATCACTCCTCTCCCGGATGCTCACGTTTTCCTTTGTCTTCTCTAAATACTTCTTCATCGCAGATTGGAATGGCTCATTAATTTCCCGGAACACAGGCCTCCAATACCTTAAGACCCTGACCGCCCCGCTTTCAAGGTCTACTTCCATTTGGCAGGCTGGCTCGAGCTTCCTTACGTTTTTGAATATGGTGTAAGGCGCGGGCACATGGAAGTAACAGTGCGAAAAGTAATGGTTAAGGGCATCAAGGTCTATCTCTTTCTTGACCCTGCTGGCCTTGACTACTGCCTCAATCTCGGAGGCGAACCAGAACCTTCCATTCTTCCTTTCGTGATAGTAGATCAAGGGTTTTTTGCCCATCCGATCCCTGGCTAAAAGGGCTTTTCTCTTCTTTGAATCATAGATGCAGAAGGCGAACATCCCCTTAAGCATGGGAATAAAGGACGCGCCGTATTCATTGTACAGGTGGAGTAAGATTTCTGTGTCGCTTCCTGACTTGAATTCATGCCCTTTTTCAGAGAGCTTCTCTCTTAGTTCGATGTAATTGTATATCTCGCCGTTGAACACGATCCACACCGACTTGTCGGGCAATGCCATTGGCTGGTTCCCCTTTGGCGACAAGTCAATTATCGAGAGTCTCGTATGCCCTAATCCTGCCCTTTTATCCGGGCTGATCCAAGCCCCGGAAGAGTCTGGCCCGCGGTGGCCCATCAGGCTGCTCATTATCCTGATATCAGGCGCGTTGACTAGCGCAAGCTTAGAAGGCCTCTTTCCAAGCGCCAGGATTCCGTTAATTCCGCACATTTTTTCATCTCCTGCAATTACAATCTGGTTTGAGCATCATACTTGAATATTCTGGAGAAGTTTTCCTTCCACTTCTTCTCTGTGAATTGGGACGCAAATACCTGCCTCGCGTTTCTTCTCCAATTGACATGGTTTTTGAGGGCAGCTTCGATGGCTTTCTTAGTCTCGAAGAATAGCTTTTTTGAGAAGCGCTCCCGGATCAAGTTCCTCTTCTCGAACTCGTCAAGGGTGTACCTCGTCACTTCAGAGAACTTCATTGTTCCCTTTGCTATCTTGCCTTTTTCCGTCTCCTTGCCAGTATCGAACCTGCTCTCTTCCATGTAAGGGTTCTTCATGAGATAACCATTGAAGCCGTGCTTCACCAGCTCTGACAAGGCGTAGGTGTTGGTCGTGATTATTCCTAAGCCAAATGACAAGGCTTCTAATGCTACTAGCCCGAAGGACTCATGCAATGTCGGAAAGAGCAGCACGTCGTGTTCTGGAAACACCTTCCTGAAGAGCTCTTTCCTCGGGATTAAGCCAAGGAACCTGATCCTCTTGTCATGCCTGTACTTCTCGATATATTTAGAATCTACGTTTCCTACGACATCAAGCACCGTATTCCTATTCTTGCACTCTGAAAAGGCCTTGAGGGCCTCCTTCCCTCCCTTGATGTCGAACTTCAGCCCGACGAAGAGGAATCTTACCGGCTCGCCGTAGTTTATTCTCTTTTTACTTCCAAGCCACTTCATGAAAGGATATGACACCACGCACTTCTTCCCAACGCCTTGGCCGAGCTCCTTGATCATCTGGAGCCTGCATGCTTCGGACATGCAGACGACTTTGTGGCAGTCGGGAGAGAGCAGGACTCTTCTGATGATCGGCTTGTATAACTGGAATGATCTGTAATTGTAATAAGTGAGCGTGTATGGGTTGTCGACCTCGATGATGAAAGGCTTCCTGCATCCTAAGGGAATAGTTGACCAAGTATACACATAATCAGCCTTTGAGTGCATCGGAGGCATGCGATCCACATGCAGCAATGGCACTAGTGGTAGAATAATCTTCTCCAGGCGATTACGCATGGTTTTCTTCTGGAGTTTATTGAATACTCCGATATTATCCAGATTTTCCTTCCTTTTCAGCGGGGAGAGCGGAATGATATTGGTCGGGGCATGAATCACAGTGTCCTTTTGTCGTTCCCTGTGGCTGGCCATCTGATGGAAGTATACTCTGATCTTTCCTGTTTTCTTCACGTATTTCTTCATGGTTTTCATCTTCTCTCAATTAATCCCTTCGCATTGACATGGCGAGCGCATAAGCAGCAGTGAAAGTCTTCACTCCCAAGAAGCTGAGCCCCAGAATCAGGAACGTCTTTACAGACGCAAAAGGGTCATCCCTTTTTAGACATTCCCTGAAGAGCATCTGGGCCTCTGTCTTCTTCCCGGCAAGCATGGCGTACACTCCTGCAATCCTTAGGATATCGCAGTACTTTAGAGTCAGACCGAACCGCAGGTATTCTGCCCCGAACTCATCTATGTATGCATTGTAGTCAGAGTATCTTTTTAAGGCATTCTTTCTTACAAGCAGTTGCTTGGATATCCTGTTGTCCTCCGCAAAGCTATACTCCCTTACAGGAACGTCCACTGCGAAGACTCCATATCTCCTGATGATCTTGTTCCAGAAGAATCCCTCAAAACAGAATCTTGTCTCGTCGAATAGCTCCTGGTCAAAGATGTTCCTGGGCACGAAGGAGACAAACTCCCCGCTGATCCGCTTGCCCGAGAGCCAGTCTTTGTAAGAGTATTTTCCTGTCCTGTCGAGATGATACATCTTCCTCTTAGTACGCATATCCCTTGTTCCAAAGAAATTTACTTCGCAGAGTCTTTCTTCATGATTCCTTATGATCCTGAAGCAGTCAGGCGTCATTATGTCGTCTGAGTCAAGGAAAAGGATGTAATTCCCTTTTGATTTCCTGATGCCACTGTTCCTCGTCGCGTTCACACCTTGATTTTGCGGGGAGCGAAAGAACCTTATGCGTTCATCTTTCGCCTTAAGGCCTTCCCTTCCCTTAAACAACCCTACTGTGTTGTCGGTGCTGCCATCATCCCATACAATCACCTCGAACCTGTAAGGATGGCCTTTCTGGTTAAGCACACTCTTGACAGCCCTCATGATACTGCTCTTCCTATTATATGTCGGTATGATGACGCTTATAAGCCTTATACTCTCTGCCATTCTCCATCACAAGCCTCATTCAATATTTTTTCGATATTTTTCTTTCTTCTTGTCTTATTGGCTCCGGCTCTTTCTTATGTTGTTCACAAGTTCAATGTGACCTTTCCAGCCGGGCGCAGGTATGAAGTGCATGCAAGCCTTATCAGGCTCGCTCATCAGGCGCTTCCACTTATTCTCATCAGACACGATCTTCACGCGGTTGAAATCCCCCGACGAGAAACTGAGCGAAGGCTTCCTTATGTTCTTCAGCGTCTTTATCTGATCTTCGTCAAAGCCCATGAGCCTAGTGCCCACGAGTTCGCAAAACGCCGGATCCCTGCCTGCTATGACTACACCGGACTTCTTCGGCACAGAGTTCAGAGGACCAAATTTCTCTCCTCCGACAATCCCGTCTATTAAGCAGAAATATCTCCTTAGCTGCCGGTTGTGCAGCCTGCCTTTCGCGTCTGCATGGAAAAGAATCATGTTCAAGTCGTATACCATCCTCCACACTGTATCTCCCCCGTACCAATTCGCCTGCCTCACGTTCCTGAGCTTCTTTAGGTCATCCTCTATTTTCTTCCTCCAGATCTTCTCGACACCTGGAGGTCGGATCGATACTCCAAAGCGCTTGAAAAACGAGAATATTGATAGTGCGTCGATTACCCTGACATGCAGGTCTCTCTGCGTCGGTGCTTCGTCCCCTCCTCGGTTGGGTGTGCCCTCGATGAAGTGCGGGAGCCACTCTTTCTTGTCCGCAATACCTACAAGGTTCTTGAGGCTCAAGGTGACACCTGCTTTCCTATGGGTCTTCAGCTTTGGGACGTTGATGAAAACGTCAGATTCCAGGATCTCCCTTGGTATGCGGTACTTGTGATTCCTGCTGTTATGGGCATTGCTGGCATCCTTACCAGTCCAGTATTGGATGCCCCGGAATCTGCCTGCCTTTTCCTTCACCTCGTCTAGCATGCTACGATGGCCAAGGTTCACATCCACGAAACCCCTTCTCGTGCCAGAGATATTTTTCCTTTGGAAGAACTTAACTCTCCAACCAGCCAGATTGATAATGTCCCGTTCGATGAAGCACTCGCTCCTGATATCTTGGAGGCAGATATTGACTCCTTTCTCCTTGAGATAATCCACGGTCTTTCCAGCACCCGTGACCTTCATGAGATTGCTCCAATCAGTCCCTTGAATCGGGGATTCCAGAATCTGGATCATCCCTTTTTTTCCGCACGCGATCCATGCATAATCCACCAACGCCCTGACAATCGACATGTGAGTTATCAAGGCGTCAAGGTCATGCTCTGACTTGTCAAGCACCCAGTTAGGCTTGATGACTACATTATCTCCCTTCCTTATGAATTCACCCATAGGATTCCAAGAGGGTGTGTTGTACTTGTCGGCGTCCAAGCCTAGTCGGTGCAAAGCCTCTCTCACCAGTGGATAAGCCTTATTGGTCTTGTCCAACAAGTACTCGAAAGGCCTCTCAGGATACCTTTCAGGAGGATTAAATGGGGCTTTCCGAGGATATCTGACCTCTCCTCTCTGCCGGATCACAGCCACCTTGTCTTTATTATCAACATTTGCCATCAGATTAACCTCTTCACCGGTCTCGTCTTTCCTGACTTCTCAGGTTCAATTCTCTTCACCTTAGAGATGGTAAGTCTCATCTTCCGTCCGGTCTTATTCTTAATGCCCCTGATGATCTCCCCCTCCTTCTCAAGATTATATTTTTTCGTGACCACGAGCCTAAGCAGCAAATGGTCCTTCCGGTCCTGTATTACCTGGAATTGTCTGAGATATGCTCCATACTGCTCGAAGAAGTAGTTGAAGAAAAGGTAAGAAAGCTCTTTTCCATTTGGCATGAGTATGAAATCAGACACTCGCCCCTCTATGTTTTCAAGTAAGGGGAGCCCTCGGCCACAGGTGCAGGTCCGGTCAGAAGGCACACCATAGTCTTCTGTGTCGTAGCGTATGAAAGGCATGGCAAAACTAGTGAGGTTGGTGATTATAAGCCTGCCGTGTTTCTTATCCTTGCCTTTCAATACCTTTCCGTCTCTTGACACTACCTCTATGATGTATGATTCTGCGTTTACGTGCAGTCCTTTCCTCTTTTCGCACTCGTGGGCGACGTTGCCGACCTCACGCGAGCCATACCTGTTGAAGACCTTAGTGTGAAGGGCCTCTTCGATGAGCCTCCGGTTTTCAGGGTAGAGGGTTTCAGCAGAGCTGATCACTGCTGGTATGTGCAATGACTTAAGTCCTTCCTTTTTCAGGAGCTTGGCAAAATGGGTTACTGAGGCAGAGTAGGCCTCGAGCATGAAAGGCCGGTCGCGAAGGAGCTCATCATAGTATCTGCGGTAGTTGATTTCTACGTCAAAGGAAGACATGAACCGACGACGGAGTAATCCATCCAATAACTTTATTGGGAGAGTGCTCTTGTGTGCGCCCCACAGGAAGACGGACTTGTTTCCGATCTTCATTCCGGTCCAGGTATAAGTGCGGTAAGTATTGGCGAGTGAATAGTCAGAAAAGTTATAATCCCTGATGAACTGGAATGGGCTCCCCGTCGAACCCGAGGTGCTGTCAAAGAGCCAATCCTTCCGGGGGACGGCCTTTGAGGTGCATCTTTCGGGGAATCCCTTTCTGAAATCATCCTTTGTCACGATGGGGAGCTTTTCGATGTCAGAAAGGCACCTAAGGTCTTCAGGCTTTACTTTTGCCTTGTCCATGAGCTGCTTATATAAAGGAACTGAGGAGTATGCGTGCTTGACGAGACACTGGAGCTTCTCGAGCTGCATCTCCTCAATTTTCTTGCGTGGAAGCCACTGGGACTTCTGCAATTCCTTGAACCGCGGCCAGAATTTTCTGCCCAGTATGCACGTGGCTACTGGAAAGATGCACTTCTGGAGGAAGAACTCATAGATCATATCTTATCACCTCCTTTCCAGAGCCATCGCTCGCACCATTTTATAAGGAGGAGGAGCCTGATCCTGTAAAGATTCAGGACAATATTGTCGTGTCCTTTTCCCGAGAGCACTTTTGCCCTGAAGAACTGGGTCCACTCTTGTCCTAGGATGCCTTCCTTCTCAAGGCGTTTCATACCTTCCCGTAGCACCTTCATGTTCTTTTCCTTGTTGATCCACTTCTCGAGTGGCGGCGTGAAACCCTGCTTGCCGCGCCTTACGATGCTTCCAGGAACAGTTCCTTTTATGATTTTCCGAAGCAGCAGCTTTCGCCTGCGTGCCGTAGTCTTCCACTTTATTGGTATGCGTGCTTCCAGCTCCAAGAACCTGTGATCCAGGAACGGGCTTCTCACTTCGAGAGCGTGTGCCATGGATGCACGGTCTGTCTTGACTAGGAAATTGTCAGGCAAGGTGTGGTAATAAAGGTCATAACGTATGACGGCCTCTTCCAGCTCTCCACCACAGCTCCTTAACACTCTTCTCATGCGCTCCCTAGACCAATTCTTGAAAGCAGCGGGTTTGTATACTTGCTCTGAGCCTACTTCTGCGTAGAAGTCCTCAGGCCTTAACAGGCTGATCCTAAAAGCCTCGCGAGCTTTCCCCTTAAGGGTCATCAACGCGTCGGGATTATCGCTCTTAGGAAGCAGAGCCAGCATCATCCTTCGGATCCAACGAGGTATCTTTTGCAAAAGGCGTATTTGTGAGGCGATCTGGTGGAATGTATACCCTCCGAAAATTTCATCTCCGCCATCTCCGCTCAAAGCTACGGTTACATGCTCGCGTGCTAGGCGTGATAGCTCGTAGGTAGGGAAGTTAGAGTAATCGCCGAAAGGTTCGTCGTAAACGTAGGAGAGGCGGTTGAGTACCATTATGCGGTCAAAATCCTGTTCTTTATAGTAGCTATGATGGTGGCGCGTTCGCAGAAAGTCCTTCACATCCTTCATGTAGCGCGACTCATCGAACCTATCTTCGAAGCCAACAGAGAATGTGTGGAGTTTCTTGAGCTCTGTGGAGCCAGCCATGGCCGCTACGACGGCGCTGCTGTCAAGTCCTCCAGAAAGGAAGGCTCCAACTGGCACGTCAGCGATCATCCTGAGACGCGTCGCGTCATGGAGCAGGGACTTACCCTCCCGGATCAAGGCCTTTTCGTCCTTGACTGGTTTGTACTGTGGGAGCGCGTAATGATAATGCATGTCTCTTATCCTTTTCTTCCGGAGGTCAAAGACTAAGCTCTGGCGCGCCTCGAGCTTCCTGACGTTTCTGAAGATGCTCATGGGCGCAGGGATGTATCCTGTGGTGAAGTAGATGTCAAGGGCTCGCCTGTCAATCTCCTCCTTCTTTCCTAATTCCAGTTGCTGAAAGATTGCCTTCAACTCGCTGGTGAACATGAACTTCCCGCTCTTCGCGTCGAAGTGGTAGAAAAACGGCTTCTTTCCAATTCGGTCCCTGGAGCAGAAAAGGATGTCCTTCTTCCTGTCATGCAGGGCGAACGCCCACATACCATTGAATCTCTTGACGCAGTCAGGACCCCACTCGAGGTAGCTTGCCAGGATGACCTCTGTGTCGCACCGCGTCGAAAAGCAGTATCCTTTCCTCTTCAGCTCCTCCCTTATCTCCTGGAAGTTGTAGATTTCCCCGTTGAACACGATTGCCAATTCGGCTTTCTTCATCAGATGAGGCTTGTGGGTCCTTGAGCATGCCCCTGTCATCTTGCTGTATAACATGGGTTGGTGGCCGGCGGAGCTTAGGTCCAGAATCGAGAGCCTTACCTGGCCGAGCGAAAGGTTCTCGGTGGCCAGCGACCCGTTGTCATCAGGTCCCCTATGCTTGATTCTTTTGTTCATTTCCGTAATGAGCTTCTCATCCTTCCAATTGAAACCGTTTATGCCGCACACCTATCTCTTACCTCTTTACTAGCTCTCGATTATATCGATCCATCGGGATACGACCTTCTTTATCTCGAAATGCTCTAAACCATATTTGCCCTGCTTTATGAAGTTAGTCTTCTCCAGAGCCATTTTGAGATCTGATGCGTAGTTCCGGCTGCTCAGCAGGACGCCGTTAGGGCCAAAGCGCGGATACCTTATTCTTTTCCCGAAATCCAGCCTAGGATCGATCAGCTCCCGCGCGCCTGTCCTGAAATCATTAGTTATTATCGGGAGGCCGCAAGCCGCCGCCTCTATGAGGGCGTTTGGGAATCCTTCTGCTGGCGAGTTGAAGATGAAATAATCGGCCCTTCTCAGGTATGGATACACGTTATCCTTCCTTCCGAGGAGGAAGACGTTATCCTTGAGGCCCTCATGATCCGCAAGGTCTTTTAGCGCGTCCATCTGGATGCCCTGCCCAAGTATGACGAGCACGTTCCTCTTATCTCTCGCGACCGCGTGTCTGAAAGCCTTGATCAGGGAGTCCCAGTTCTTCTCATTATTAAGACGTCCCATCGACAAGAAGACTTTCTTGCCTGCGAGCATCTTCTTCTCGGATGCCGACAATGGTTTGGCTGCAAGAGACCTTATCCTTGAAACGTTGAAGGGATTCCTCGCAACAGACCCTTTAGCCTTCCTCAGCCCGAACTTGCGAAGAGTCAAGACCTTGTTCTCGGACGAGTTGAACACGATTAGCTTCGCCCTCCTGTAAAAGAGCCTTATGAGCAGCTTGTAGACAGCGCCCTTGATCCCGTGGAAGAACGAGAAGCTAGTTCGAAAAGAGATTATTGCCTCTCCCTTCCTGTGAGCGGCGAGGTTTGCGAAGTTGCTCAGCTCAAGGAAGCTCACGACTCTCAAAGGATTTTCCTTCCTTATAATACTCTTCAATCTCAGCACTGCGAGCGGCCAGAGAAGCAGCATTGCGACATCGCTATGCGTGCGAAGAAGCGCCTTGGGCTTCTGCCCAACCTTTATGCTGCTTGCCTTCTCGGATTCCCTGAGCGTGAGGATCCGGAAATCATACCTCTTTGAGAGGAAAGGCTCAAGCTCAGAAATTACCCTCTCGGCCCCTCCCATTTCCAAGGAGTTAATGAGGAAGAAGACAACATCCTTTTTCTTCTTCATCTTTTCACCGATCCTCTTCTTCATCTTCTCACCAGCCTCTTCAGTGTGTTGTTCCAAGTATTATATATCTTGTCGTTGTTGAAATCCTTCTCGATAAGCCTCCTGGCGCCCAGCCCCAACCTCTGGCGAAGCCCCTTGCTCTTTATCAGTTTCTCAAGCTTTGCTGCCAAGTCCTTGCTGTCGCCCTTCCTGAACCTAAGGCCGGTCACGTTGTCCTTCACGAGCACCTTCATGCCTCCAGGAATGTCGCTTCCAACGATAGGGACGCCGCAGGACATAGCTTCTATGACTGCTGATGGCAGGCCTTCTGAGATGCTAGGCATGACGGCGATGTCGCTTTTCTTGAAGATCGAGACGACATCATTCCTGTAACCCAGGTACTCAACACTCTTGTGCCTGAAGAGTCTGCGATTGTCCCCGTCTCCGACGAGGAGGAAGCGTACGTTCCTGTGCTCAGGCTTGGCAAGGATATCCTTTGCAGCCTCAAGCAAGGTGTCAAGGCCCTTGATGCTCGCAAGTCTGCCGACGAACGTAACTATTACATCATCCTTACCCTTCTTGATGTTGCGGGCCGGTCTTGCAGCGTCGATCCTCTTAAGGTCGACTCCGTTATGGATCACTGTGAACCTGTTCGGTTTTACCCCGATGCCTTTGGTGGCCTCGATGATCTCCTCATGCGTCAGCACTACTAAGTCGGCGAACTTGAAAAAGAACCTTCCGACCACGTGATAATAGAGCCATGCCATGAAATTGACAAGCTTGTTTCTCACGAACCACACCACCCCAGGATATGTGTCAGTTATGACGATGACAGGCAAGCCCTTCATCCTAAGATAAGGAGTGCATATGATCGGGAAGAAGATGTACTTGGAGACTATGCACACGTCAGGATTCTCTTTCTTAATTATTCTGCCAAGATCCCTGAAAAGGAAAGGCATCAGGTTAACGTTCAAAGGATCCCTGATGAAGAGATCCTTGGTCTCGATCACTTTTATGTTCCTGTGAGGCTCATCAGTCCTCCTCGAGATAGCCTTTGAGGTCAGGACGACCACCTCATGACCGTGCTCAGCCAACAGACGGGCAAGCTTGTAGCTCGTCGGGATACCCCTGGCCTCCTCCTTGAAATACGCGGTGATCAACAGAACCTTCATGTTACCAAAACTCCTTGCTAAAATTAGATTATCTTTATCTCTTTCTCTTATTATTATCCTTTTCCGATGCGCGCCTGATAGCGACGTTCCTGACAAGATCAGTCATGGTCCTTTCCTGCGCCTCCATGCGCATGTAAAGCTTGAACATCATGAAGAAAAGCACGAACACGCTAAGATACACGATCATGTCAACGACCCTGCCGATGCCAAGGAAGTCAGAGACCTGGCCCAGCACACGAGGGAAAAGGCTCGTGAGGAGCAAACCAAGCCAAAGCGCGGACCACAAGATGAACTCTCCCAAGTTAAGCTTCTTCATCCTAAGCATGTGTATGACACTGGCCCAAGCTAAGAGCAGCATTATCGAAATAATAATCTGAAGCAACATATGAATCCCCTCCAATTGACCGCACTGCAAAGGTAGCCTGACAAATGGCTACAAATACGATCTTCACAACAAAATCCGCTACGCAAGCGCGTGGGTTTTGAGTCAAACGACCAAGCTAAAGCTCTGGGCTTCAGAAAATCTCCGATTTTCTGGATCAGAAAGCCAACGGCTTTCTTGCTTTAGTCCGGTAGTTTACGTCTAAAAAGACCTGCTTAGTTTATATACTTTATCGTAGTGGAATCCAGCCGAGGTCACAGAAGGCAATCAGAAAACCAGAATGTGCAGGACGGAAAATGCAGAACAAGATGGCCAAAAGAGACCGCGCGGCACGTCGGCAGCCAAGACGCTGCTAGCTGTTCCCTAACAATATCCGCTGGTAAGCCTCCTTGGCATCGAGAGATCTCAAGGTCTTGACCTTCTCTGCGTCGTCATAAACCCTCGGCTCCAATTCCAAGCCAGGCAAGCCTATTATGCGGTCATACACCCGAAGAAGCCTGTCTTCATCATGTTCCTGGTGAGACAAGCCAACCTCGATTCCAGTCACGGCCTTGCCTGAAGTCTCGGCATTAAGCTTCAAACATATGTAATCATCCCAGAAATAATTAGGGGAACCCTGAGGGAAGCAATACTTAAAGCCCCTTGACAGGTTCCGCGACGTTATGTTGCCAACATCCTCCTTCTGGGTGCCAAAGCCAAGCAACGCGCTGTCTAATATCTCCTCAAGGACTCCAAATCCTTCCTTTGCATTCCGCTTCAGCTCCTCAGAAGAAGAGCCCTCAAAGCCGAATCTATAAGAGAAGTTTGAAAAGCCGTTCTTCTCCATGCTATGATCGAAATCAAGCCGTAAAAGTTTCATGGGGAGAAGGGATGAAAGCCGAGGATATAAATCTTTTCAATAAGACTCCAAGAGCATTTATTGACTCCTTTATCAGGGGGGTGCGTTCAAAATCTCTTGAATTTTTAAAATAATATTATGGGCTATTGCTCTGCAATAGGCCTCTGCGCGTTGCGCAGAGATCTT
>JAFGBP010000056.1 GCA_016933095.1 Candidatus Woesearchaeota archaeon | reverse complement strand
TCCACGTTCTTGTAGACTTCAGGAGCCTCTTCCACTATTCCTTTCCTGCTTGCTGCCTTGATGTGGATCTTCAGCTTCTCTAGATTCGCTGTGACTTCGTCGCTCCTGAAGGTCCTGATGGCTTCTGCCCTGCTCATCACCCTTCCTGCGCCGTGGGCAGTGCTTCCGAACGTGTTCTCAAGTGCGTCTTTCGTGCCGACGAGGACGTAGCTTGAAGTACCCATGCTGCCTGGCAGAAGCACTGGCTGCCCTACTTCGCGGTAAGCTTCTGGTATCTCTGGGCTTCCTGCTGGGAAGCTCCTTGTTGCTCCCTTCCTGTGAACATACACCTTTCTCTTCACGCCATCGATCACGTGCTCCTCGACTTTCGCGATGTTGTGCGCGACGTCATAGACTGGCTTAATATCCTTTGGGTCTGTCCCGAATACCTGTTGGAATGATTTCCTTACTTGATGCGCGATTATGTGCCTGTTCGCCCAGGCGAAGTTAGCAGAGGCAGCCATGGCTGCAAGGTAATCCGCTGCCAATTGCGTCCCAGCCTTTGCATATATGAGGTCTTTCTCTGGAAGGCTTGCTGCGAGCGCCGGGTCGTCCTCTTCCATCTTGCGAAGATAGTCAGAGCATACCTGATGTCCCAATCCTCTGGAGCCGCAGTGTATCATCACAACGATCTGCCCTTCATGCTTCACTCCGAAGACTTCTGCGACGTGCTTGTCATAAATCTTGTCCACGACCTGGACTTCCAGGAAGTGGTTGCCCGCGCCAAGCGTGCCAAGCTGCTTCCTTCCCCTGGCCTTTGCTTTCATGGTGATCTTGGATGCGTCGGCCTGCTTCATGCGGCCGCCTTCCTCGCACTTATCAAGGTCATCTACAGAGCCGTAGCCTTTGTCGACTGCCCACTCAGCGCCCCTTGTCAATACGGCGTCGAGCTCTGAGTCGCTCAGGCGTATGAAGCTCTCAGACCCGACTCCTGACGGGACGTTCTTGAAAAGTGCATCCAGAAGCTCTTTTATCTTCGGCTCGACATCTTCCTTTGTGAGAGGAGTCGTCAGCATCCTGACGCCGCAGTTTATATCGAATCCTATTCCGCCAGGGCTTATGCAGCCATTTTCGGCGTCGATGGCAGCCACTCCCCCTATCGAGAAACCGTATCCTTGATGCGCGTCTGGCATCATCATGCTCGCCTTGTAGATTCCCGGAAGCATCGCAACGTTGACTCCCTGCTGGAGGCACTTGTCCTCCTCGATCTTCTTCATGAGCTTCTCGTTCGCAAACACCCAGACGGGCACGTTCATCTTCCCTGTCTTTGGCACCTCGAACATGTGATCATTAACTTTTCTTGCTTTAACTTCGGGCATTTCTGACATGAGCATCATCCTCTTTATTTTATGCTTGAGAGTCAGGATGAGCCGTGGGTTTAAAAAGGTAATCTTTAATTGTTCCGATGGCTTTTGTCAGTCCTATCATGTCTGAGAGCTGCTCAAAGCTTCTTTTCCTTGAAGAAATCAGGGTTCTCTTCCACGAACTTGTTGAATATCCTTGAAAACAGCGGTATCCTGGGCCTCTTGAAATAATAATATCCTATTGCTGACGTGAGAAGCGCTCCTGCGGCGTCAACAATCAGGTCCCACATCGTGTCCATTAGGCCTGACCGTTGCATGTTCATTCCAAATGTCTGGTCCATTGTGAACTCGAATATCTCCCACAGTGCGCCTATTCCCAGCGCGAAGAAGAACGCGAATACCGAAATCCATATTGGCTTTGACTGCACCTTATGGTTGTAGTAGAGCGTGAACAACATTATGAAACCGACAAATCCCAGAGCGACCCCTGATCCTATGTGAAGTAGCAAGTCCCACCAGGGGAACACGGCGTAATAGTCGAATATCTCTCCGAGAAACAACGAGGCGTAGATGAACAGTATTATCCCCAGCTCGAACTCATCAGGGATCATAATCTTGTATTTCTTCTCGAAGAATTCTGGAAGGAATGTCAGGATGAGAATGAGGCTGGTTGCGAAGAGGAGTGACCAGTTCCGGCTCAGAGCGGCAAATGCGATCGCCACGATCAGGGTGAACCTAAGGAAGTGGGTGAGGCTTACTTCCATCTTTTCTATGAGGCTTTTGCTCTCATTGAATTTTTTCATGCATCCTTCCCAGGATGCCTTGTTTTTAACACTTTCTCTATTTCAAACACCCCCAATGTGATGGTAACCATTTAGGCGTAGTGGGCTACTGGAGAAGTAGCCCCTTGCTGCGCATCTTGACCCCTGTGCGGTTAAGATAGACTCGGCTAAAGGATGTGATTGATGAGCGGTCGCAGCGGGCTACTGGAGAAGTAGCCCCTTGCTGCGTCTACGAAATGCCATACGATCAGACTAGACTCGGCTAAAGGATGTGATTTATGAGCGGTCGCAGCGGGCTACTGGAGAAGTAGCCCCTGGCTGTGCATCATGACTCATGCGCGGTTAATATAGACTCGATTAAAGGATGTAATGGATGGGCGGTCGCAGCGGGCTACGAGAGACATTGAACAGAGCCCGACCTCTTCCAAAACATTTAAATACCTCTCGTCCTAGAATTAAGCTCATGGACCTGGACATCAACATAGTTATGGCAGATCTGGAAAGCTGGTTCAATGACAAGACCATGAAGATCGTCACGTGGTTTCAGAACTTTCCTAATTGGATTCAGACTGACGTCCCGAACTGGTTCCAGGCGCTACCACAGAACATGAACGTCTGGGCTGAGAAATTCGTCGCGTGGCTGCAGGCGCTGCCTGACCGTGCCCAGAACTTCGTCAATACTTTTCCGGACAGGTTCCAGGCCTGGCTTGAGAAAGTGCAGAGGTACTTCCAGGACCTGCACGACGTCGAGTACATCGGTTGGGGCGTCGAGGCGACTGGCCTCGTACTAGTGCTCGCAGGGATAATTCTCTGGTAAAGGCAGAAGACGCGGGAGATAAAAAAGAGGTTTAATAAGCAAACGCCTGGTTAAAAAGGAAAAGCTTATATAGTCCGAGACTAAAAGATAGGATATTTTAGGTGGGGTGTAAATTAATG
>JAFGBP010000055.1 GCA_016933095.1 Candidatus Woesearchaeota archaeon | reverse complement strand
GTTACCATGCAGGTCGGCAGTATATATTATCTTTGCGCTCATAGCGAACCTTAACCCCTTCACGTTTTAATATTTTTGTATTCTTTTGGCTTTCAGTCCATCAGCTATGCTTAATAGCACGTAACCTTTGGTTGCTCATTCCTGGCAGGGCTATTGCTTCTTCTCTATTTGAAGGGCAGCCAGAGCTGCTTCCGCTCCTGGTTGTAGAAATCGGGCGTGATATGGACTTCCTGCGTTCCTGGGATGGGCTTGACTACTGACAATGCGAAATTGTGAGGCGTTGTCAGGTATTCGTTTGCGACGCGCCAGACGCTCTTGGCGTTGACTTTTGCAATCCTCTCAGGGTACGTATTAAGTATCTTCATGCTTTCATCTCCGTTCACGGCCTCGTTGATTATCAGATCCGTCAGGTTATCCGGAGATATTTCATAGGCTTCAAGATATGCGTTTTGGCAGCTCATCTTTCCCATGTGAATGTCTTTTATAAAATCAGTTCGCATGCGGCGCTTCATGACGTTGGATGCTATCTTCTTCCTTCTCTCAGGAAGATTCTCCACTGCTTTTTCGACTACGTCATGATCTACCCCTTTATTCTTCACCGTCTCGCAAACCTTGATTATCCTTTCTATCCCTTCATCGACAAAGCTCTCTTCCGGGGTCTCGAAGGTGAAATAGATCGTGCCGTGGATTTTGCTTCGCGAGACCTGGCTGAAAGGACGGTATGTCCCTTGTCCGAAGATTCGGTTCTTCTCCCGCAGGGCCTCTTCTATCTTGTACTCCATGATCTCAGAGAGTACTTCTACGTCCTCATCTCCTTCATAGCCGTAAGGCATGGTTGGGAAGCCGACGGCAACGTAATAGGCGCGTAAACCGGCTTTCTCTCCTTGCGTTGAATGCACTCCACTCAGGATAGGCCTCATCTGAGAATCACTTATCTGGAGCTGCGGGACTTCCTTTGGCTGGAGGTCTCCAAAATGCTTGTATACCAGCTGTTTTGCTTTTTCAAATGAAGGCCCGAGAAGGATTGCAAACATGATGTTTGGAACATAAAATTCGCTGATGAACTTCTTTACATGATACGGTGATATCCTCTTCAGGTCTTCTTCCTCGCAGTCGATCCTGTTGTTGATAGGATGGTTCGGGTATATTGACTTAAAAAGTAATTCACTCCGAAGCTCATCAGCCAGGTCTTTGCCGTAGACGAGGTACTCTGTGAAGATTGCTGCACGCTCGATATCCATCCCTTCCTTGGTGATGAGCTGTTTGGTGACCATTGGTGCGAATATCGTGTCGAACAGTTCTGTAGCGTAACGCCTCTTACGTACCATGGATGCCCCGTAGAAAGTGTAATCGTGAGAAGTGCATATGTTAATTCCCCGCTCAGGCCCGCAACCGAATGAGCGAAGCTTCCTTTCATGGTATTCTACCTTGTCAGGATCTGCGCCGCGTGCCACACTATGTTCTACGTAGTGTGCTAAGCCATGCAATACTAAGTTAGACAGCGCAATCGAGTCATGGAATGCGCCTGCCTTCACCCCCACGCCCACAAGGTGCTGGCCTTCATCAGGCTGCCAATAGAGGTCCATCCCGTTAGGAAGCCGATGCCTTCTTACAAGCTTCATGAAGCCATCCACCCGCAATGCCTGAAAGAAACTTCCATAGAAGAAGGTGATGCTTTGCTGTCCGAGTCATCCAAAACCCAAGTATCCATTTGCTAACCCTCTGAAAGAGGAATGCCAGGATTATATAAACTTTTTTATATTCGGCCTGCCTAAGCTTTTTCATGCTGATTGCAAAAGGACTGTGGATATCAGGACTCATGCTCTTTCTCCCTGAGGAGAAGACTCTTGTGGTCGGAGACATACATGTAGGATATGAAGAGGCCCTGAATCGCCAGGGGATATTGGTCCCGAGGTTCGCTTTCAAGGACATAATGAAGGCCCTGTCAGAAGCAGTCTCTGAGACTGCGCCTGAGAAGATAATCCTGCTCGGAGACCTGAAGCACGAGTTCGGAGGCATCTCAGACCAGGAGTGGACAGACGCCCTGAAGGTGCTTGACTTCCTGAAGAAGAAGGCTGAGGTTATTATCGTAAAAGGCAACCATGATACGTTGCTGGAGCCGATAGCCCGGAGGAAAGGTGTCGAGATCAAGGATTATCATTATGCGAGAGGATTCTTCTTCTGCCACGGAGACAGGCTCTTTGGCCGCAACAAGGACTTCAAGAAGGCAAAGGTCGTGGTGATAGGCCACGAGCACCCCGCCATCGGGATCCGGGACGGAGCGAGGGTTGAGAGGTACAAGTGCTTCCTCGTCGGAAAATATGCCGGGAAAGAGCTGGTCGTATTGCCGAGCATCAACCCAGTGACCGAAGGGACGGACGTCCTGCACGAGAAGCTCCTCAGCCCTTACATAAAAGACATCGACGGCTTCCGAGCAATCATAGTCTCTGATAAACCGTACGACTTCGGAAAGATAAAGAAGCTGAGGAAGATGAACGACGGGGCGGATGCATAGAAGGACGAAAGAGTCTACATTTACATGTAGCTTGCCACGACTTTAGGAAGCTGATCCGGACTTTCTATTATGTGCTTGAAATGCTCGCTTACACCACTTTCGTCGATGACTCCTCCTTCAAGGTTCTCCCTGCACTCATAACCCCAGGCTACCCCGACAGTTATCAGGTTTTCTCCCTTGTGCATCCGAAATCCTCTCCTGACATCGATGCTGGCCTTCAGGTCTCCTAGTGTATCTCCCACGTGCATGGTTGCTCTGCCTTCAGAGTTGAGTACATCCAGCGAGAGGGCGACTGATATCTTCGAAGGCTTGGTGATGGAGCTAGCGTTCCCGGCTCCGTCATACACTGCCAGGATGTCCTTTGCAACGTAGCTGTCAAAGCAATGGAGTATTCCGTGGGCCTTTAGTTCCTTGCATATTGAATCCCAACTGTTGGTGGTATTGATCCCAAGCCTTACTCGATAATTCCTATTTTTCTGCGTAGAGAGCTGTCCTGCCTCCCAGATTTCTATGATTGCCTCCTTAATGCCAGGGTACAGCCTTGCAGGGTTGCTTAGTTTGAAAGAATCATACGCGATCCAGACCGGATGGGTCCTGTCGTTCATGTCGCATGGGAGCTCCAGGTCAGCATAGAACCTCTGGACGTCATGCTTTGCAAGTACCTTGTTATATACTGCGATAAACCTTTTCAGATCTGACAGATCCCCGCCTTCAGGGTGCATTAGCCGGTTCTTTCCATTAAGCTTTCCCCAGTAATGGAACCAATCATGCTGGCGTTCCTGGGTCATGCCTAGGGTGCCATCATAGTCGAACAGTATCGCATCTAACATAACGATGCTCGGGATGCCGGTTCAGTTTATTAACCTTTGGGAGCTTTCCAGATAACTTTAAATACTTCCCTGGTCAGAAGGATGATAATAGAGTCAAATTCTTTCAAAATCGACGCGGGGTGAAGACAAAGAATGGCTTTTGAAGAGATGATACAACAACTAGGACCGGAGTACGTGGGCGCTGGAGCTGCTGCTGGCATCATCGCAGTGCTTGGGTCGATATTGATATTCTTAGCATTGCTTGTGCTTGCAACATATATCTACACGGCGATCGCGATGATGATAACTGCCAACAGGCTGAAGACGCCGCTGGCTTGGCTTGCTTGGATACCGATCGCGAACACGTACTTGCTCACCCAGATGGCAAAGATGCCCTGGTGGCCCATGCTGCTATTGGTGGGCGTGTTCATTCCAGGGATTGGACCGTTGTTCGCCATTGCCTTTGCAGTGTTCCAGTTCATGTGGCTCTGGAAGGTCTGCGAGAGAAGGAAGATGCCTGGCTGGTACGCCGTCATAACGATCATTCCGGTCGTGGGGTTGATCTGGGGGTTGGTTCTCTGGGGACTCTTAGCATGGGGCAAGTGAGATTGTTTCATATTATTTTCTTGTTCTTTTTCTGATTTTCAGCTGTAAAAGAGTAAAGCTTAAAAACTACGGGTGAGATAATGTCCGGAAAGGGGTTTTATGTGCGTGGGAGCTGGAGATGTCTGGTTGCCATCCATGAGAATCAAAGAGGGGATCATATTGAAGAAACACTTCTTTACAAGCGAGAGCGTGACCGAGGGCCATCCGGATAAGATATGCGACCAGGTGAGCGATGCAATACTTGATGCTCTTCTGATGCAGGATGCTGAGGCCAGAGCGGCCGTCGAATGCCTGACAAAGACGGGCTACCTGATGATTGCAGGGGAAGTCACGACCAAAGGATACATTGATATTCAGAAGGTCGTCCGCCAGACCATCAAGGAGATCGGGTATGATAATCCTCACTACGGCTTTGATTGGGAGACCTGCGGGGTCCTGACGAGCATATCAGAGCAGAGCCCAGACATCGCCCAAGGCGTTGACTATTCAAGGAAGCACGAGCAGGGCGCAGGCGACCAGGGGATGATGTTCGGATACGCGTGCCGCGAGACTCCAGAGCTCATGCCGCTTCCAATCATGCTGGCTCACAAGCTTGCTAAGAAACTGGCAGATGTCAGGAAGTCCAAGGAATTGAAGTGGCTGCGGCCTGACGGCAAGAGCCAGGTAACGGTCGAATACCAGGACGGCAAGCCTGTCCGCGTGGACGCGGTGGTGCTTAGCGCCCAGCACGACCCGAGCGTATCTGACGTCGAGCTTCGGAAAGGCTTGCTTGAGAAAGTCATCATGCCAGTATGCGACAAGCTTGTGGATGAGAAGACCAAGTACTTCCTCAACCCGACAGGCAAGTTCGTCATCGGAGGGCCACTCGCAGACACTGGGCTGACGGGCAGGAAGATAATCGTCGATACCTATGGCGGCGCAGGAAGCCACGGAGGGGGCTGCTTCTCAGGGAAAGACCCCTCGAAAGTGGATCGTAGCGGGGCTTATATGGCCCGGTACGTCGCCAAGAACATAGTGGCCGCTGGGCTCGCTGATGAGTGCGAAGTCCAGATAAGCTACGCCATCGGCGTCGCGGAGCCGGTAAGCCTCTACGTCAACACCTTCGGGACCGGCAAGATTGACGAGGAGAAGATTGCAGAGCTCGTGCGTAAGTACATCCCTCTCAAGCCCGCCGACATAATCAAGTATCTCAAGCTTAAGAGGCCCATCTACAAGAAGACGGCTGTTTACGGCCACTTCGGACGGGACGACCCGGACTTCACATGGGAGAAGACCGACATGGCGGGCAAGCTGAAGAGGAAGAGCGGGGTCAAGTAGTCAAACCTTAGGATGGCTCTTCAATGGTATTTTTTCAACGCAGCACCCCTAATAGAGAAACGCTTTTATACTAGTTTCGAATACCCTTTCTTTGTGAAAACTCAAGGGTTAGTCAGGAAACGTTTTCTAGGCGTAGATGAATCTAACCACGGTCGAATCCCAGAGATTTTCGTTGGTGCCTATTCAAATAATCCATTAAGCCTAAATCCTACCTCCTTAGAGAAGAGCAGAGAATTCTCTCCTGTGATTATGAATGTGGAGTCAAATGCATTATTTTATCACTTGGTTTTTTCGGCCGATTTCATAAAGGCTTTGGACTCGGAGTCCCTTAAAGTTGTGGCCATAGCAGAGTTGGTTCACGCGGTGGAAGGGTTAGAAACTGTTGTCTACGACGGAGAGCTAAGAGAACATAAACGTCAATGTTTGTGCCGGCTTATCTCTCCTAATGTAAACTTAATTGTAGTACCTCATGCCGATGAGACCTACCCGTTGGTAAATAAAGCGGATAATCTGGCGAATTTAATACATAAATACTACGCCGTTAAGGGTGGCCCGCGTTCAAAATATAACTCGCATGAGATTGAACCAGATTTAGACTATTATCTACGGATTTTGAAATAATTATGTGTTCTTACTTCCCCTTGACCGCTTTCGGGCTTATTATCGCCGAATTCCCGTTCGGGTCTTCGAGTGTTATCTTGAGCTTTTCCTGGCCCCACATGGCCCTCGTCAGCTTCTTGATGATGTTCTTTGCTTTCTTCTTGTCGGCGTCGTCTTCTGCGTCGTCTCTTAGCTTCTCGACCATGCGCTTCATGCGCTGGAGTATTCCTTCGATGTTTGTTATGTAACCGTTCGCCGTTTCTCCCGGCTCGATGCTTCCGACGTGAAGGATCTTGACAGTCGCGCTCGATGACTTGACGACCCTTATCTTCATGTCTTCCTCAGAGTCGATCTCCAGGGTGTACTTGACAGGCCCCTTGCTCTCCTCTGCCGACTCGACGTCAGCCTTGTGGTAGCCGCACTCCTGGTTCTCGCAGTCCATCGAGAAGATATATGCCTTTCCGAAGTATGGGATCTCCATCTCCTTCTCCATCAGGGCGAGTGTCTTCTGGTTGCAGAACGGACAGAGCTCTCCTCTTATCATCGAAGGCTCGTCAGGAGATTCCTTTCCGGAAGCCGCCTTTGCAGGAGCCTCTGCTTTCTTCACGTCCTTAATTTTCTTTGCCGGCATTTTTTCATATCACTTGTTGAAAATCTGGTTTTTATACTTTGTTGTTTTGAAAAATATGGATTTGCAAAACAGATTTCAGGAAACACAAATGCTTATAAAATGAAATGACAGATTATGATTGATTCAAGTATGGCTTTTTCTTTTAAGGAACAAACTTATTAACCATTGAGAAAGAAAATTGAATATTATAAAAAAATCTAGTCAAAGTCAGTGTCAAAGCTTGAGT
>JAFGBP010000054.1 GCA_016933095.1 Candidatus Woesearchaeota archaeon | reverse complement strand
CTTGAGTCCTGAGGCCTCTGCACCGAAGACACCGGCGTGCCTCTCTGCCTGTAGATCTGGGCGAAGCTTGGCGTGATGACGACGTAGTCGTCCCCGAAGCCTGCGATGTCTCCCTCGACAGCGTCAGTAGTCTTCTTGAGCTTGTTCACTGCCCTCTTGAGCTCTACAAGGTCTTTCTCCTTGAGAGGCCTGATGTTCACGAGAGCTATGGTGTTGCCTTCCCTCAGGCTGTCTAGGACAGGCTTTATGTCTGAGAAGTCGTTCATGACAAACGGCCTGACCAGGATCTTAGAGCTCTTGACTGGCTCTGCTTCGCTGTTAAGCTCGACATACTCGTCCTCTGCCTGCAGATTGTCATCTTCATCGTAACTTTGCTTCTTGAACCTTTTCAATGAAAAAAACTTCATGAGTTTTCCCTCCTTAACGCTTGGCTTTTGCTAAACCCACCAGCTGAACTTTTCTGAAAATAACGGTTTGTTTTGAAAAAATGTTTTGTTTGTAATATATAAATCTTTTGATTCGCCGTCGTTGGCATTCTCCTCTTCAGATGAATGGCCCGAGGCGCTTTTTAAACTCTTCCACGACGCTCACCTTGCTGGGATTCGTCCTGTAGCGAAGCGCGAGGAAGTAGCTTGTCAGGTCTCCAAGCAGTATCGAGGCGAACATCTTAGTCAGGATGTTGGTGCCCCTGATTCCTATCTCTGTCGTGGGCACTCCCTTGCTAAGAATTATCTCTTTTGTCAGGTCCATCCTGCTCTGCAACCTCCGCGAGTCGTCCTCGAACCTTAGCATTATCAGGTGGAAGCTGCCGAACACGTTCTCGAACCCGTTCATCTCGTTGTGGTTGAGTTCTGAGAAGTAGTGCTGGAACGCAGGCGTCTTCGCGTTCTCGTTGAACTGGCACTTCCAGCGATACCCTATGGATGAGAACTGGCTGGACGTGTAGATTATCGGGATCTTGCCCGCAAGCTTCTCTGACAATGCCATGGCGTTCCTCTCTATCCCTGGAAGCTGGACCTTGATGTCCTCTCGGAAGCGGTCGACGTCAATCCCTTTAGGCTCTATGAGCTTTAGTTTCTGAAGGAGGCGCAGGATTGTGAAGAATTGGATTCCAAGAGCGGCCCTTGGCTGGAATCCCTGAGGCAAGCCGATGACGGGAATCCTTGTCTGCTTTGCAAGCTCTGCAAGCTTGCCGCCTACTGTCACCGCTATTATCTTGCAGTCCCTTCTCCTGGCTTCCTTGAAGCTGCTCAAAGTCTCCTCGGTATTCCCTGAATATGAAGATGCTATCACGAGGGTTTTCTTATCAACCCATTTCGGCAAGGTGTAATCCTGGTTGACGGCAAGGACAATCCCCAGGTCCTGCAGGTAATCCTTGAGGACAAGCCCTGCAATGCTTGACCCTCCCATGCCAGTTATCAATACCCTGTAGAAGACTTCCTTGTCAAGGCTGCTTAGATCTGCTCCCTCTGCCAGCTTGTAGCCCTGGGCTGCCTGAAACGGCAACTGCAATATGTCCTGCTTCAGGTTTTCAGGGTCTATCTGCGAGACATCCTCAGGTATAGAATAATCTGAGTCCATATGCTCTCATCCTCTCCTCTAACGCTGAAATGGGGAGCTGGCTTTAAATATTTTTGCATGAAAACTCGCTCCGTTCAAAGAGTAGCCCCTTGCGGAGTCTGCCAATGTAGAAGCGGTAGCACTAGGCTCGGCAAAACAGCAAGAACATAAGCGAACGGAGCGGGCTACGGTGGTCTTTGAACGGAAAACATGAATAGCTCAACCGCCGCGTTGATCCGATCCTTGATCCGGCCACGCGGCGCCTGGAACTCCACACAAGGGCTGCGTCCAGAATCTCCTGGCCGCGCGCAGGCCGGTTATGGGATTTCGTACATTAGCCGAGTCTAGATCCTTCGCCTGTTCAATTGTCATGCTGCGCAGTGTGGCTTTTCTGGACGCGGCCCAACACAAGAACAATATTAAAAAAGCCCTGCTGCTCACTAGAGCTTTATGAGGATATACTTCAAGACCTATGGCTGTACGCTCAACTATTCGGATACTGAGCTGATGAGCGGGCTTTTGGAGCTTGCAGGCCACGTGATCGTGGATTCATTGACTGGGTGCGACCTTGTGGTGTTCAACACCTGCACAGTAAAGGACAGCCCTGAGAAAAGGTTCTATTCAGATCTTCAGAAGGCAAGAGCGCTGGGAAAGAGGGTGGTGGTGGCTGGTTGCGTGTCGCAGACAGACCCTGATAATAGCGCTTTGAAAGACGTCTCCCTTGTAGGAGTGCGAAACCTTGAGCTGATTGCAGATGCTGTGGATGCCGCGGCCTCTGGGAAAGTGGTTAGGCTGATGAGTTTCAGGAAGAACAAGAGGCTGAACCTGCCGAAGATACGCAGGAACCATGTGGTTGAGATCATCCCGATATCTGCTGGTTGCCTGGGTAAGTGCACGTTTTGCAAGACAAGGTTTGCCAGGGGGAGCCTCTACAGCTACCCTGTCAAGGACATAAAGAAGCAGATGGAAGATGCAATCGCTGATGGAGTTAGGGAGATATGGCTCACGTCCCAGGACTCAGGGGCTTATGGCAAGGATGATGGGAGCAGTCTTGGGAAGCTGCTTGATGAGCTGGTTGATGTTTCCGGCGACTTCCGGATCAGATTAGGCATGATCAACCCGAATCATGCTCAGGAGATGGCGGAAGACCTGGTTCGCTTCCTGAATCACCCGAAGGCTTTCAAGTTTATACACTTGCCTGTGCAGAGCGGCAGCAACGGCGTGTTGAAGGCGATGAAGAGAAAGTACTCTGTGGAAGAGTTCCATTGCCTTGTGAACAAATTGAGATCTGAAGTGCCTCGACTGACTGTCGCGACTGACGTTATCTGCGGCTTCCCTGGAGAATCCCTGGATGATCACGAGGCCACGAAGAGGCTCATGAAGGAGCTGAAGATCCCTGTCCTTAACTTGACTAAGTTCTATCCAAGGAAGGGCACTGTCGCGGCTTCTATGAAGCTCATCCCTACGAAAGAGGTCAAGAGGCGCAACAAGGAGTTGGTGGGCCTTCAGAAGAGCCTGATTGATAATAAAGATTGGTTAGGATGGGTTGGTAGCATCGTGGTGGATGAGCAAGGAAAGGGAAAGAGTGTCGTTGGCCGGAACGAGAGTTATAAACCAGTCGTTGTGAAAGATAAGAAGTGCGCTCTTGGAACTGTACTTGAAGTGAAGATTGTTGCGAGCGAACAGCATTTCCTGACAGGAGAGATTGTCTGATGTTTTTCATGTCATTGAAGATTTATATATTTCTTTTCAACGTTCCAGGAATGGCGTGAGATTTACTATGAGAAAAAGCTTGTGATGTTTTCAATATCAGCTTGCCTTCATATTGTGCTGCCTTTGAGGTACCCTCTTATGAACCTTGCTCTTTTCGGGTCTATTCCTTCGATTTCTTCAAGGTCTAATTCAAGAGGGTCTTCAAAGTCTCGGTGATTCAACTCTTCCACCCCCTCAACTATTGAGTCTTGTCTTGGTCCAACCCCTTTTTGTATTTGTTTGAACCTATTCCTTATATTGTTTTCTGGCTTTTTATATTTTATCAAGGTGTAGGATATATATCAAAGAAAGCAGGTTCATACTTCCTCATACATTTAGGAACATTTAAAAATCAGAGTGCGCTTTCCCTATGCAAGGGTAATG
This sequence comes from Candidatus Woesearchaeota archaeon, assembly GCA_016933095.1. GTDB lineage: Archaea > Nanobdellota > Nanobdellia > Woesearchaeales > SM23-78 > SM23-78. The sequence continues at coordinate 4,963 of JAFGBP010000054.1, read as the reverse complement.
TAAAAGAGGGGAATTATGTATGAAAGAGCGCGTAACACTTACTATTGAAAAGGACATATTGGAAAAAGTCGACAAGACCGTAAATCATTCGGATATTAAGAATCGAAGCCATGCCGTCGAGCTCATGCTGATCAAGGCAATGGGAGAAAATCAGCCAAGAAAAGCCGTCATTCTTGCAGGTGGTCACGGAAGACAGACGCACCCGATGCTTCCCAATGCCATGATACGCGTACAAAACAAGCCCCTATTAGAGCACAACATAATGCTGCTAAAAAAATACGGGGTAAAAGAAATAATGATCAGCATAGGAGAAGGAGGAGAAATCATAAAAGAATACTTCTCAGACGGGAAAGAATGGAACCTTAAGATAACCTACATGGAAGAAGACGAGCCGCTAGGAACCGCAGGACCACTCCACAATCTGAAAGGACAAATTGACTCAAGCTTCCTCCTGCTCAACGCCGACGAACTAAAAGAAATAGACCTCGAAGACATGTTCGACTTCCACCACCGGAACAAAGGAATGATAACAATGGCCTTGACTACGATCGAAGACCCCTCCCAGTACGGAGTCGCGGTGATGAACGGCCACAAGATAATGGCCTTTGTAGAGAAACCGCCCAAAGAAAGGGCGCCAAGCAAGCTCATAAATGCAGGACTCTACATCCTAGAACCAGAAGTCCTCAAGATGGTGCCCGTCGGATTCTCGCTCCTCGAACAAGACATACTCCCAAAACTAGCCCGCCAGGAAAAACTCATGGGATACGTGTTCTCCGGGCAATGGTTCGACACCAGGACAGAAGAAAACCTGAAAGTCGCAGAGAGAGACTGGAAAGGAGAATGAGAAAACACACAACGCCATTCCAGAAGAAAGTCTACTCGTTCTTAAAAGAAAACGTGCCCAGAGGAAAAGTCACGACCTACAAGGCGCTCGCCAAAGCGCTGAAATCAAGCCCGCGCGCAGTCGGACAAGCCCTGCGACGGAACCCATACGCGCCAAGCGTGCCATGCCATCGGGTGGTGGCAAGCGACCGGAGCATCGGAGGATTCAAAGGGAAGACTGCAGGACGCGCCGTCGCCGAGAAGATCTCGCTGCTGAAAAAGGAAAAGGTGGCATTCCAAGACAATCGCGTTGAAGAAGAGCATGTGCTGAGAGAAATCTGACTTCAAACCTTTTTCTTTCGAAAACAATATAAACGAAAAAGTCAACGAGACGAATTGAGGTGGAAAAGGCATGAAGAAAGTATTGATAGTGGAAGACTCCAAGACGACATCTGACGCCATGAAGATACTGCTTGAATACTACAAATACAATGTCGTCCAATGCTTTGACAGCAGGACTGCGGTCATGCAGGCAAGGAAGCACAAACCAGGCATAATCCTGCTCGACTTCATGATGCCAGGAATGTCAGGAAAAGAAGTGCTGGAATCCCTGAAAGCAGACCCTGAATTAAAAGATATACCTGTCATCCTGCTGACGGCAAAGACTGACGCCCTGAAATGGAACAAGGAACTCTCCAAATGCGACAAGTTCATGACAAAGCCCTTCGACAACAAGGAACTCATGGCAGAAGTCAAAAGACTCTATAAAGGATAAACTACCTAACAATATTTTTCCATTAACAAAAAAAAGAGGGTGTGTGAAGCCGCCAGGGGCATTCAAGAAAATGAATGCGCCTTAGAACCCGATTCATTATCCAGTGCATCTAAAGAGGATACGGATGAGCCTAAACATAAAGCAAAGACTCGCATCATACTTCATAACTGTAGTCTTCCTGCTTACAGTATCTATCAGTATGGTTGCCTTCATCGAGATTGCCCAGCACATGGAAGACCTTGACAGCCTGTTCCTGTCAGGCATAAGGATAGGGTTAGCGGCACTGATATTTCTAATTATCGGAATTTTAGGATCATTATGGGTGGCAGAGTCATTTACAAAGCCGCTCATAAAAGTGAAGGAGCAGATTCAGAAAATCACCTGGGGAGACCTAGACGTCCAGCTTGACATCAAGCGTAAGGACGAGATAGGAGAGCTGGCTAAGGACTTCAACGACATGATGACTACGCTTCGAGAATACAACGACGCCGTGCAGAACAGCCAAGCAGAGCTTGAGAACAAGGTAAAGGCAAGGACTGCAGAGCTTGAAGCCGCGGTGACAGAGCTCAAGCAGTTGGATGCCATGAAAGACAACCTTCTATCCTCAGTCTCCCACGAGCTAAGGACACCCCTAACGTCCATACGATCGTATAACCAGCTCTTAAGGCAAGGGATGCTCGGCAAGGTTAATCAGAAGCAGAAAGAAGCGCTTGACGTCGTCCTGAACAGTACAGACCAGCTCATAGACATGGTCAACAACATCCTCGAAAGCGCGAGGTTCGAGGCAGGCCAAGCCAACTTCAACTATCATGACTTCAACGTGTCAAAGGTGCTTAAGAAAGTGCTCAAGGAGTTCGAGCCCAAGCTCCGCAAGATAAGGGCTAAGGTGACAGTCCACTGCCAAGATAACATCATGGCCTGCGCCGACGAGCAGAAGATAAGCGAAGTCTTCGTGAACCTCATAAACAACGCCATAAAATACAGGAGCTCGAGGAAACTTGCCCTGTACATAATCGTAGAGAACTTGAAGCATCACCTTAAAGTATCGATAACAGACAACGGGATAGGAATATCCAAGGAAGACCTGAAAAAAATGTTCCACAAGTTCTACCAAGTAGATCAAGGCACAACAAGAAAAGTTGAAGGGACTGGGCTAGGTCTTTCCATTGTAAAGCACATCATCGGAGGCCACGGAGGGACGATCTCAGTCCACAGCGATCCTGACGTGGGTACTGAGATCATAATATCCTTGCCACACAGGAAGCCTTCTGCAAGGAACCCCTGGATGCCGGATTATTCCAACGCAGATGCAAGACTTCCAAGGGTAACTGAGAAGAGAAAGCTTGCCGGCAGGAAGACAAGGAAGAAACTGAGAAATAAGAGATAAAAAGAATAAAATAGTATGAGAAGATCACTTCTTCTTCTTGACCTTCTTGATCTCCTTCTCAAGCTTGAGCTTCTCGAGGAGCTCTTTGTAACGGTTCCTAATCGTGACCTCGGTCACTCCCGCGACGTCCGCGACTTCCCTCTGAGTCTTCTTCTCGCCGTTGATCAATGCTGCAACGTACAGGGCCGCTGCCGCGATGCCCGTAGGTCCTCGCCCGCTTGTCAATTCGACGTTCTGGGCGACCTCGATTATCTCGACTGCTTTCGACTGGGTCTCTGCGTTCAGCTTGAGGCTTGACGCGAACCTCGGGATGTAGTCGCTCGGGTTGCTTGGCAGTATCTTGATGCCCAGCTCCCTAGTTATGAACCTGTATGTTCGGCCTATCTCCTTCTTCTCGATGTTGGAGGACTCTCCTAACTCATCAAGGGTCCTTGGGACGTCGTGTCTCCTGCAGGCTGCGTACAATGCTCCTGCTACGACTGACTCCATTGAGCGTCCTCTGACCAGTCCTTTCTGGACTGCAAGGGTGTAGATCCTTGCTGCCTCTTCCTCTACGGATGAGGGGAGCTTGAGGTATGAAGATACTCTCTTGAGCTCTGACAATGCGAGCTTGAGGTTTCGCTCGATGGCTGTTGAGATCCTCTGCTGCCATTTCCTGAGCCTGAAGTACTTGCTCTTGGCTTTTCCGCCGAGGTTGTAAAGGTCAGATTTCTTCCCGACGTCAGTTCCGAGTCCTTGGTCGAACTGGGTGTAGCTCATAGGAGCCCCTGTTCGCCTCATCTTGTCGGCTGACTCGCCGTCGAACTCTCGCCATTCCTGGCCGAAGTCGACCATCTTGTCCTCGACTACGAGTCCGCAGTCTCTGCAGATGATCTCTCCTTTCTCCTTGTTCCAGAACAAGTTTATTCCACCGCATTCTGGGCATTTCTTGACGAATGACATCGTGGACACTCCCCCGGCTTATTCTTTTTGAGGTAAGCCGCCTCTTTTTTCAATTTAAAATATTTTCGCTAACTTTAAAAAGTGAGAAAAGGCAAAGATTTATAAAGTTTTCGGTTTGTTTCGTCGATTGTCGAGAATCCTTATGATCTCCCGACCTTTTTCTTTCCAAAGGGCTCTGTTCAAAAAGTAGCCCCTGGCTGCGCATCATGACTAATGCGCGATTAAGATAGACTCGGCTAAAGGATGTGATTGATAGGCGATAGCAGCGGGCTACGAGAGACTTTGAACAGGGCCTTTTCAAAGGAAAAATATAAATAGTATGAAACAAAAAAGGGAATATTTAAAAAAGAGGAAGTCAAGGCAATGACTAGCAAGAGAAGAATCTCAAAAAAGAGAGTTGCAAAAGCCAAGGTTCGTGAGCTAGGGACTGGCTTGGAAGCGAAAGGAATAGAGAAGATGGAGCGAGCGCAGATCTGGAGCATAGACGTCCTCCTTGCCATAGTCATATTCATCTCGATAATGATCATATTCTACGTGACCATCAACGCCAAGGAGCAGCCGACGCTGAAAGACCTGCAGTCAGAAGCGAAGTTCATAAACACTGCTCTTGAGAACAGTGAAGACCACTCCTTTATTGACAACGACGTTGTGGACCAGGCAAAGCTTGACGAGTTCGCAGGCGAGGCCTCTGTCAACTATTCGGACGTGAAGGAGAACCTTGGGGTAATAGGTGACTTTTGCATCTACTTTGAGGATGAGAACGGCTACCTGATACTCCTGGAAGACAACAGGACCGGCATAGGTCTCGGGGAATCGGTCAACATCAGCGACGTTCCGTGCGGGCAGCCGTCGTAGGATTTCTTGCGCTCGTCTAGAAAAGTGCCCCCAAGCGAAATCTGCGATTTCATGATTAGATCAAAGAAGAATCGGTCAGATATAAAACACCGTTTGTGGATGGAGCGGGGCACGAAAGCGTTCTACTAGAGCCCAATCGGCTGCGTCCAGAATCTCCTGGCCGCGCGCAGGCCGGTTATGGG
>JAFGBP010000053.1 GCA_016933095.1 Candidatus Woesearchaeota archaeon | reverse complement strand
TTTAATCATGGTGGGGTACACTCCCACCCCCGCAACCAGCCTTATGGCTGGTGCGGGTATTTAATTATTAAGATTTTGAACGCACCCAGTGTAAGAGAAATATTTAAATATATCTCTTGATTCCGCGTCATCTATGGATGAGGAGAAAAATATTCTGGATGTAAGATCAATAGATGGCGTTGCCGATATAACCAACCAATATGGGCGGCTCCTTTATGCCAAGACTCCAAAAACATTAGATGACCTGAAGGCTTATCTTGGAGGATTTCGATACAAGGTCAGGGATGTCAGTTCAAGAAGGGACCGATATGGGGATAAGAAGCCATCCAGGGAAGTCCAAGAGAAGAAAGGATGGGCTGTCTGGGAAGCAAGCATAAACCGCCTAGTTAAGGACGACATTGAGTGCAACTCCTGCCATGGACTCCAGGGGATTGCGAAGATCGTAGAGCCTGTGTATTGCTGCAAGCAATGCGGAGAGCCCCTCTACGTCGAGTTTGCAAGAGGAGGCCCAGTCCACATATATGGCCGGGATGACATATTCATGTTCATAGTGCAAGGATACGACGTGAAGAGGAAAAGCCTGAACCTCTACCTTAACATCCCTGCAGGCTTCGACACCAAGAGGATTGACGAGAGTTTTTCGCATCGTGATGAGGTGATGTCTCTCGCAGAATCGGTTCAGCAGGTCGACAAGCTAGTGAGATCCGACCCTAAGAGGTATTCTGTCCGGAAGATGGGGCGCAAAGATTCCGTCGCCGGCCTTTCTAAACTTTCATGGGAATCAGGGGAAGAAATAGGCCGAAGAATATTGTCTGTCTACTGCCCCCTGAGCGCAGAGCTGCGGGAAGGAAGAGGATCCTCTTACATCTGGAATCATTCAGAACCAATAAACAAGTTCCGCAATGTCTGGCTGTTTGACGGGAAACGATTCGATTCCCATGTCATGCCATTGCCAAGGACACTAGACATAGTCGAGGCATGGCATTGGGCCCCGATACAGCCAGGAAAAGACGCCTACAAGAGGATTCTTCAACTCGCCGGCATCGTCGAGGACAAGAGCTATTATTACCAGGATGGAAGGCCGTCATTCTTTAGGGGAGAACTTGGTGCGCTTCGCAGAGTATTAGAAGAATTCACTAGTTGGAGATACGCGGATTTCAGCATACCTTATCGGGTGTCAGGGCCTGAGCTTGTGGATATAGTAGCTCGTATGACAGGCCATGGAGCGCATGTCGAGACTGCTCCAAACTTTGCCAATACGATGATCCTGGCCTCGAAATTAACAGCGAAGGTACATGGGGCTAACGTCACGATAACCGATGCAGAAATAGAGGCCGGACGTGAGGGAATAAAGGAGGCTCCTGAATCCCAGTAAGGGCTATTAGGTTTCTCTCAACCAGGCATTCTCAACCCGTGTTTTATTCCGCCAAGAACTCCTTGATCTTCTTGACGAGCTCATCACGCTCAAAAGGCTTTGTGATGTGGCCCTTTAATCCCATTGACTGGAAGAAATCCGTGCCTACCTCCTCCTTTCTGAGTATCGACAGGAACGCAATCCTCAAGTCTTTGGTCTTGGGGTCCTCCCTTATCTTCTTGCACAGCTCCTTGCCGTTCATATCAGGCATCATGACGTCGAGCAGTAAAAGGTCAGGCTTCTTGGTCTTAAGAAGTTCCAAGCACTCCTTTGCGGTGTGCACTGGGATGACGTTGTAGCCCTCTTCCTTCAGGATGATCTGGAGCAATTGGACTATGTGGGTCTCGTCATCCACGACCATGATAGTCTTCTTCATAAGTCTCTTTCAGGGGTTAGGGTATTTATTTCTTACGATTTTGTTAACCCAATCCATCAAAAATTCTGTTTTGGGAAAGTTTTTTTAATGCTTACATCTTCCATGCAAATATGAAGGTGATACTCCTCATAAGCTCAGGCATAGACAGCCCGGTAGCCGGCGTCATGATGAAAGAGAGGGGCCTGGAAGTCATAGCCCTGCACATGGACTTATTGCCAAACGCCAAGGAAGCAGACAAGGTGACCCGCCTGGCAAAGAAGATAGGGGTGAAGAAGCTCTTGTTCGCATCAATCCAGGAGGTTCACGAGGCCTACAGGCAAAAATGCAACCCAAGATACACCTGCCTGTTCTGCAAGCGGACCATGCTTCGCGCAGCAGAGGCCATTGCAAAGAGCGAGGGTTGCGAGGCCATAGTAACAGGTGAGAACATGGGCCAGGTGGCGAGCCAGACGCTTGACAGCATTTACGTGACAGACGACGCCGTCGAGATGAAGATCCTAAGACCGCTCCTGGCTTTTGACAAGAACGATGCAGTGGAGCATGCTAAGAAATACGGCACATACAACTTATCCATAGAAAAAAGCCCTGTCTGCCCTTTCCTCCCAGATCACCCGGCGACGAGGCCACAGCTAGACAAGGTCAAGACAGAGGAAGAGAAGCTGGACCTGAAAAGACTGATGGAAGAAGTCGTGAAAAACACGAAGACCATCTATTGACAATTTAACGCAGGAAATCAATATCTAAAATTTTATAAAGAGAACTTCTTCACTGGCCTGTATGGGGGGCGTGGACTAAGATGTTGCGGCACAACTGCGGGATCGTGGTTGGCCACACGCTACACAACACCTATGCATTTCTGAAATCGCTCCAGCACAGAGGACGGGAAGCCGCAGGCATAGCCGCCATAAGCAAAGATAGGATAGACGTCGTCAAATGGGTAGGTCCGGTAGATGCTATCAACATAAAGACCCTCCATAAGATATTCAAAGGAGGAGAATACTATGCTTTCTTCGGGCACGTAAGGTACGCGACCAGAGGAAGGAAAGACCAGATACTCAACGATGCCCACCCGCACACGATCGGAGGGAATGTCATCGATTACGGCAGCCACGTCCACATAAGGGACTGCGACGCTGCAATGATACACAACGGCCAGGTAGATGTCGACATGCTCCTGCGGGCAGGCACAGACTTGTCAGGCCTGAAGACCGGCTGCGACACAGAAGCCCTCCTCCACTCTCTGAACCAAGGGGTATTGGACGAGGAAAGCCTGCTCAAGACGATGCCTGGTGCCTTTATGCTCGCATACGCGAGGAAGCACGATGACAAGGTGATAGTCTTGAGGGACCGCCTCGGCATGAAGCCGGGCGCGATCGGATGGAAAGACGGCTCATACGTAGTGGCATCTGAAGACGTCGCATTCCTAAAGAACGGAGCCGAGTTCGAGAAGGAACTTCGGCCAGGGACTGCATACTATCTCTTTACTGACGGAAGTTACAGGTCAAAGAAAGTCGCCGAGTCCGCCGCATTGCAGCACTGCTTCTTTGAATGGAACTACCTGGCGAACAAGCATACCACGATGGGCGACGTCCTAGTGAAGAGGCTTAGGGAGAACCTGGGGCGCGAGTTAGCAAAGGAATTCATGCCAAAAGACGCAAGTCTCATAACATTCCTCCCTGAATCACCTGAAGATGCAGCCAAGGCATACGCAGAGGAGGCAGGAGTGCAGTTCAGGAATACGCTCTACAAGATGAGGGCAGAGCGCTCCTTCCAGGGATCCACAGCCAACCAGCGTAAGGAATCAATCGCAAGAAACCTATTCATAAGACCTGTCATAATCCCGGACCTGAAAGGGGCGACGCTGGTAGTGATCGACGACAGCATAGTCCGGGGCAACAACGCAAAGCACGCGATCAGGATGCTCGCCGACGCCGGCGTAAAGAAGGTCTACTTCCTAAGCTACACCCCGAAGATCGGCATAATCGGGGAAGACGGCGAGCCGAGAGGATGCATGTGGGGTGTGGACATGCCGCCGACCGACACGTTCCTTGCAAGAGGAAGAGATAACAAGGAGATGACAGCAGAGCTAAAGCCAGAAAAACATCCCGAATTCGAGCTTGAAGTGAGATACCTTTCAAGAGAAGGCATGATGAGAGCATACGAGAGCCTCGGGATAAGGCGAGAAGGCCTGTGCACGCACTGCATCGGGGGGAAGAGACCGTTCTGATGAAACAGAAAGATTAAGATAATACAATCCTTTTTCTGCAAAGCTCCCATACCTTTTCCTCCCTAAGAGCTCGCTTTCGACAAAGATATATTCAATATTGGAAAATCTTAATAAACCCGCAAGCCTCCTCGATCCCATGGAAAAAGAGCTATCTCCAGAATTATCAGACTTAGTGGCTGCCATAGGAAAGACTGTCATAGTCCACTTAAGATCCGTGGGATTCACGTATGACGACGATGACCCTGAAACAGGGACGCAATCATATGACTCATCCAGCTCAGTCAAACTGCACCTCACCAGCGTCGACAACAACGGGATCGCAGGGATCTGCATGGATAAGTATAAAAGAATGAGTGCTGAGAACAAGAGTGTCGATGACATGCCTAAGACGCGCATCCCGTTCTCTCATATGCACACATATTGCGCCAGCATCTCAACCTACATATCGAGCGTCTTCTTAGACCAAGGGTTGTATTATAACGAGATGATATATGCAAAGGACAAATAGATGGCTATCCCTACATCCCTTTTATTCCTTCTCCTTCCTCATGCACTCCTTCACAAGCCCGAAGAACAGCGGCCCTGGCTTCTCGAACCTGCTCTTCAGCTCTGGGTGGCCTTGGGTTGCTACGAAGCACCGGTGCTTCTCAGCTGGCAGCTCGATGAACTCGACGAGCTTGCCGTCAGGGCTCATGCCTGAGAATATCATGCCGTTTGAGAGGAGCTTCTCGTGATAGTCAGGATTGACCTCGTACCGGTGACGATGCCGTTCCCAGACCTCGACGTTCTTGTCATAAAGCTCCCAGATCTTCGTTCCTTTCTTCATCATCGCAGGATAAGCACCAAGTCTCATCGTGCCGCCCATGTCAGTGACCTTCTTCTGCTCAGGCAATATGTCGATTACAGGATGAGGAGTGCCTGCGTGCGCCTCTGTAGTGCTAGCCCCGGCAAGCCCGCACACGTTCCTCGCGAACTCGACAATAGACAGCTGGAGGCCATAGCAGATGCCAAGGAATGGGATGTTCTTCTCCCTGCAATACTGGATTACCTGAATCTTGCCTTCGATGCCTCGAGTCCCGAATCCTCCAGGGACGATTACCCCGTCAACTCCCTTAAGCACCCCCGCCACGTCAGCCTGGGTCTTGACATCAGTCGTGTCAACCATCTTGACCTCGATCTTCACCTTGAGGTTGGCGCTGCAGTGCTTCATGGCCTCAAGGATGCTCGCGTAGGAATCCTCAAGCTTGGTATACTTGCCGCAGATGGCGATCGTGACCTCTCCGTCAAGATTGTCAAGGTTGTCGACGAGCTTCTTCCAAGTTGGCTTCACGCCTGATCCGATAGACAAGCGCGACCGGATTATTTCATTAATGCCCTCGTTAGAGAAGTATATCGGAATCTTATAGACCGAATCGACATCCACGCCGGATATGACTGCGTTCTCATCGATGCCGCAGAAGATGCTTATCTTCTTCTTCAAGCCCTGCTCCAAGAACTCCTGGCAGCGGCCGATAATTATGTCTGGCTCGATACCACGCTCGCGAAGCAAAGCCACGCTCTGCTGGGTAGGCTTGCTCTTCTGCTCATGCACCCCGCCGGGAACAGGCACGTAAGTGAGATGGACATACAAGACGTTGCTGGGACTCAGATCCTTCTTCATCTGACGGCAAGCCTCCAGGAAGAGCTCGTTCTCGATGTCGCCCACTGTGCCTCCGACCTCTATGATGGTGACGTCAGCATCCTCCTTCAAGGCTATAGAGAAGAACTTTTCTTTTATCGTGTCCGTGACGTGCGGGATCATCTGCACTGTCTTGCCGAGATAATCGCCCTTTCGCTCCTTGATCCTGACCTCCTCGTAGACCTTGCCCATTGTCAGGCTCCAGGAAAACTTGCAGTTGACGCCTAAGAAACGCTCATAATGGCCGAAGTCCATATCGACCTCTCCCCCGTCGTCAAGCACGAACACCTCTCCATGCTCGGTCGGGTTCATGGTGCCCGGGTCGACGTTCAGGTAGCCGTCGCACTTTATAGGCACTACCTTGAGGCCTGACTTGGTTATCAGGTTGCCGATGCTTGCCGCAGCCACACCCTTTCCAAGACCTGAGAGAACACCCCCTGTGACAATAATAAATTTAGACTTAACATCCCGTCTTACGCTACCCATCCTACCTAAGACCTAGCGCGGTTTTATAAATTTTTATGCTTTGCAAGATAATAATCGCGGATTACCGATAACTATCTAATGATTCGGTCCAATCAGGCTGCTTCCAGAATCTTCTGGCGGCACCCGTGCCATTAGGTTCGGTTCAAAGTTTTCCGTAGCCCGCGGCGATCACTCATAAATCATCTTAGTATGCCGAGTCTATCGACTCTATCTTAACCGCGCATGAGTCATGATGCGTAGCAAGGGGATCGTTTTTGAACAAAGTCCGTCCAAGTAGTTAACTTTATAAATAATTCCTGAACTTCGCAGGGAATTAAGAATCAACTGATGTATTCGTGTAAAAGAAGAGAAGATAAAAAGAGAGTGAACACATGACACTATACATCGACATGGCACCAGGCAAAGGCCGAGGCGTCTTTGCAGCAAAGGATTTCAGAGAAGGAGACGTGATAGAGGTCTGCCCCGCGCTCATTCTCCCCAAGAAGGACTACAAGCTGATAGATGAGTCAGAGATGTCCAACTACATCTTTGCATGGGGAGAGGATGACGAAGGCTACGCAGTGTGCTTCGGATACGGATCCATCTACAACCACAGCCACGAGCCAAACGCAAAGTTCGAGAAAGACCTCGAGAAGCAGCACTTCGTATTCAAGGCCATAAGGGACATCCAGAAGGGCGAAGAGATCTGCACTGACTACGGTTGGGAAGAAGATTCCTCCCTACCAGACTGGTATGTGCCGGCAAAGGATGAAAAAGAAAAAAAGAATAATAAGGGTCCATAAAAAACCTTCTCAGTCAAAGAGCCTGACAGTGCCTACTTTTCGGACGTCTTCAGCGTCCTCTGCATCCTTAGGCCAGGCAAGCTCAGGGTTCTCTTTGAGGATGGCTCTCATCTCAGGAGAATTCACAGTCTCCAAGGCCTCGCGCTCATGGACCTTAATCACCTCACAAGTCTTCTTGTCAAGGCTTGGGCACACGTCTTCATTGTAGAGCATGACGTCAATTTCTCCCTCGCTATCTCCCTTCATTAGCAGGAATGGCCAAAACCTGCAGTCAAAAGGCCTCTTGTTGTAGATTTGGCATTCGTGGTTCATCTCTATCAAGAAAGGACAGACGAACATGTCCTTCTCCAGCTTTGAAGATATCATCTGTATCTGAAATACCTTGTTTGATCCCTTGTGAGGCTTGAAGACAGGCTTGACTCCCCAAGTCTTAGGGTCTTTCTCTATCGCATCACGCTCCTTCTTGGTCACTAGAGGGGCGAAGAACAAGTGATCTTTCTCGAACTTGCAGCACCCCCTGCACTTGAAGCAGTCCTCGGAATCGGTTATCCTTGTCATCTCTAATCTGAGGCTCATTAACGGTTTATATTGTTTGTTGTTGGCATTGGGCTGCGTCCAGAATCTCCTGGCCGCGCTCTGTGCGACCATAAGAATCATCCATCGACCGCGTCTAGAGTATTCGCGTGCAAAGCAGGCAGACTGCGCAGTGCGGCCTTTCTGGACGCCCCCTGTTGGCATTGTTCATTGTGGGCCATTCCTTTCCGGCAAAGTAAAATTTATAAACAATCAAATCCAACGCGCATCCTTATGACAATATTCGTGCACGAGGTGCAAGGCAAAGGACGCGGGGTCTTTGCCGACAAGGATTTCAATGAAGACGAGGTCATAGAGCGCTGCCATATCATATTCATCCCTAGGAAGGAGATGCCGCTCATAAAGCAGACCATCCTCAAAGACTACTACTTCGATTGGGGAGACCCGGACCACGAAGGATATGATGGCGCTATAGTTCTCGGGCATGGCTCCCTCTACAACCATTCTTTCGAGCCTAACGCATACTATGACTACGATGAGAAGATGAAACAACTGCTCGTGATATGCGGGAAGCCGATCAAGAAAGGCGAAGAGATCACGTTCAACTACAACGGCGATCCAGATGACCGGATGGTTGATCACGTGCTTTGGTTCCTGAAGAAAGACGTCCCGGAAGAAGCTGATCATAAGAGTCAAGATGATGCATGACGTGACTCATATCTTCTTAATCCTTCCCTAATTCTTCATCGTATATGCTCTTCACCTGCCGGAAGAGCTTCTGGGGCATTGTTAATGATGGATGCACGCTCAGGAACTTCTTGTGGAACTCATCCTCCCGCGCCACTGCCTCTTTCAGGAACTTCGCCTTGAAAGCATCCATCAAGTCTCCTCTGTAGCCGTTCCGGTGGGCGAGGTAGAACGCGAACATCTGCTCTTCCTTCACGGCCGCGGGCCTGGTATATGTGTGCTGGTTATCAGGGTTGAAGAGCGTGAAATGATTCATATGCTTCTTGTTGAACATGCTCCTTATGAATCCGGCCATCCTGGGATCCTTCCCGGCGGCTGCCATGTAGAGAAAGCCCTTTGCGCACTCAGGACAGCCGTGACACCACCGGTTTATCCTGCTCTTGTGCACCTCGTGAGGACAGCTCACATGATACTTTCCGAAAGAAGGATACCGGCCGTAGAGCACCTTGTACTCTGCAATGTTGTACAGCGGCTCGACAAGGCTCAGCACGCCGACATTCCCTGTGATCCTCTTCATCAGCCTTGACTGAATCCTCATGTGTTCGCTTGACTGGTCATAGGACGGGTGAAGGATGTTCCCGTGCTTGTCGAGAGAGTGGTTGTTGAAGTTCTGCTCGTTCCCGAAGATCACATTGTTCAGGCCGGAGCCGTACACAAAAGGCATGAGCATGAACAGGTAGCTGTTCATGGCGTTGAGCCCGTTGATGTCGATAAAGCCGAGCCTGTTGAGCGATTTGACCTTAGTGACGCCGTCAAGGTTGTCATACATCATGTGGATGCGGTCCCCCTGATCCTTCTCGAAGGCCTTGAGGAGTTCTTTCTTATGCAGGACCTCGAAATCCTCCTCTTCCTCACAATCCTTGACAAAGACGAGGCTTCGCTTCATCCCCAGCTCTTTCATTACGCCGTAGGTGAGCAGGCTATCTTTCCCAAGGGAGATGGCAAGCACGCCTCCTTCCTCAAAATCCTTTTTCTCATCAGGTCCTGTCTCGTTGTCGCTTCGGAATTTGAACTGCGCACTCCTGAAATTCCTGATGAGCTCCCTAAAGTCCTGCTTCTCGCTGAAAGCGATGGCGTATAAGCACTGCTCGACGTTCGCATCGAACTCCTTCTGGCCAAGAGGCCTGTTCGTGCTGAACTGCCAATTCTGATTCTTAGGTATGCATGCATATCCTGAGAACCTGAGATAAGTCAAGGTATCTACGAGCCATTGCCTGGTGTTCGCGCTGAGAGAAGACCACACCTTCCCAGGATAAGATATCTCATAAGGCTTCCTAAGCTCGACGCTCACGCCATTAGAAGTGCTCCTTCCAAAGACTCTTATCACTCTACCCCCCATCATGATGGTTGATGGAGAGCTTGTTAATAAGGTTTGCTGTTTTTCATGAGAATAGAAATCGCGCAGTCTGAGAGATTAGAATTGGTTCACTGCTTTGCGCGCACTCCCTGGCGCTTGAGGCTCGCGTCGAAGATCAGCATTATCATCTCGTCATAAGTCATCGGGACTGCGAGCGCTGACATGTAGAGCCTTCCTTCCCACTCCGTCAGGCAAGGGTTGGGGTTGACCTCTATCAAGAACACTTCAGGATTCTCCTGGCCATCCTTTCCCATACCCTTCCGCACGCGGAACTCCATCCGCGCATAGTCTGCGCATTTGCACAAAGCAAAAGCCTTCTTTGACACGTCGATCAGCTCCTCTTCAAGCTCCTTTGATATCTTCGCAGGGATCTTGGGCTTGGTGTTGTCGAACGTGAACGTCCCCTCGACCCACTTGGACTCGTAAGTCTCGATGCGTGGGACGTCGGGCGGATAAGCGCTGAAGTCGATCTCAGAGATGGGGAGCACGGTGAAGTCGTCGCCGTTTCCGATGAGCGGGACGTTGAACTCTTGGCCGTCGATGTACTCCTCGACGAGGCTCTTCTGCTTCCCGAAATTATCATAGATGTCCTTGAGCTTGAACTGGAGCTCATCTTCATTCCTGACGTAGGACTCCTTTGTTATGCCAGCGCTCCCGTCCTCATGCAGCGGCTTTACTATCAACGGGAACCGAAGTCCGTCGCCCAGCTTGTCGCCGGGCCGCATCACCTGGTACTTCGCAGTGCCGATGCCGTTGGAGGCCATGACTTCCTTGACCTTGTCCTTATGCACGCAGAGAGCAAGGCTCTCAGGCGGAGAGCCAGAGAACGGGACGCCGCTCTTCCTTATGTCTTCGGCGATCTTGGCCTCTGCAAGGTTGTCATCGCCGTACCCCTCGGCAAGATTGAATACGAAGTCGCATCGTTCCTTCAGGTTTGATAAGTCAGCCTTCTCGACAGCCTCGGTCGTGACGACGTGGCCCTTCTTCTCAAGCACGCGCTTGATGGACTCAGAAGTATCCTTAACTTCGTTTACGGCGATCTTGTCAACTTCACTTCCTTTAGAAACTTCATCGACCCAGTTGTATAATACGAGAACTCTCATTTTCCAGCTTCTTGGCCTGCTCATGCATCCCATGCCTCTTCATTGACTCTGCGACGACAGAGTAGATGATGTCGTCATAGGTCATTCCGAGCGCGTAGCATGACTTTGGAAATCTTGAATTGTCAAGAGGGTCGGGCAGCAATCCGGGAATTGCGTTCACCTCTATTATGTGAGGCACGCCGTCCTTGTCAAGTCGGACGTCCATCCTGCAGAAGTCATGGATGCTCAAAGCCTTGTAGGTCTTGAGACACACCTCCTCAATCTGCTTCTGCAACTCCTTACTTACCTTGGCAGGGCACACAACCGGGTCGATAGGATTGGATGGGTTATCCCAGAACCACTTTACCTCATAGGAATCGAACTTATTTATGTGAGGCGGCAAATAGTCAAAGGTTACTTCAACTAGCGGCAGCACCTTCGGGTTTTCGTTCCCTATGATGCTGACCGTGAACTCTCGGCCATCAAGATACTCCTCTACAAGCGCAGGCTGGTTGTAGGTCTTTATAACCCACTTTGCGATCTTGCGAAGCTCGCGTTCGTTGTTCACCAACGCATTGTTCTTGATGCCCTTGGAAGAACCCTCTCTGTTAGGCTTCACGAACATTGGAAAAGTCATATTTGGGTTTATCTTCTCGTTTCCGCTGTGCAACAGATGGTATCTTGCGTTTGGGATCCTATGAAGCGTCAGCAAGTCCTTAGTCCTAGCCTTGTCTAGCACGATGGCATGAGTTAGCACGCCGGACCCGGTGTACGGTATTCCCAGCGCGTCAAGCATGGCAGGCACTTCACTCTCTCGCGCCCCGCCACCAATACTAACCCCTTCTGAGAAGTTGAATATAAGATCGTACTGTCCTGACTTCAGGCGCTCATAAAGGTTTTCATCGGTTTCCAGGACGTCTGTCTGGATTCCTTTCTTCTCAAGGGCTGATTTCATGGCAAGAGGGACTGATATGTCATCGTACTCTGCGAACTGGTCTTCAGGCATTCCCTTCTCGATTTCCCTCTTGAGATTGAACACGATACCCATCTTGAAGTGATCCCTCTGCAACGCACGCTTCTTGTATTCTCTCCTCTTTGGATCTCGGTACTCCACAAGCTTTCCCTCGAAGTTCCGGAGCACGTAGAGGTCGCCTTTCTGGAACTGTAGGTTAGCAGGCAGCAAGGGAACTTTTCCGCCACCCACTACATCTATGGCGAATTGCGGCATGCATAATCCTGACGTGTGTCCCTGGATCTTCTCCATAATCCTCAGGCCAGTTTCGACGTCGGTCCTGAAGTGTTCAGTCCCTTTGACAAGGTCTGCTTGGTATAAGTAATAGGGCTTGACTCTCATCGCGACGAGCTTTTGGAATAATTCCTTAAGAATCGCAGGCTTATCATTAACTCCTTTAAGCAGCACAGACTGGTTTCCCAAGGGAATGCCTGCATTGGCAAGTAGCGAGCACGCCCTCTTGCTCTCCTCTGTTATCTCCATCGGATGATTGAAATGCACGTTGACATATACTGGATGATACTTTGCAATCATCTGTGCCAGCTCAGGAGTCACCCTGGAAGGCATGCTGCTAGGTATCCTCGTACCGATCCTTATTATCTCGATGTGAGGGATGTCCCTTAAGCTCTGGAGCACGAACTCGAGCATCTCATCCGTAAGCATTAAAGGGTCTCCGCCCGACACTATGACATCCCTTATCTTCTTGTGGTCAGCGATGTAGTTGATCGCGTTTGTTATCATCTCCTTTGTTATGGGGACGTCCTTTCCGACCTTCCTCTTCCTAGTGCAGAACCTGCAGTAGGTTGCGCACTTGTTGCTCACAAGAAGCAATACCTTGTCAGGATATCGATGGACCAGACAGGGGACTGGAGTATATTTCTCCTCATGCAGAGGGTCTTCCTCATTAGAGTTGTCCTCGAGCTCTGCTATGTCCGGAATGACCTGTTTCCAGATGGGATCGTCCTTTTCCTGTATCAGATTAAGAAAATGATTGGATACTCTCATAGGATAGACTTTCCTGACCTTCTGAATGTTCTCCGCCTCTTCAGGAAACTTCTCCAGGAATGTCTTCATGTTCATGTCGCATCACTCACTCCATTCGAGTGTTCTTGTATTCCGCCTCATCGAGGACGAGCTTCAGACTCCTGGAATTGTTCAGCGAGAAGTTGATTCTTCCAGAAAACGCGTCGATAACAGCTTCATAAGGATTTTGGTTGAAGTTGATTGTGAGATTTGCGGAATCATCCATTGTTACAATGATCACCTGTTTTGATTGTCCTCCAACAACGTTGGAAAGTTTTTTTTTATCATTCAAAAAAATTTGTTTTACTTATCTTTTTTGTTTTGTTTTTTTACCGAC
>JAFGBP010000052.1 GCA_016933095.1 Candidatus Woesearchaeota archaeon | reverse complement strand
TCTTGTCCGCAACAATATGCTTCCTGTTTGTCAAGGATCTTATCGATAAGAAGCCAATTCTTCCGCTCATCGTCAAGTACTTCAAGAAGTATATTTGGATCGTCCTAATACCTCTTATATTTGCTGCCATCTACTTTTTGCCCTTCCAGATGATCTATGGAATGGAAATCGTGAACAACGTCCCGCAGTGGGGGGATACTAAAATAGAGGATCTCGGAATCGGAGCGCTTTTTGATGTGATACGAAACATATTTTTTAACTTCTCCAATCCAATTTACGGAATAGTGGGGCTTGTGTCACTCGTTGGTCTGCTAGGAATGATATTCACAAAGAAGACCAAGAGCACGTTTTTTATGCTATCAATCTTTGCAGCAATGATAATCTTGCTAGAGCATCACTTGATCACCAGGCCATTATTGGATTGGTATTTTTGGCCTTATAAGCTGACATACTTTTCCCCCATGATAATATTGACATTTGTCTTTGGCATTATCACGTTGTTGCAGTTCATCCCGAAAAAATATCGAGTATACTTGTTTGCAACATCCATACTGTTATTGGCGCTTGTCTTCTACGTAAGATTCGGATCCTTTGCAAGCAGCCAATGGGAACAAGTCGGAAGGGGAGACAACTCGCACATTACAGCTCTTTACGGTCTTGGACATTTCATACAGAATACCGTTTCGCCTGAGGAGACCATACTCAGCAATGACGAGTCCGGATTCATGCTGGCTGTCCTTTCAGGAAGGAAGGTGATGCTCACAAGAAGGACTCACGCGAGCTACTTCGTCGATATTGACCAGAGGATTGCGGACGCTGCCGTCGCCATGTACGGGAACGACACTGGAAAGACTCTTGAGATACTCAGGAAATACAAAGTCAAATATTTTTATCTGGACTCCTACTTGCTGCAGTACCCTTACAGGGTCAGGCCCGACCTTGCCTCTTACTTGGAAGAAAACAGTATCAACTTCACGCGTGTGCACGACCGATATGACATAGCCATGCCGATTGATAAGGCTACCTTGCAGGACCTGTTAATAATACCAGCCCAGCCATTAAGCCCCCAGTTCTCCTCTCTATGGGAGCAGATATATCCTGTGATGTACAACGGCCAGCAGATAAGCTCGTTAATGAAGCTAAAGGAGAATGCGAGCGAGATTGCAAAAGCTGCAGAATGATTGGCCCTTTCAGGCAGAAACTGGTTGAGTTTTTCTGGGACTAAATAGGATCACTCCCAGATAACTCTTTATTGTTCAATAAGGATCCCCGCTCTTGACCTTCTTGTACTTCGGGAAAGGCCCATAAGGGTACTTCTCGAACTTCTGGCCCCACGGTGTCGGGCTGAATTCCTTTATCTTCTTCTTTCCGATTGTAGGATACCAAATATAGTCATGGTAGAACTCAGAGCCGAATATGAAAGACCTGAAGATTGGAGAACGGAACAAGAGGTTGTGGATGAAAGGCATCCCTGCAGTCCCTTTCCTCAATAGCTGGTCACCCAGGATAACTGGACTCCGATGCGTCCTGAACCTGAAATTGATCCTCTGGAACTCGCTTCTCTTCATCCCGACGATCTCGATCTTAGACACGTCGCCGCAGCCAAGCCCTCGCTCATGAGCCATCCTTATGTAGGGGATCTTCATTGGGTTGAATCCCATCATCTTCGCGGCGACAGCATCGATGGCTACTTGATCACTGCTCGCGAGAATCACGTTGCCAGAATAAGGCTCCATAGTCCTGGGTCCCGCACCGTTGCCGCACACGCAGCCATCCATGACAGCGAACATGCCTGGGTGTATCTCCTTCTGAATAGCCAGCAAGTCCACGAGGACCTCGTGGATCTTTCTATGGGCGTGATGCCTGTACTTCGGGATGAGGCCGCCGAAGGCGTTCTTCATGGTGCCAGTCGTTGTCGTGTGGCCATGGGTCTTCACGGTCGGGAAGTGGATCACGTTGCTCTTGAAGAATATCTCAGGCACGAGGATCTCTCCGAAGAGCTCCTTCATCGCAAGCATCTTTGCCTTTGGCCTGTACTTCACCCACTTGACGTTTGTCAATGGCTTGTATTGCACTCCCTTGTCTTTGAGGATTGGAAGCCACTTGTTGTAGTACGCCCCCTTCCAAGGTTCAGTGACTACAGTTTGGTTCTCGACAGCCAGCACATTCTCCTTCTTGAAGCCATCCTCTTTCAGGGCATTCAACACGCCCTCGAGCTGCCAGGGTTCGGTGGAGCACGCAGGATAATAAAGCGTCCATGAGAGGTTGAGCTTCAGGATGGTCTGACGATTAGGCGAGATGTGTTCTTTGTAGCCGGCGAGGCGCATAGCCTTGCCATAATCCTTGACGACTCGCTCCGGCGTTGTCTTCAGGACCGCCACGACGCTCTTTGCATTCTTATTGCTGCTCTTCATAGTGCCCTTCATGGTGCCTTTCATATTGTTGTGGTATGTTAAAATCAAACAATTTATTAATATTATGGTACTTCAACAAGCCTATGGCTGCGAATTCAAGAAATAGGAAAAAGGTCAAGTCTTCCGCTAATCTGGGCAAGGCAAAGCCTTCATCTTCGTCGCAGGTATTGCCGTCGCCGGTAGCATACGTCTCTGTCAGAGGATATGAGCAGGAGAACGTCTTCTCTGCAGTGGAACAGGCGATGGAGCTCGCTCACTGGAAGAAGTACGTCCGAGGAAAGAAGATATTCATTAAGCCAAACCTATTGTCAGACCAGGTCGTGCCGGGGCAGTGCACTTCTCCATGGGTGTTGGAGGCAGTGATTAAGATCATAAAGACCCTGGGTTCGGGAGTGCAGATCTCTGTTGGGGATGCTGACGTCGCGACCTCGAAGCAGGTGGAGCCGGCTGCCAGGAACTGGGGAGTCATGGACATCTGCAAGCGCCAAGGAGTGAAGTTCATCAACCTGTCAAAGGAGAAGACTGTGAATGTTAAGATGGACGGTGTCATCTTCAAGAATATGCCGATTCCAAAGATCCTGGTGGATGCTGACACCATCGTGACAGTTCCGGTCGTCAAGACACACAACGTCACGACCATGACTTGTTCTCTCAAGAACCAGTGGGGCTGCATACCGACGTTCCGGCACCAATACCACTTGGTGGCTGACAAGTGCATTTCAGACATCAACTCGTTCCTCAAGGTCAAATTTGCTGTCGCTGACGCGACGATATGCCTGGAAGAGAACGGACCACGCGTGGGAAGGCCGAAGTTCGTAGGTGCAGTGATGGCTTCCAATGACAGGGTTGCCATGGACTCTGCGGCTTGTAAGATAATAGGGGTCAATCCGATGGCTGTGGCCCATGTCAAAGAAGCCGGCCTGCGAGGGCTTGGAAGCAATGATTACAGCATCGTCGGAGACACGAAGCTGTTCTGGTCCAGGAGGTTCAAGCCGGCGCTTTTGAAGAACCACCCGATTGTCATGATCGAGCTGTTCCTGAGGAAGATCCCAGGCATCAGATGGATTGTCTTCAACACGCCCTTGTTCAAGATACCTGCGTGGATCGCTTCGAAATACAATTCCTTCTGGTGGTACAACAGGGAAGGGAAAGGATTCGCAAGGGATCTTATCAGGAAGAATGCGCTTGCAAGGAACGAGTTCGAGCCGCTGCTCCAAAGGATTGGGAAGCTCTGAACTCTGCAGGCGTATAAGGCGCAATACACATACAGCTAAGATTAGGTGCGGGATAGGTACATTCACATGGCAAAAAAGAAGACAAAAAAGAAGATAATCATCCTGGGCGGCGGGCTCGCCGGATTGGCAGCAGCAGACGCCCTGCTCGCGACGCCTGAGGACAGGAAGAAGCACGAAGTCATGATCCTGGAGAAGGCAGATTTCCTTGGAGGCCTCGCGTCGAGCTTCGAGTACGAGGGACGGCAGATCCCGAAGTACTACCATCAGGTTTTCGACCATGATTATACGACCCAGAAGTTCCTGAAACGCGCAGGGCTGTTCTCTGACATGGCTTGGAAGAGGATCAAGATGGCTTTCTGCATCAACGGGAGGATATACAACTTCACCGATCCCATCAGCCTGCTAAGGTTCGATTATCTCTCGCTTTATGGAAGGATAAGATACGGACTCTTCGGAGCATACGTATTCACCATCATGAACCCTGCGAAGATAAAGGACAGCATGAATGCAAGGGAGTGGCTCAAGAGATATGCAGGACGAGAGGTCACGGATAAGCTGTTCTATCAGCTCTATGGCAGGAACAAGTTCAACATCCCGCTCGAGAGGATATCTGCGAAGCAGTTCGCCTGCAGGCTCAAGGCCAAAGAGGCGATGGGGCTCTTTGGCTATCCAAGGAAAGGCCTTCAGAAGATGATTGACTTCCTTGAGAAAGACCTAAAGGATAGGGGCTGCAATATATTGCTGGAAGCAGACACGAGCGTCATAGACACGAAAGCAAAGAAGCTGACGCTGCGAGTGAAAGGAGGAGCGAAAGAAGGAGTGAAAGAAGAGGTAAAAGAAGGAGTGGACGGCGGGACGGAAGGTGGAGCTGTAAAGACACTGAAATACGACGCTCTCATAATCACCCTGCCAGTGCCGGTGCTCTTGAAACTGGCAAAAGGAATACTTGAGAGCTACAGGAAGAGGTTGTCGAAAGTTGAGTATTGCCCTGCATTATGCGTCGCGTTCGGCACAAGAAGCCACTTAAGCGGCCATTACTGGCTCAACATGATCTCAGAGAGGACTCACACGCTCTTCCAGCACTCTAACCTCTTTGACGGTTACGGCTACAAGGTGAACTGGATACTCCGGTACGGCGGTTCAATCGAGGATTTCAAGCTGAGTGACGACGAGATAAAAGCGGCGTATCTTGGAGACGTTCATAAATACTTCAACGAGCAAAAGCCAAAGAAAAAGCCCAAGATATTGTGGGCTCGCGTTTTCCGGGAACGCTATGCCGAGCCAGTATATGACAAGGACTTTGCAAAGTACAAGCCAGACTACAAGACTCCAGTCGACGGGCTCTACATTGCCAACACGGCGACGTCATACCCTAATATCAGGAACATGAACACTGCGCTTGAGTGCGGCATCGAATGCGCGGGCATCGTGAGGAAGAAGCTCGGAGGCAAGGCCTGATGTCAAAGACGGCAAAATCAACTAAGTTAGCAAAGCCGGTAGAATCAGTCAAGTTGACCAAGTCGGCCAAGTCTACGGCCAAGACAGCCAGAAGCTCGGTGCTCGCAGGGATCTCCTTTGCAGTATTATGCACTGTCTTCACGTCGCTAGGCCAGTTCTTCCAGAAGAAAGCAGCGATCACGATAACGCTCTCGTTCCTCGGCATCATAACCAACATCTACCTGATACTGGGGTTCTTATTCTACGCCATAGGGATGATCCTCTTCCTGCTGTCGCTTAGAACAGTTGGGCTCTCGACAGCCCACCCCATACTCAGCCTCGGATTCGTATGGGTCGCGCTCTTGTCTATCTGGCAGCTTGGAGAAGTTCTGCTGCCCATCCAGTGGCTGGGAATATTCTCCATCATTGCCGGAGTAGTGCTGATAGGGAGGAGCGCATCATGATAAACCCTCTTGCATTCGTGCTTGTGATGATAGGCGTGTTCCTCAACGCCTTTGCCTCGTTCTATATGAAGAAAGGAGCAGTAGTCATGAACAGGAAGAAAAACCTGATCTCGAAGTTCATGGACACGTACGTGATCCTGGGGATATTCCTATTCGTGCTGAGCGCAGTGTTCTATATAGGGTCGATGAGATTCGAGAACCTCTCAGTCATATCGCCCATGACGGGGATCGCGTTCATAATAGTCGCTTTCCTGTCAAAGATGCTTCTCAAGGAGAAGATAGGCGCGCAGAAGATAGCAGGGATTGCGCTGATAATAATAGGGACAATCCTTGTAGCTTCGTTCTAGAAAGATAAAATTCCAACCTACTCAATTTCTTTAGAGATGACCTTCTCGAACTCTGATGCTGGCTGCGCGCCCAAGATTGCAATGCCATTGATGAAGAAAGTCGGAGTGCTTGAGACTCCGAGCTCCCTGCCCTCGTTGACGTCAGACAAGACCTTGAAAGCGTACTTGCCAGTATCCAAGCAGTGGTTGAACTGCTCCTCATCAAGTCCGAGTTCCTTAGCATAAGCCTTGAGCTCCGCAGGGCTGAGCATGGTATTGTGGCTGAAGAGCGTGTCATGATACTCCCAGAACTTGCCCTGCTCTCCTGCACACTCAACAGCGACAGAAGCATTGAATGCGTGAGGATGAATGCTGGTCAGCGGGAAGTGCTTGAATACAAAGACCATGTTGTCATTATACTTGTTGAAGAGCTCCATCATAGTATCTTCCCCGCGCTTGCAGAATGGGCACTCAAACTCAGAATACACAACGACCACGAGTTGGGGATAAGTCGCGTTTCCTCTGATGGCATCATCAGGTCCGATGGGGACGTTGATCCTGTCCTTTGAGACGTTCGGATTGTAGAGGCCGAAGCCGTTCGTGAAAAGAGCGAGTATTATAATCATTAGGAACGCGAACACGCTAAGGGCCACGATGTTCTCAGTCTTCTCAGACTTCGGTTCTTCCTTGTTGCTGCGGATCACCTTCTCCTTGATATGATGATTTTTCT
>JAFGBP010000051.1 GCA_016933095.1 Candidatus Woesearchaeota archaeon | reverse complement strand
GATGGTGATTTGTAGAGATGCGTCTACACTCGTTTGCAACACGAAAGAAAGGATGCGGACGAAGCGCGGCCAGGAGATTCTGGACGCACACTATTAATGATAAGAGGGAGGTCGTGCAGTTATTATTTTAGAAAGATTTTTAAAATGGCCTTAAATCATGAGAGTAGAGTTCCGGGCCCATAGTCTAGCGGCTATGACGTTGCCCTTACATAACAAAAACAGGGGGTTTTTGAACTCCCAAACTTTGTTTGAGAGAGGCGAAGGTCACCGGTTCGATACAGAAACTTCGTTTCTGATTTCACAGAAGCAAGTTCTGCGAACTTCCGGTTGGGCCCATTTTTTCTTTTCTGCTTTTCATTGCTTTCTGTCGGTTTCAGGACAGCCATCCGGCCGTATGTCACTACTATTAAATGATTACAAAATCGAAAACTTTATAAATGGCATCATTCATACTTGATTCAATAACGATCAAAAAGAGGTGCAATATGCCATCAGTCAAGACAAGGACCCAAGAACTATCAGACAGAATAAACTGGAACTCTCCAAACGTGAAAGCATACCTGATCAGGAAGTCAGGTGAAGAATACTACAGCTCCAGGTCTAGGCAACAGGATAAGCTAATCGGAGCAGTATCTGCCCTATACCATGCAATCCTCAAGCCATCGCTGACAGGGCTGAGCGAACCCAACCAGTACGGGCAGGCTGAAGAGCATGTCGACAACCGTGAATTCTCAGGAATGACGCTTCTAAGGATGCTTGAACACCCGATACAATACCTGATGAACCCATTTGCACTGACCACAGAATTCGACAACAAAAGGATTGAGCGGCAAAGCAAGGACCTTCCTGTTAATGAGAGCGAACTGGATGGATTCTCAATGGTGGTGCTTGACAGGCTCAATAAGCTTCCGTTTCGCCTGCGTCAACTCCCAGCATATTATATGTCGCGCGAAACGCGAATGAGAGTGTATTCTCCTACGATAACAAGCGATGAACTTCAGGACCACTTGAAGAGAATGGAAGATAAATACGGGACATCTGCCAGCAGGCTCCCAGATATCAGGCCCCCGGCCAGTGCGGGCGAATACATTGCAGCTCAGAAAGATCGCGAGCCGTTTTATAGGAGATTCCAGTAAACCACTATTTTTATAAAATAAAAAATTCTTCTTTATCTTCATGTCTGCATATAATGCCTCGATTCCAAAAGTCATCTCCATATTAAGCAGGAAGTCGAAGCTCTCCATGCTCGGCCAGTTCTCGAAGAACACGCCGTTCTACATCCTCATCAGCACAGTCTTATCCGCGAGGAATAGGGATGAGATGACGATCGTCGCTGTGAAGAAGCTCTTCTCCAAGTACAAGACGCCAAAACAGATTGCGGGCGCGCCTTTATCAGCCCTTGAGCCTCTCATCAAGCAGTCAGGCTTCTACAAGACCAAGGCGCGGAGGATAAAAGAGCTCTCGCAGAGGCTATTGGATGAATATCATGGTAAGGTGCCTGATGACATGGACAGACTGGTGTCATTGCCGGGAGTCGGGCGGAAGACCGCTGGCTGCGTCCTCGTATACGCCTTTGAGAAGCCTGCCATCCCTGTAGACACCCACGTGCACCGTATCTCCAACCGCTTAGGCTGGGTGAAGACCAAGAACCCGCTGAAAACAGAAGAGGCCCTGATAAGGATCGTGCCTAGAAGATACTGGGTGCTGGTGAACGAGGTCCTAGTCATCCACGGCCAGACGACCTGCAAGCCGATAAGGCCGAAGTGCGGGGAATGCCCGGTGAGGAAGTATTGCAAGAGGATGGGTGTTTAAGAGGCCGCGCTCCGTTCATAACATGTCTTCTGTGATGCACACGAGTGCAGACGCATTTCTACCAAGCCTCTTAAGACTTCGCAAGGCGGCCTTTGCACCCTTGAAAAAGAAAAGTTTTTAAAATAAATCGACGTATTCGGGTGAAAGAAGGTGATCAAGTAGGTGGATTTCATGCTGATAGAGCCCATTGCCGGCTGGTTGAACCTTGACATATCAGTTCTTAATTCATATTCCATGCTAGGATCACTCTTGACACGCTGGGTTGACGCGGGGCTTGCGTTCCTGCTCTCGTTCATGATACTCAAGTTCTTCAAGTTCGTGGTGATCAAGAGGTTGGAAGCGCTCTCAAAGAAAACTAAGACAGAGATTGATGACTTGTTCATAGCGATCCTTGACAGCGTGAAGTGGCCTTTCTTCGTCTTGATAAGCATTTATCTCGGGATGAAGTTCCTTGAGCTTCCTGCAAAAGTCGGGGGAAGCGCTGATTTTATCATGCTCTTGATTGTATTATATTATTTCATCAAGGCCATAAACAGGGTCGTGGACTTCTTGGGAAAAATCTACTCTGAAGCCAACAAGGACAAGGACACGAGCATCATACACTTCCTCCAGGGATTCGTGAAGATACTGGTGTGGCTTGCAGCCATCCTGCTTGTCCTCTCAAACCTGGGATACAACGTAAGCACGCTCCTTGCAGGACTGGGAATCGGAGGAATAGCAATAGCGCTCGCGCTCCAGAACATTCTGGGAGACCTCTTCGCCAGCATAAGCATATACTTCGACAAGCCATTCAAGGTAGGAGATTTCATAATCATAGGCACTGAGATGGGGACGGTCAAGAGAGTAGGCATCAAGACCACCAGGATAGAGTCCCTGAGCGGAGAAGAGATCGTGATCAGCAACACCGAGCTGATAAATTCCAGGGTCAGGAATTACAAGAAGATGAAGAAGAGAAGGATTGCCTACACTTTCGGGGTCACGTACCAGACTAGCAACAATAAGCTAAAGAGGATACTTGAGATTGTGAAGGCAAACTTCAAACGAGTCGACGGCGCAGACCTGGATCGAGTGCACTTCAAGACCTTTGGTCCCAGCAGCCTCGACTTCGAGGTAATATTCTACGTCAATACTAGTGACTACACGAAGTATATGGACATCCAGCAGGACCTGAACTTCGGCCTGAAGGCAGCGTTCGAGAAGGAGAAGATAGACTTTGCCTACCCGACCCAAACGATTTTCTTAGAGAAGTGATTGTAGATTGCTAGGCAGAACTGAGCCGAAAATGTTTTTAACCCTTACACAATCCTTTTTCTGATGATGCCGAAGAGATTTGCAGAGAGGGCCATGAGGGATTCTTACTTCCAGCAAGGCATGATGGTCTTGAAGAGCGATTCTTATTACAGGATGGTCGTGGATAGGCTGATGGGTTTCATCAGCAGGATTGATGGCTTGTACGATACCGGCCGGCTGGGCGAAGCAGTATCTCTCGCAAAGATTGCGCTTAAATACGTGGATGCACAAACAGAGGCGGCTTCGAAGCATCTGGCACCTCTCTTAAGAGAGCAGAAAGAGCATCCTCATCCTTCCTTGGAGTCAGAGATACTCTCAAGCCCGCACTATTCGGCGGTCCAGATATTTCCGGTCTGGGAAGAATACTATTCAGCCGTGTCTTCTGATATAAAGAGTATAATCTCACCGTCAAATAACAGCATGAACTAAGAAAGAGTTGCTCTTTCCCTGCCAGTGTTGATTCGGGCCTTAACTGTTCACCCAGGTGACCTCGTCGATCAGCGTCTTCTTAACCTTGTCCTTCAGGACAGCGACGACCATGAACTCATCATCGATTTCATATCCGTTGAGGATGCTGTAACCGCAGTCTTCCAAGTCGACCTTCTGGGTGACCTTTTCTCCTGACTTCACGCTAAAGCTTGAGGTGATGAATGGAAATTCGCCTCCCATGTTGCTGAAGATCGCTGCGCCGTTCGTCGTCCTAGCATAGAACTCTGCCTGCAATGACAGCATGGACGTAAGCCCATTGTCAAGAGTTAATTGGACCTCTTCCATCTTGGCAAACCCGCTGAGAGGGCTTTCTGTAAGCTTTACCTTCATGCTTCCTTCAAGCACTCCAGAAGGCTCTTTCGTGGTGTGGCAGCTCTTGTCAGAATTCCACCAGTACCCGCCGCACACGCCTCCGCAGTCAACCTCTGTCTCGTCCTGGTTCTTGATCTCGTCCTCGCAGCTGGCCTTCAGGCACTTGATATGCTGGTAGCAGTAAAGATCAGGCTCACAGTCTGGGTCCACGTTGCAAGTCTTGAACTCTGCGCAAGGCCCGCAGCTACCGCCGCAGTCAATGTCAGTCTCATCATTATCCTTCACGCCGTTCTCGCACGGCTCCTCAGAGGTGGCGGCCGATGTGCTCTCAGTAGCGGAAGCCGCGTTATTGGCGACAGCGACTTCAGTCGATTCCATGACTTCGCTTGTCGTGGCGTTGCCAGGGGCCGTTCCCCACCCATCCCATTTCCAAACTAGCAGACCTGCTAGAACTAATATTATCAGTATGAATATTGTGCGTTCAACCGTCCTTGCTGACGGGACTGGAATGACGATCTCTAATCCTTCCATCTATATCACTGCTCCCATTCTTTTAACTCGTAACAATCTACAGGCGTCGCTTTTTATAAATCTTTCTCTTGGATGGATCGCGTCCAGAATCTTTCAGGTCGTGCTCCGAGCAACCATAATAATCAGAGAATCAACCATCATTCCTTCTCATCAGACAACTCGTCGATTATCCTATTTATCTCGTTGAAGGACTCTTTCTTGTCCCTCTTGAACTTCCTCCTGAGGTTCGGGCGGTTTAGTTGGTCTAGTAGGTCTTGCTTGTAGCGGTCGTTGTACATTGCCTGGCGCTCATCCAATGGCTTTCCTGAACTCGCGTTAGGCGCAGCTGTCGACTCCCTTCGAAATATCCTCTTGCTAAGGAGCGGGGTCTGCTCTTCTTTTGGCTTTGAATTGGACCGGTCGAACTTGATGTTGAAGAGCTTCTTCTTGCCGTTCTTCCCGGATGCCGAAGCCCTTGACCTGCTCATCATGTCAAGCTCGTCCTCGTAAGGCGCCCTATAACCCCCTGCAGATCCTGAAGCCTCTTCCCTAGAGGCGTTCTCAAGCAGTTCCTGCTTGTGGATCAGCCTCTTTATCGCTTCGTCCCGGCAGAAGTGTATGAACTGGCGGGTGTTCTTGTCGGCCTTGTCATACAGCTCTCTGACAATCTCGTCACTCAGAGGCTCGATTCCTTTCCCGCCAAAGGACTCTACACGTCGCTGGATGACCTCTTTGGACTCTTCAAGCGTGAGCCTTCTCAGCTGGATGTCGAGCTCGTCATGCCCGAGCTCTGAGAGCCTGCTCTTCTCATACTCTGCCTGGTTGCTCGTGATGATGATTTGGAGGGGGAGGCCGTCCTCCCGCATGCTCTTGATAAGCTCCAGGTTCCTGTCTGTCAGGTGATGCGCGTTGTCTATCAGGAGGGTCACGGACTTGTTCTGGAGCTTGGCCTTCAGGAAGTTGACGAAGTCGAAGTTTATCATCTTGGTGTGAGGCTTTGATACGTGCTTCTCATAGAATGAGAGCAGCGGCAAGAGTATCTGGTGAGGGATGTTAATCTGCTCCTTGAACACGCCGGCGTTGATGTAGACGCTATGGATCCTCTCGTACTTCTTCAGGCGCTCCTCCAGCCACTTCAAGAGTGTCGTCTTTCCGACCCCGTGGTTGCCTATTATCTTTCCGTAGAGGAATCCTTTTATGAAGAACCAGTTGATCTTCTCCTTCTCCATCTCACGGTTGACCATGAACTTGGAGGCGGGAAGAAGTATCTTGTCAGCGAACGGGTCTCCCTTGAAGCCTAGAGCCTTCTCCCAGTCAAGAACAAAATCCGGCTGACCTCTAACCACTCAATCATGCACCCCGCGTATAAACACATTAAATTCACTAAAAATCCGATAGAATCTTGTTGTGGTAAGGATTTTATAAATGTTTTGCCTGCTTTGGGTGCGTCCAGAAAGGCCGCCTAGCGCAGTCTGCCAGTGAAACACGCAGTATCTCTAGACGCGGCCAAACAGGACTCTTATGGATCAGTACGGAGCGCGGCCAGGAGATTCTGGACGCACCCGCCTGCTTTGACAAGTGAAGAAGTGAGGGAGGAATCATTTCCTGAGCTTCCTTGCTTCCTGCAGAAACGAGACGTCTTCGTCCCGTTCAACATCTTCTCCGGTGAGGTATGTTTCTATGGAGTCCTGGATGTCAATGATTGCTGAGTGCATCTTCTCGGAGTTCTCATGTATGCGGTTTATGAACTTTGTCCTTATCAGCGGGTTGCTTGCTATCTTCTTATCCTTTAGCAGTTCTGAGAATCCTTTGATGTTGGTGAGCGGAGCTTTGAGAGAATGTCCGATCTCGTTCACGAAGTTATATATGTCTTGCTCGCCGAGCTTCCTGCCCTTGATTGCTTTTGGCATAGGCTTGACTGGGAAGAGCTTATTTAATAATCTTTCTATCCTTAATGGGCTCTGTTCAAAATCTCCCGTAGCCCGCTGCTACCGCTCATCAATAACGTCCTTTAGCCGAGTCTAGGTTAATCGCTTTCCGACTCTTATGCGCAGCCAGGGGCTACTTTTTGAACAGAGCCTATCCTTAATGGCAAATAATATAAAGTCTTCCGTGCTATGGGATTCTATGGCTAAGAATAATCGGAAAGTTGTGGCTTTGGATGCGGCGACAGCTGAGAAGGGAT
>JAFGBP010000050.1 GCA_016933095.1 Candidatus Woesearchaeota archaeon | reverse complement strand
GATTTTTCTCTTCTTCACTCATCCTGGAACGAGGAAGGCTTTGAAGGTGTATAAAAAGGTTTTGTTTAACATCCAAACGAGAAAAACATTACTAATTTATTAATCGCTAGTCACTATGAGTTATCGTCTCGTAAGCCATGCCGATGATCAGGATTGTTATGAACAGTACTGCCATGGCATCCAATAAGAGGGTGAGGTTGTCGAACGGATTCTCCTCTACCGTGACGTAGCCTGTGATGGCGTCTCCGAGGCCCATGTTCAGGAAGAAATGCGCGCCGATGACGGCGATGAACATGATGATTACCCAGATGAAGAACACCTCATGGTGAGGCTTGACGTGCACATGGAAGTCGTGCGGCTCCTTCTCCTTATGAAGGCCCATCTTCTCCACCATCCTTGCCAGGCTCCCTCTCATAAAGCCTCTCTTTGGGATGAGCATATATAAATGTTTTGAAGGGAAACCGCTCTGTTCAAAAAGTAGCCCCTGGCTGCGCATAAGAATCGGAATGCGGTTAAGATAGACTCGGCGAAAGGACGTGATTAATGGGCGATAGCAGCGGGCTACGAGAGACTTTGAACAGAGCCAAATGGTAACTGCACTCTACCAGCATCCACGCTGCAGCCACACTATATTCTCAAAAGCCATAATGCATATAAACTTCTCCTCTAAGACAACTCTTTGGGGCATCTGTTCTATAGGATAATGATGTCTGAGGGTTAGGTGATGAGACATGTCAAAGAAGGAAGGAAGGGATGAAGTTCTTGTAAGCATCGAAGTGCAGCAGATACAACTTGAGTATGAGCGTAAGAAGAGACTGAAACAGCTGGCCTACAAGGAGGGTCGCGCCGCGGCTTCTCTCGACGCCTTGGTATGCGAACACCACAAAGGAGCAGGCTTTGCAAAAACCGGCACAATCGAGGGATCATATACTTTCTCAGGAGACCTGTCTCCTCTGAAGACTTATGAGTGCAAGGGATGCCAGAAAGATGAGTCCCTAGACTTATTCCAACGCACCAAGGTGTACGAGTGCAACATCTGCGGCTTTGTCAAGGGGGAGCCTGTCAGGCAGCCATATAATGAACTAGGAATGCTATCCGGGAGCGCGGGGGAGCGGCTGTACTGCGAGGTGTGCTCTTCAAGGTTGGGAGAAGAAGAGCATGAATGCTCCTAAGGTTCTCTTGAGGTTATTCCTTTAAACTCTTTGCATGTTTTGGCATATTTTTTTTCCCATCGCCCGGCGCGGTATCTGATGATGGTCGGATCAAGCGCCGCTCGAAACATCTTGCATTTTAGAAACCAACAAGACTGTCGTCTTGAGGTTCCGACCTGTGGTCGTAACCAACAAGACTGTCGTCTTGAGGTTCCTAAAATACTTTGCATTTTAGAAACCAACAAGACTGTCGTCTTGAGCTTCCTAAAATACTTTGCATTTTAGAAACCAACAAGACTGTCGTCTTGAGCTTCCTAAAATACTTTGCATTTTAGAAACCAACAAAACTCTTCGAGTTTTGAACTTGCGGATTAAAAATCCGCAAGCTTTATAAAGAGGTCCAATTTCTGCCTGTATTATCCCGAGTGAATAGCGCATAGGGGTCACAGAAGTTTCTTGTGAACAACGCTGTTTCTCGAGTTAAAGAACATTGATGATTAACATGGCAGAAAACGACCACAAGGATCACAAAGCAAAGCTGGCTGCACCAGCTGCGCATGCAGCTCCAAAAGCGGCTCCTGAGAAGGAGCTCAGGCATCTTGTCAGGATCCTGAACACCGACGTCAAGGGAGAGAAGCATATTTTATACGCTCTCACCAAGATCAAGGGTGTCAGCGTGATGTTTGCAAACGCAGTTCTTAGAAAGGCAGGGGTAGACCCTCAGAAGAAGGCAGGCTACCTCGAGGCCAAGGAAGTCGCGGCTATCGAGAACCTCATCCAGAAGCCTCTCAACGCAGGCATCCCGGACTGGCTCCTCAACAGGAGGAAGGACTTGGAGACTGGAGAGGACATGCACTTGATAACCTCAAGCCTTGACTTCACCCACGAGATGGATCTGAAGAGGATGAAGAAGACTAAGAGCTACAAGGGAATGCGCCACCAGTGGGGCTTACCTGTGCGCGGTCAGAAGACCAAGTCCAACTTCAGGAAGAACAAGGGCAAGGGAAGCCTTGGCGTGAAGAAGGGCAAGAAGTAGAAATATGTTATGATATAGGTGTTATGAAAAAATGGGCGACCCCGGAAAAATCCGAAAGAAGTATGACACGCCAAGCCATCCATGGCAGAGTGACAGGATCAAGGATGAGCGTGCAATTAGAGCGGAGTATGGTCTTAAGAACAAGAAGGAGATCTGGCGCATGGAAACCATGCTTCGGGACTTCAAGAACCAGGCAAAGAGCCTTGCTAGCCGTGTCGACGAGCAGTCAAAGCTCGAAGAGAAGCAGCTCATCGAGAAGCTCGTCACCATGGGGCTTATCCAGGCAGGAGACGGCCTTGACAAGGTCCTTGGGCTCACGCTTAAGGACGTCTTTGACAGGAGGCTCCAGACATTCTTGGTCAAGAAAGGTCTTGCCAGGACTATGAAGCAGGCAAGACAGTTCATAACCCATGGTCACGTCATGGTGGATAAGAAGAAGATCACTTTCCCAAGCTATTACGTGAACCTGAAGGAGCAGAGTCTCATAGAGTTCGTTCCAAAGTCCGAGCTTTCAAGAGAAGACCATCCTGAAAGGGTAATTGTGGACAAGGATGCTTCAAAGGTGAAGGTAACTAAGAAGAAGAAGGAGTCAGAGGACTTGCCTGCATTCTCAGAGAAGGACATTGAGAGCCTTGAGACCAAGGGCGCAGTTGAGTCTGAGCCTGAATCTGAAAACGCCAAAGAGTAGATGATCAAAGATGACAGACGAAAACGAGCATAAGGAGAAGGTGGCTGCGCAGCCCGAAAAGGTTGAAGCAAAGCCAGTAGCTTTGGCAGCGGCAGGATCAGTATCATCGGCACCTTCTGCACATTCAGATTCCAGGCCTCCGAGAGGAGACCGGCCAGGAGATAGGTCAGGAGACCGGCCGAGATTTGGCGGAAGGCCAGGCATGGATAGGAGAGGCATGCGAGAGGAAAGGGGTCAGAGGCTTCGCGAGACTTTAAGATCTAGGGACAATATCCGGTGGGGACTATGCAACATCTTCTCATCGTACAACAACACGATCATACACATTACAGATATTTCAGGGACCGAGACGATTGCTATCGCTTCTGGTGGACAAGTCGTCAAGTCTCACAGGCTAGAGTCAAGCCCGACTGCAGCCATGATGGCAGCTAAGAAGGCGGGAGAAGTCGCAAAGGATAAAGGCATCTCAGGACTTCATATCAGGATAAGGGCGCCGGGCGGGCATAATGGACCTAACGCACCAGGGCCTGGGGCGCAGGCAGCTATAAGATCGCTTTCAAGAATGGGATTCCGAGTAGGGATCATTGAGGAAGTCACTCCGATACCTCACGGCGGATGCCGGAAGAAAGGAGGAAAAAGAGGAAGGAGAGTATAAACCATGAAAGTCAGCCTAGTTGAGAAGGACGACAAGAGGAACAAGCTAGTCTTCGACGTCGAGAAGACTGAGGCAAGCTACGTCAACACCTTAAGGAGGCTTTTCATGACAGAAGTGCCTGTCATGGCTGTCGAGGACGTCGAGTTCAGGAAGAACGACTCTGGCCTTTACGACGAGGTTGTCGCCCACAGGCTAGGACTCATACCTTTCACGACAGACCTCAAGTCATATAATCTTCCTGGCGAGTGCAAGTGTAAGGGGGAAGGCTGCGCAAGATGCCAGCTTAAGATGACCCTCAAGGCGAAGGGTCCTGGGATGGTCTATGCGAGCGATATCAAGACAAAGGATCCTAAGGTAAAGCCTGTCTTCCCTAAGATACCAGTAGTAAAGTTGCTCGATAATCAAGAGTTGGAGCTTGAGATGACAGCAGTACTGGGACTTGGCAAGGATCATGTCAAGTGGAGTCCATGCTTGGCATATTATAGGCAGCTTGCAGATGTCAGCATCGAGAGCCAGCCTGACAACAAGGAGCACATCGCAGAGAACTGCCCTGTCAAGGCGTTCGATGTCAAGAATGACAAGCTCATACTCACTGATGAGGCAGGTGAATGCACCATGTGCAACGAGTGCCCATCATTAAGCCACGGAAAGATCAAGGTGACGCCAACCGAGAATTTCAGGGTGACTATCGAGTCATGGGGCCAGCTTGACTCTAAGGACATCGTGGTCGAGGCTCTCAAGGTTTACGATCAGCAGCTGGAAGAGTTTGCATCTCTTCTCGCTAAAGTCAAGTAAATCCGCGTAACGATGCGCGGGGGTGCCGGAGCGGCCAAACGGGCTACCTTGAGGCGGCGAGAGGCAAAACCTTTGAGGTTTGCGGCCTTTGTCAGCAAAAGGGTAGTGGCTTAGTGCCTACGCGTGTTCGAACCACGTCCCCCGCATGCGATTCATCAAAAATATTTCATCACATTCACAAAAGGAAGACAAGATGAGAAACGTACAGAAGAACCAAAGCTTGATGGAACTCGTGCAGCTGTTGAAGAAGACTGCGCTCGAGAATGACGCGGCCGTCTGGAAGAGGGTGGCGTTGGATCTCGAGAAGCCTACCAAGCAGAGGAGGATCGTGAACCTCTACAAGATAGAGAAGACATCAAAGGATGGAGAGCTAGTTGTTGTTCCAGGAAAGGTTCTGGGTACAGGCGACCTCTCTAGGAAGGTGTCTGTAGCGGCGTACGCTTTCTCAGAAGACGCTCTTCGCAAGATCAAGGCGCAGAAAGGAGACGTGCTCACGATAAGAGAGGCCGTCACAAAGAACCCTAAGGGCCAGCAGGTCAGGATTATGGGATGAATAAGGAGAAGGTTGATAATATAAGGTTGAGAATTATGATCATAATCGATGCAAAGAACCAGATTGTCGGCAGGATCGGTGTAGTCGTAGCAAAGCAGGCACTTCTCGGAGAAGAGGTCGCCGTGATCAACTGCGAAAAGGCTGTTATAACCGGTTCTAGGGACTATGTCCTTGGCAAGTTCAAGCAGCGAAGAGACAGGGGGGTCCCGAGGAAGGGTCCGTTCTATCCTAGGATGCCTGACAGGTTCGTGCGCAGGTCATTCCGGGGCATGCTTCCGATGGACAAGACCAGAGGGAGAGAGGCTTTCAAGAGGATCATGTGCTACATGGGAGTCCCTAAGGACTTCGAGGGCAAGAAGACTCTGGTAGTGCCGGGTGCTGACAGGTCAAAGCTGCCGACGACTAAGATCGTGAGCGTCGATGAGATTTGCAGGTTCCTTGGCGGAAGCTGGAATAAGATTAACTGATAATAAAACTGATAATAATCGTGAAGTGAGAAGACCATGACGGACAAAAGAATCACAACTCAAGGAAAAAGGAAGCGAGCTATCGCAAGAGCCACTATAAAGCCAGGCAGGGGAAGAGTCACCATAAACAGGGTCGACCTCGACGTCTACGAGCCAAGGCTCTACAGGCTTAGAATCCTTGAGCCCGTCATCCTCGCAGGCGAGGTAGGTATGCAGGTTGACATCAATGTTGTCGTCACAGGCGGGGGCCAGAGCAGCCAGGCAGACGCGGCAAGGTTGGCTATAGGAAAGGCGCTCGCAGCGTACCATCCAAAGCTTAAGAAAGTGCTCCTTGACTACGACAGGCAGTTGCTCGTCGCAGACGTGCGAAGGAAAGAGGCTAGGAAGCCTGGAAGGCACGGAAAGGCAAGGGCTAAAAGGCAGAAATCGTATCGTTAGACCGAAAACAGGTGAGAAAAAATGATAATTCCGGTTCGATGTTTGAGTTGCAACAAACCCTTAGGTCACCTATGGGAAGATTTCAACGCAAGGCTTGAGAAAGGCGAAGACCGAAAGGATGCTCTCGACAAGCTTGGCCTTGAGAGATACTGTTGCAGGGCATTGTTCCTGGGTCACGTCGACCTGCTGGACACTTCTGCTAGGTTTAAGAAGTTCTGAGGAACTTCTAACCGTTCTGCTTCGCAGAACATTTCAAGAAATTTTAATTCTTAAAATTTCTAACATTTCAACAAGTTGAAATTTTCAAGAAATTTTAATTCTTAAAATTTCTAACCTGACTTCTTCAAATTCAGTTTCAAGAAATTTTAATCATATTTTTTCATTTCTTATCTTCTTATTTTTCTTTGTTCGAGCGGCGCTGGATAGTATTAGGAATCCGATGAAGCGCCGGTTGAAAGCCTGTTTCGCATATCATTCCGTTGCGGTCGGGTCTTGGACTCATGATGCCGGTTTTCTTGGATAGCTTTAAAAGATTCCACGCATTGCCCTCTCGCATGAGCTTGGTGACCTTGGTTGCGGACAATGGTCTTGAAGTGAGGGAGTTATCGCTCTCAGACGTACCTCTCATGTACCGTCTTATTGACAGGAACCGTGATCATTTAAGCCGCTTTGACAACAAGACCTCGCATTTGTTTCCAGACGAGAGCGCCCTGCGAAGAAGCATCAGGGAATCGGCCTCTACCCCATACGAGGGCAAGAGATTTGGCATCTGGAATGAGGAAGCTGTTGTGGGTTCTGTATTCTTGCAGGCGGCGCCCGATAATAAGAAGGCTGAGATAATGTATTGGCTCGGAGAAGAGTTCACTGGCAAGGGCTACGCTACAAGGGCTGTCAAGAGGGTGTGCGACTATGCTTTCTCAGACTTGGATATCCCTCTGCTGTTCGCCTGCGTTAACAGAAAGAATCTCCCGAGCATCGCAGTCTTGCAGAGGACCGGATTCCAAAGGAGAGGGTCTCACTTGCTGGAGAGTGTGCTTTATTATGAGAAGGAAGATGAAGCCAAGAGATTCAAGATGTTGGCGTACCCGCTTGTGAACGACACTAGCCTGGTTCCAGAGACACTCAAATAAGTTATTGCCGATCCAGCCTACGCTCGTTGAATCTTCTAGGTCTCATATATCCTGTCGTGGTGGTCATAGTCTAGGAATACGATACAGTCTTTTTCTTTGTCATATGAGAAAATCAGAACAAAGTGCCCTATGTGCACTCTTTTTGCGTCTTTGAGTTCGTATCTTAGATTCTTGTAATGCTCTATGTCGTAAGAAGTACATATTTCTCGGATTTTTTTCAGAACGATTTCATGGGCCAATCTATTTTTATTCTTTAGCTTGTTAATTTTTTTACCTAGTCTTTCGTCTACCCTGTACTGTCTCATCTCCTAAACTCCTCATGAGATCATCCACATTGTTAAAGGACCAAAAAGGACCTTTCTTAAGCCTCTCAAGCTTCTGAAGGTAAGATTTCCTAACTTTCGGCTCCTCTTCCACCTGGGCCTGCATGAACCACGTCACTTGCTTGCTCATGGAAAGCCCGTTCTCTTTGCAATGCCTTGAGAACTTCTCATACACTTGGTCGTCTACGTTGAACGTCTTGATGCTCATATTATCACCATTATATAAGATTAAATAATCTTATATAAATCTTGCGCTTATAGACTTTAGGCTCGATGCAGGAATCTCTTGATTTGACAGTGCAATATATAACCTGCTTAAGAAAAACCGGAAAATCACTTCCTGGCAACAACCGTCCAGTCCCAAGGCTCGCCGTACAAGTTTCCCCTGAACTTCCTCGCAACAGCCTTGCTCTCACTCAACTGCCAAGGATAAGACAGCTTCCCGATCCTTATGCTCTTGAAGCCTGCCTTCTTCAGGCGATGCCTCAGCTCGAACTCGTAGAAATGCTTCTGCTTGCCGTCAAAATCCATTAGGCCATAGCAGAAATCATACCTACTCCTGCAGATCTGCCTGTTGGTCTCACGGACAGACTCCTCATGATCCCCGCACCTCTCGAACTCCTTCTCATAAGTGACCATGGCCTCGTAGAGCGCCGACTCAATGCTCGGAAAGACGCCGATGAACGAGCCGCCCTTGTTCAGCCTGGAATGGATCAGCCGAAGGCTCGTATTCACCTGGTCGATGTCAGGCATCAAGATGCTATTCACAGCGACGGCAACGTCGAACCCCTGCTTCAAGCAGTCAAGCTCCAAGACGTCAAGCTCCAAGATATCCACGTTAGCAAGATTCTCATGCTTCAGCAGGCTCAGACGCACCATCTCCCTGCTGAAATCAAACGCGAGTACGCTCCTGAAATTCTTAGAAAGGAAAGGGATGAGAAACCCCATGCCACAGCCTACCTCAAGGACGCTCTTGTCCTTGGCCATGACCTTCTCCAAAAGCTCATAGACCTTGTTATCAACTCCCTTATCGAATGGGCTTAGGATCTCGTCGAAATAACGAGCAGAGACCCGATCCCACTCACGGCTCTCCATACGATTAACTTAGATGCAATCTTATTAATATTTTACGCCGAGAACGGGTGTGTAGAACGAAACGAGCATTGTCAGACCTGTGTTGGCGCTACTTAGAGGAGATCTTCTCTCAGAGCAAATGTTTTTAAATGTCTGAGAAATACCTCCTTTAAATATACGTTTACAGGATTGGTTAGCTGTGAAGAAGATAAGGAAAGCAGCAGGAACAGTATTATTGTCAGCACTCTCAGCAGGGCTGCTTCCAGGAACTGCTTCTGCAGGCGTTATCCCGGATCACGCACGCGATTTCTCTAAACCCACGACCTTAGAGTACAAGTTTGACCTGGGTGGAGAAGGGGGCGTCTCACTGCAATACGGCGTGAGGATATTCTCATCAGAGCAGATAGATAAGGCGATTGAAAAAACGCTCAAGGAGAAGTATGACTTCGGAATAGTTAGTGTAAGGACTGAAGATCTTGATGATGTTCATAAGAAGACGTTTGACACGGCTTTTGTCCTGTCTGCAGTAGCTGTTTTCGGGTCGACTATTGCTGATATAGAGTTCACTTACAAGAACAAAGCCGCCTGTGAAGCAGAGCTTGAAAGAAGGATACAGACAGAATACGCACAGCAGTATCCAGGAGCAAGATTGGAGAACACTGGCTGTCACGACCTGAACCCTTTGGTTGACCCATTCCTGCAGAAAGGAAGGCTTGCAGTATACACGTATGAGACGGGCATAAACCTGATTGTGATGGGCATCGCCTATCTGTTCAAGAAATATATCAAGCCTCCGGTGTGGCTTACACTTCCAGTCGGAGTGACCGGAACCCATGGCTATTACGCGGTTCAGAACGTGAACCAGTACAAGAACAAATCATGGAATTTCCAGATCACGATAGGATTCTAAAAAGTCCTAAGCAAATCCTGAGCCATATTTTAATGAAAAATCTTTTCTTTCCAGAAAATGTTTCAGACTTGGTGGTGTGGGTTGAAAACAAGCAGCAATAAGATGAGCCGAAGGCGTCAGAGTCCTTTGAAGAGGGCGTCAAAGTATGCTTTATGCCTGGCTTCTCTGCCATTTTTTTCCTTATTAGGTTTCTATGGGGTGAAAGCAATTGATGACTATGTGCTTTTGAATAGGTCTCTTTCCGAGACCGAATGCGTCGTAGATACGTCTTCAGAACGATACCTCACGCCTCAGCAAACAAAGGTCGCGGGAGATTTATCGACACCGATGCCTGGGTGGGCGTTCTCAATAGATGAATTCCTGAAGAAAGACACCTCTAATTCAAGGGTGGGCTTGAAGAGCGGTCAGAGAAGCGGCCTTGACTACATACTTATATCGGATGATAATGACTTACCAGCCGAGATCGCGCTCAGAACCATTTCCAATCTTCCAAGCCAATACTTAAAGGTGCTTCGCAAAGCAGGGGCTAAGTTGATGATAGTTCCTGATGCAAGCTACTTGCCTGATCGGCTCAAGGAGCGGCATGATGCCACTTTAAGGTCATATGGGGTAAAATGTTTCTGCGGAATACAAATACAAATAGAGGAGTATCTTCCAGAAGAAAAGGTCAATTATGCCATTGCCTTCCTAAACTGCAATGGAAGCGATTTCGTCCTTATGCATGAGTTAGGGCACATAATTGACCGTTTTATGGGAGATGCTTGCCTTCCAAAAGGCTTGGCGGGTGGAGCGGCTAGGAAACTCTCAGAATTCAGTACCTGGACAGAAATCTACTGCGATTACATCTTCGTTGCAGGCAAAGGAGAAGGATGCGGTGATAAGGAGCCCAACGGAATTATGAAATCAACAGAAGGATTTGCAAACGCGTTCTCTGAATACTACACGAGCAAGGATTCCAATGAGAAGATGAAACGAGAGAACCCTAAGTATTACAATTACTTCGCAGATTTGGAAGAAAGCGCATACCAATGCTTGGTGGAAAGGAACTAAGACTGGAATGCGGGCTAAGGCTGCTCGAATCAATAACTTTAAAAGCCAAGATTTTCCTCTATTCTAGACATGGCAAGAGCTGAAAACAAGGATGGCAAAGACTACGCAAGCCAGTCTCAAAGCCCGAAAGATAGCAGGGATGACCGGAAAGTTGACTTCTCTGTGCTCGAGAAGAAGTGGCAGAAGCGCTGGCAGGAGAAAGAGGTATTCGATGTCTTCGAAGATCCGGAGAAGAAGAAATGCTATGTCCTTGAGATGTTCCCATACCCTTCCGGGGCAGGGCTTCACATGGGCCACTCCTTGAACTACACGATCGGTGACATCTTTGCAAGGTTCAAGAGGATGAATGGCTTCAACGTCCTCTATCCGATGGGCTACGACGCATTCGGCCTTCCGGCGGAGAACGCGGCCATAAAAGCAGGAGAGCACCCGGCGAGCTACACTGAGAACTCCATGAAGAACTTCGTGATGCAGCAGCACGCGCTTGGCCTTAGCTATTCTTGGGGAAGGAAGATCGCGACTTGCGTCCCGGAATACTACAAGTGGAACCAATACTTCTTCATCAAGTTCTTTGAGAAAGGCCTGGTCTACAGGAAGAAGAGCGCTGTCAACTGGTGCCCTGACTGCAACACCGTCCTAGCGAACGAGCAGGTGCACTCTGGCAAGTGTTGGAGGCACACCGACACAGATGTCGAGACCAAGCACTTGGAGCAATGGTTCATCAAGACGACAGCCTACGCCGAAGAGCTATTGGATGACATCAAGAAGCTGCAGTGGCCAGAAAGAATAAAGATAATGCAGGAGAACTGGATAGGGAAGAGCTACGGCACAGAGATCGAGTTCGAGATCGGCGGCAAGAAATGGCCGATATTCACGACCAGGGTTGACACGATATTTGGGGTCACGTTCATGGTCGTCGCTGCCCAGCACCCAAGGCTTGGCGAGCTAGTCACTCCTGAGCAAAAACCTGCAGTCGATGCGTTCCTAAAGAAGATCAAGAGTGTGAGCGAGAAAGAGCTAGAAGCCCTTGACAAGGACGGGGTATTTACAGGCAGCTATGCAGTGAATCCTTTCACTGGAGAGAAGATCCCTGTGTGGGCAGGGAACTTTGTCATTGCAGAGTACGGCTGCGGCATGGTGATGGCAGTGCCGGCCCACGACCAGAGAGACTTCGAGTTCGCGAAGAAATATGACATCCAGATCAAGGAAGTGGTCCATCCTGGAAAGGACAAGAAGCTTGAAGAGCTGAAGAGAGCATTCACTGATTACGGCATCCTTGTCAATTCAGGAGAGTTCACAGGCCTCTCAAGCGAGGAAGCGATCAAGAAGATGCAGTCTGTCCTTGAGAAGAAGGGCTTGGGAAAGAAGACCTTCAACTACAAGTTCAGGGACTGGCTCGTGTCGCGTCAGAGGTATTGGGGAACTCCAATTCCGATGGTCTACTGTGAAAAGTGCGGAGTCGTGCCTGTCGCCGAGAAGGACCTCCCCATCCTCCTGCCGAAAGACGTCAAGTTCGGATCAGGCAATCCATTGGCGTCGAGCAAGAGCTTTGTCAAGGCCAAGTGCCCGAAGTGTGGCGGAGCAGCAAGGCGAGAGACCGACACCATGGACACCTTCTTCGACTCATCATGGTATTTCCTTAGGTACTGCGACAGCAAGAACGACAAGGCAGCCTTTGACAGGAAGAAGGCAGATTACTGGATGCCTGTCGACCAGTACATCGGAGGCGCAGAGCACGCGTGCATGCACCTCATCTACGC
The DNA here is from genome assembly GCA_016933095.1 of Candidatus Woesearchaeota archaeon. Lineage (GTDB taxonomy): Archaea > Nanobdellota > Nanobdellia > Woesearchaeales > SM23-78 > SM23-78. The sequence goes on along the minus strand of JAFGBP010000050.1, from coordinate 4,550 downwards.
GCGTTTCTTTGCAAAGGCCCTTAGGGATATGAAGATGGTCGATGTTGACGAGCCCTTCCCGAGGCTGTTCAACCAGGGGATGCTCCACGGTCCAGACGGCAACAAGATGAGCAAGAGTTTAGGGAACGTTGTCAACCCGATCGAGACTATAGAAAAGTACTCTGCAGACTCGCTGAGGTTCAACCTCATGAGCCTGGCTTCGCCTGACAGCAACAGCGTGTGGAACGACAATGGCATGGAATCAGCCCACAAGTTCGTATCAAAGATGTACAGCGCGCTCACGCACGAGAAGATAGGCCAGTCAAGCGCAAAGGTCAAGAACAAGATCCACAAGGCGATAAGGGATGTGACCTCTGACATAGAGGGCTTCAAGTACAACCTTGCACTCATCAAGATCAGGGAGACATTCGAATACATAGAGCATGAGGAAGTGGACCGCAAAGACATGGAAGCATTCATCAAGATAATCCACCCGTTCTGCCCTCACATGACAGAAGAGCTCTGGGAGAAGCTTGGACATAAGGAGTTCCTCTCCCTCGAACCATGGCCGAAAGCAGATGAGAATCTGATAGATGATAGGCTGGACGCTGGAGACGCGCTCGTCGATGGCATCAGGACTGACATCAACGCTGTGAAGAAGCTTGCAGGGCTTGACAAGGTCTCCAAGGCCATAATAATCGTGTCCCCTAAATGGAAGTACGAGCTCTTTGACATGCTAAAGAAAAAGATCGAAGAGACCAGAAATCCAGGAGAGATTATCAAGGCCGTCATGGCAACGGATCTGAAGAAGCACGGCCAGGACGTGATGAAGATCGTACCGTCAGTCATAAAAGACCCTTCAAAGCTCCCTAACGTCATGCTAGGCCAGGACGCAGAGAAGAAGATGCTAGACGAAGCCAAGGAAACTTTGGCAAAAGAGTTCGGATGCCAGGTTGAGATCGTGCTTGCAGAGGACTCTAAGGAACAGAAGGCAAAGAACGCAAGCCCTGGAAAGCCAGCGATAGTGATGAACTAAGCAATACCTTTTTAAAAATAGCCTCGATTCTCTGTAGGATGGGTTGGCTCGATGATAGATACTGTGGTTTAAACATCGGCAAGAATAAAGAGTATTCCCTGCGCATAAAAAAATTTCTAAAAAGCCGTGACAATCCAGAAATCATCAAATACCTGATTAAACGGGAAGTGACTGAGCTTGCCAGCATAAGTAATAAAGAAATTATGGGATTTTTTCACGCACCGAAAATCAATCCAGTGCCGGCTGAATTGGAGCGACGGCTTGGCGATATTACTCAAGAAATGGACGCCTTTCTTGGCATACGCCAAAACAGCACGCCTGCAATCAAGCAGAAATCAAACCATAGACAGATACATGTGCTCAGCTTACTATGTCTTGCCACCATTTCGTCAGGATTATTCTCATTCTCATTTAGCAACGACACCACTTCAGCCCTTCCTTATCTTACTTATTTTAACCTGACCATTTCACCCGTAATATACGGGTTGCTAATTTCCGACAGCATAAGTGCAGCAAATAGGGCGGACTATATTCCAGGCATGATACGGCTCCCCGAATCCATGTCCGAGATTGAAATGGATTGTGCGATTTTCCATGAGTCGGCACATCACGCCCAATATGATGTTGGTTTCTATAATGATGTTAGGTGCCTAAGAGAGGGTCACGCGTGCGGCGTGGCGCTAAATATGTCGCGGCAATACGCTTTGTTAAAAGATGACAGAAGATACTTTGTTCCGAATGTTTTGAATAGCCTTGACCATTTGAGAGCTAGTTTTTGCTGGATATGCGACGATATGGGCATAAAGGCAACAACTGAACAGCTGTGCTATCCTGATTTCTCTTTCAACTGGAAAAAGAGACTCAACAATTACGCAATAGGCCACACCTTTTTCGCTGTTCTTCAAACCATTAAAGGAAAAAGCGTATTTGCAGATGTATTGCGGGAGAACTCAGTTTCCGAACTGGAGACTATTCTTGCCTGAGAAAGCATCCACTTTCTATTCAAAGCTTTGTATATGTCCCGCATCTCGTATGGCCGCAGGATTGACCGGGTAGTTTCAAGCCGCATTCTGCCCGGGGAGACTGATTTAAATTTATAAATTTGCCAGAAATAAATGCGTGCCCAAGGGTGGACTTGCCAGTCAAACAAGAGTTGACCCTGCGTATTCCTCCGCTCCGCAACCCTCAAAGCACCCTAATCAATGCTTAGAGCTGCTTCGTTCCCGACCTGACTCGATTCACGAAGACCAGAGTCAATGAGGACAGAGCATCGACGGTTTACACAGGACTCAAGCCTGGCAGACAAGCCGCCCCTCAGGCTTCGGCCCCCACAAATATCCGTTATGGGTAACAGGCGAGGATAAGCCGCCCAGCCTAGCAAGGAGAGGGAGGGGATAAGGGTTTTTAAAGGTATTCGTGCATGAGGGGGTGCGTCCAGAAAGGCCGCCTAGCGCAGTATGACAATTAAACAGGCGAAGGCTCTAGACTCGGCCATCATTAAGCGTGGGACTAAGCGAACGATAGTGAGCGCAGGTCGCACCTTGCGCGCTAACCCAGCGTAACGGGTTATACGGAGCGCGGCCAGTAGATTCTGGACGCAGCCCGTGCATGACCTCATGACCTCTCATAATCCCCTCTGCAGTTCCACCAAAAATTTATATACATCCTTCTCATCCCATTCTCATGGCCCGTTTTCTTCATAAGATGAGGCGCAGGCGCATCAAGGCTGACTTCCATCTGCACTCTCATGAGGATCCTGAGGACGCCCACATGATCTCTTATTCGGCGCGAGACCTCGTCGACGCGTTGGCAGAGCAGGGATTCAGCGCCTTCAGCCTGACGCTCCACGACCACATGCTGGATGATGACGAGATGAGCGGCTTGGAATCATATGCCAAGGAGCGCGGGCTAATCTCCATCCCTGGGATTGAGAAGACAATCGAAGGAAGCCATGTCCTCATATACAATATGAAGAAAGAGGATGCTGAGAGCATAAGCACTTTTCCAGACCTTGAGAGCATGATTGGCAGATACAAGGAATCTGAAAAAGCGAGCAGCCTGTTTGTGGTCGCTGCCCACCCCTTCTTCCCATTCTTCAAGTATGCGATCGGCAAGGATTATGATAAGTGGAGGCACTTATTTGATGGCTTGGAATACAGCTCGCTCTATCCTAGCATGCCGTTCAACAAGGACCTGCTTAACTTCAACCTGCGCGCGGCTTGGGAGGCTAAGATGCACAAGAAAGTGATGATAGGAGGCACTGACTGCCACATGCTAGACCAGTTAGGGAAGACTTATACCTGGGTTATGGTTTCCAGGAAGCAATACAAGGTACTGAAGGGACGTTATCGGGAGAAGGAGCAAGGCTTCCGAGGAAACCTGAGTTTGCAAGAGAAACCTGAGGAACGTCCGGGAGGACTGCAAGGCCCCCAAGAGGCTTCCTATAAGAATTTCTTCCAGAGATACGTCAGCAAGGCAAGCCCCTCAGAATACGCCCGCCTCAGATACGTTCTGGTGCGCCAGATGAAGAGAGGGAACGTTAAGGTGAGGACAAAAGCTCGTAACCCGATCACTTACTTCGCCACGCTAGCATACTTCATATTCATGGACTCGACCCCTGCGCGCTGGCTGAACAGGTTGACGAGTCCTTCTAGATAATAGCCGCCCTTGGCTGCCAGAAAAGCTTTATCTCAGCTTCTTCAATTCTGCAATCCTCTTGTTCGCGTCTATCGATGCCGAGAACATCTTCCAGAATATGCGGCTGAGCCACAAGGCCCACTCAGAATCCCTTATCGTGTAGAATATGAACGTCCGCTTGTTCAGCTCGTGTATCTTGCCAGTGGGCTCCTTGACCTCCTTGATCCTGATGACTTTGTTGTCAGATATCATGCCTCTTAGAGGCTGCTCGCGGTGCCTTATCTCGATCTGCTCACAGGCGTTCTTGAAATTCAGGGAGAGCATTCGCTCGACGTTCTCCTTTCCGGCAAGGTCGATGTTGCATACGACCTTGATGCTGACACCCCTCTTAATCAGGCAGTCGACTTCATCATAGATCCTTATCTGCTTGTTCTTCAAGTTGATGAAGGAGAGGTTTCCTGAGAATATAAGGAGCTGCTTCCTTGTGCCCCTGATGATCTCCACCAGCTGGTCAAGGTCTGTGAGGTCTTCCTTGGCAGCGTTCTCGACCGAGGCGTGCTTGTTCTTGTCCTTGACAAGCTGGAAGATGTCAAATTCAGAGAAGTCCTCCTTCTTCCGGCCCTGCATGATGTCTTTCTCGAGGAGCTCTTGGAAGACAGTGCTGCTCGCCTTCTCGACGCTAGACCAATAAGCAATCTTAAGGGCACCCCTTGTGCCTGGCCTGAACACCTTGACGGATATGGTGCCGTGCTCGCGCTCGATTTCCTGAAGGTACTTGTCAGCCGTCCTCCAGTTCTTCTTGATGAGCCTCGCCACCTCCTCGATGCTGCGCGGCTGGGTCTCTACGAACGACTCTATACTCCTCACAAGCTCAGCTGTAAGCATGCCGATGGTCTGT
>JAFGBP010000049.1 GCA_016933095.1 Candidatus Woesearchaeota archaeon | reverse complement strand
GACGTCGTAGACGTCTCGCACAAGGCAGGCATAGGAAAGCTCGTAGTCAAGGTAAAGCCACTCGGCGTAGTCAAGGGATAAGTTAGGGATAAGTTAATAAACACCGAGCCCTCACGTCTTCCTCATGAATGGATACCTGAAGATAGTGATCGCGACCTCTCTGTTCTCGCTTATGTCTCCTTTGGTCAAGCTATTAGAGCTTGATTCCTTAAGCATATTATGGGCAATCACGGTAATCGCATTCTTGTCCTTAGGCATCTTGTTCGCATTCCAAGGAAAGCTGAAGGAAGCCTTGACTGCAAGAGAAAAATGGCAGATGCTATTACTCCTAGGAGTGTTCACTACGATAAATAACATCCTTTTCCTTTACGCTGTTAAGACAACGACGATTGCGAACGCTGTGCTCACGCACTTCTTGGCGCCGGTATTCGTCGTCCTGTTAGCGGACATCACACTAAAAGAAGGCATCACCAGAAAGGATTTATTGGCACTGGCGCTGTCATTCTCAGGCCTGGCCATATTGATAGCATCAAATGAGATGAGCTTGTCAAACATCCATATTGTCGGCCTTCTTGCAGGCACTGCCTCCGCCGTCTTCTTTGCCGGGGAGATACTCTCGAAAAAATTCCTTACAAAGCATCATGCAAGCGGATTCGTGGTCTTCCGCTACCTGCTGATACCAGTCGTTGTGCTGGCACCGTTCACATCCTTCGGCGGCATGAAAGAGCTTAGCTTGCTAGGAATGGCATCCCTGTTGATAATCGGCATAGTAGTAATCGCTTTTGGAAACACCTTGTTCCAGTCAGGCCTGCGTGACGTCAAGGCCAAGAAGGCAAGCATCATCAACTACATCGAGCCGCTTGGCGCAATACTTTGGGGGATCCTGTTCTTCAAGGAAGCACTGACTTGGGAGACTATAATCGGCGGATTCCTAATTCTCTTTGGAACCTACTTAGTCATAAAAAAACAATAAGCTTTCATGGTCTCCATGGTTGGTTTTAGAAAATCTAGAAAAACAAGACACGTGGGCAGCAAACTGGGAAGGAACCTCTGAGGAGGCTCCTGAAGTCTACAAGAACGTGGACGACGTCGTAGACGTCTCGCACAAGGCAGGCATAGGAAAGCTCGTAGTCAAGGTAAAGCCACTCGGCGTAGTCAAAGGTTAGAATAATTCTTTTTAATATAATCAAGCAGATCAAGAGCATTATTGAAAATCTTATTTGCACCGGATAATTCGGCCTCCTTCGAATAGGTTTTGATGGCGAAAACTCGAATGTTCGCAGCTTTCGCCGCGGCCACACCCGCGGCGGAGTCCTCTATGACGATGACATAATCAGGCTTAAGACCCATTTGCCTAAGAGCCACCAGAAAGCATTCCGGATCTGGCTTCGAGGTGCTGAAATCCTCACCAGATATTATTCTCGAGAAGTAATGTCTTATCTTATGGACCTTCAGAAGCTCTTCGACAAACTTCCGCTTGGATCCTGTAGATATCATGATCACGGCTTTCTTCATCTCCAAGAACCGGAGAAGATCACGCACCCCCACTATGAGCTTGTTCTTCTTAAGGTCTTGAAACTGCATGATCTCCCTTCTTTTAAGGACAGCATCAAGACGAGAGCCAACTAGAGTCGGGAACTCATGCTCTAAAAAAGATCTGGTCTTTTTCCCAATGAAAACGGAGAAGACATCCTCACCCAGACGAAGACCTTGTTCACCCAGGATAAATCTAAGATCATTGAACTTCTTCCTCTCACTGTCCACCAAGACTCCGTCAAAATCGAAAATTACACCCTTGACCATATCCGTAGTCTGGATTGGACACTTTATAAATCTATTTGAAGACCGACTTGACAGAAATCGGATGCATAACATAATCAGGACTGACCAAGACAACTACGGAAGCGAATTTCTTCGTCGGCGCGATATAACGATTGTATTCCGGCTTCAGGTTTTCATAAAGCATCAATGCCTGTTCCAAAGTATATCCTCTTACGTTGACATCCCGCTCAACACGACTTCTGATTTGAGTCTCTTCCATCGCATCAAGAAAGAAAGCCATATCAAACAAACCTCTTAATTCCGGATACAGCGTAGTAACTCCCTCCACAACCACCAACTCTTTCGGAAGGACTATCTCTTCAGGAAGGACTTTCCCGGTTGCGTGCGCATATCTCAGCTTCGAGATAGGTTTTCTCTCTGCCAGGTTAGAGATATCTTCATTTGCTTTCAGCAGCTTGTTGGCACGAGGATTATATCCTGATATTTCCAAGATGGCTCGTTCATCTCTTGAGATCAGGTAATCATCCAGATCAACAGATACGCAATTTTCAATGCCATAAAACAGAACGAGGTTGTTTCCCAAAGTCGTTTTTCCCGCGCCACCGGCCCCGGTCACCCCAATGAGAAATGGTTTTTCCGATTTGTATCGGTCCACAGCACGCTGTGCAATATCAAAAACAGCTTAATTCTTTGGATCAGGACATGATATAATCGGCTTCATGGAATCTGAATAGAAGTTCACATTCAAATAGTTTTAGATTTATACCACCAAACAGTTGTAAAAGATTAGCCGAATTACAGTTCAAAAGCAACAAATCTTTAAAAACACCAAGAACCCATCATGGTTTGGAAATGACTCAAAAAGAGACGATCGTCATCAGCGTCGGAGGATCATTGATAGCTCCTAAAGGGCTTGACATCGATTTTCTTAGGAGATTCAAGAATCTGATCGTGAAGCATATCCGGAAAGGAAAGCGGTTCGTGATAATCACTGGCGGCGGGAGGACGAGCAGGAACTACCAAGAGGCGGCTCGGGTGATAAGCGGACTTAACGACCTTGACCTCGACTGGCTGGGCATCCACGGCACAAGAATGAATGCTCACCTCATGAGCACGATCTTTCGTAAGTATTCTCATTGGAAATTCATAAAGGACCCCACAAAGAAGTTTCACACCAAAGACCCTGTAATAATCGCCGGGGGTTGGAAGCCTGGCTTCTCAACAGACTACGATGCAGTCCTTCTTGCAAAGCAGCTCCACGCAACAAAGATAATCAACCTCTCGAATATCGATTATGTCTTTGATAAGGACCCGGCGAAGTTCAAGGACGCACAGCGGATCGAAGAGATCTCCTGGAAGAACTTCAGGAAGATCGTAGGCGACAAGTGGCATCCAGGCCTGAACGCGCCATTCGATCCTGTGGCTTCGAAGGAGTGCGAAAAGCTCGGATTCACAGTTTACATAACGAACGGGAACAACCTGAAGAACATAGATAACCTCTTAAATGGCAAGGACTTCAAGGGCACGACGATAGTCTAGAAACTGATAGGCACTTATTCTCGAAATCTAGAGATCCTTGTAAAGGGCAGTGCTGTACTGACTTGACTCTTCATCAAAGAGAAGCCATTTCTTGTCAGACAAGGTAAGATCGACTATCTTGTCTGCCAGGAATTCGGGAGCGTTCATGATCTTCTCTTTCATCGATATCTCCTTGTCAGAGACCTGGTGCCTTCCGAGAGCTGTATCTATCGAGCCAGGGCAGAGTATCTTCACGTCATATCCAGGATATCCCTTATGAAATACCTCTGCAAGGCCAATGTTCGCCTGCTTCGTAACTGCGTAAGCGCCAGGATCCGCAGGGAGGTTAAGGCCGTGCCTTGAGCTCATGAAGACTATCGTCGCTCCTTTTGTAAGCTTTGGAGCCGCCGTCTTTAATACAAGCCAGAATCCCTTGACGTTCACGTTGAACAACATGTCAAATTCCTGCTCCGATATATCCAGGAGACGGCCTCGCCTTATGATGCCCGCGTTGTTGTACAACACACCTATCTGATCCAACTTCTCGAACGCCTTGATCAAGGCCTTGGAATCTGTGACGTCAGCTTCGAGATAAGTGACTCCTTTGATAGCGTCGGACTTGTTAGGGACATTTATATCGAGAGAGAAAACGTTCGCTCCTTCGCGGACCAGTTTAGCGCATAACGCCTTTCCTATTCCCTGTGCGCCGCCTGTCACGACGCAGTTCTTGTCCTTTAGTGTCTTTAGCTGTTCTGTCATTGTCCTTCAGCCTTCTATTCTTCAACCATTGAGCCATTCTCTGCTCTGAGACTCACCCGCCACGACATCTCAAATCAGATCTCTATAAGCCTTCCTTTCTTCCCCACATTAATGACCTTCGTCTTCCCGATCTTCTCCTCGAGGCCTTCTGCCTCGTGGATGTGGCTGCATATGAGTATGTCGGGCTGGAATTTCTCCACAGCCCTGCGCACTCCGCTACTTCCGGGTATGAACTTGCTAAGCTTCTCCATCTGCGTGCCTGAGGGGTGAACGTGCGTCACCATCAGCTTCTTATCAATGCCCTTCACCTTTATGTCATCAAATCCTTTCTTCAGCAGGTCGTAGAGCTCTTTTTCAGACGTCACGTTGGGCCCAATGTTGGCCCCTCCCGCTCCAAAAATCCCGACGTGCTTGTACTTTGCGCTGTAGCCGTGGAGACTCTTGACATCATACATCTTAGCCAGGAAGTCGGTCGTAGCGACGCTCTCGTGATTGCCTGGAATTATCAGGACTGGAAGGTGCCTCTTCTTGAATGGCCCTATCATGTTTTCTGTGCTCGTATCGAAGAAGGTTATGTCTCCTGAGAGGATGACTACGTCTGCTTTCTTGTCGTAGGCTTCTTTTGCGAGCCGCTCTGCCTGCCTGCTGTCGCTGTGCAGGTCTCCGGCGCTAAATATCCTCAGCTTCTTTCCGGGATGCTTGTCTTTGGCTTTTTTCTCTGTCATAAGAGAATCAAAAGGGGCTTTTCTTTTATATTTTTTGTTTAGTCAGCCAACACCAAGCACAAACGGCCAAAAAGAGTCAACAATATACAAAAAACACAACCTTTATATATTAGTTTCGCCAAAACAACAAAAAGTAAACTCAAATAAAGTATTTTAGTATACAAAAAACACAACCTTTATATATCAGTTTCAACTAAACAACAAATAGTAAACTCAACCATAAGAGATGTGCGGCTTGCAACGCGTGAGAACCTAAAATAAAACCTCTGTAAGCCGACTTTTTCAAATGGCGCCCAAAAGAAACCAGCATAGCGAAAGCTATGCAAAAAACAAGGAATCCCAAGAGACCTCCATACTCAGCAGGCTAAACAAATCAATAGAGAAAAACATCAGAGACCAGCTCATAATCAAGCTTATTCTAGAAACGGGGTGCAAAGCCCATGAACTGACCGAGATAAAGGCCAAAGACATCGAGTTTACGACGGATTCTATAAGCATAGGGTCAGGCGCCAAAAAAAGGAAGACAACCATTTCAAAGGAACTGGGAAACCAGCTCCGCCACCTCGCAAACAGGCAGGAAGAATACCTCTTCGGATCAAGGCAGAGCAAGAAGCTGACCGCCAGGAGGATAATGCAGCTCGTCAAGCATCAGAGCAAGGCAATCCTCGGCGAAGAATTGAGCACGAGAGACGCCATAAGCATCCAAAGAGGGAGGGCATTCTCCAAAGCCAAAGGAGCAGAAGAAGCCAAAGCCATCAAAAAAGAGACTGGCCTTAAGTCCCTGAGAACAAGAGAGATCCTGACAATCGAACAAGAGAAAGGAGTCAGAAAAAAGATTAAAGACAAATTGCACCAAGTAATGTTTGACATCCTCCTCGAGACAGGATGCCTGCTAAGCGAGCTCGTCAGCATAAAATCCCAGGACGTGGATGTAAAGGATCGCCAGATCACATTCTCAAAGATCAAATTCTCCAAACGAATTTCTAAGATAAGCCAAGGTTTGAGTTTACGGCTAAAAGACATGGTCGAGAGCCTATCCCAAGACGAGTTCTTGTTCTCAACCAGGCAAAGCCCCAGGATGTCGGAGAAGAGGGCATTCCAGATAATCAGGGGCTACGCAAGAAAAGCAGGCATCCAGGGAGTAGGCCCGCAGACGATAAGGAACACCATGGTTGCACGCGCCATGGAACAGGGAATTAGCGCGAGCGAGATACAACGACAGACAGGGATCAAGCACCTGGACATGCACCACTACGGAGTCTCCGTCGCCAAGACAGGCAGGAAAGATGAGTAAGCAGGGCCACAACAAGGACAGAGAAGATAATCACACCCACACCTACTCGGCCTCCAACCCAGCTTCAAAGCTCTTGATGCTGCCGATCATCCTGCTAGTGATGATGTTAGTCGCGTCTACGCAGGCCGCCAGCGCAACCCTCTGGTGGAACACGACTTACACCTACAGGCAGCAAGTCAACGTATCAAACAACATGGCATCCATCATCCCCACAGGATACACTATAAACCTGACACTTGATACGACAGGCAGCCACTTCCTAGCAAGCGGCGATGACTTAAGAATCGTGTACTGGAACGGAACCTCGAACACAGAACTGGACAGGATCAACACAAGCAGCTTCAACAGCGCAACTACGACGATACGGTTCAAGGTGCAGAAGAACATCAGCGCCAGCGGCAGCGACTCCAACTACTTCATCTACTACGGCGCAGCGTCAGCCTCGAATCCTCCGACAAACAAGAGCAAGGTCTACCTTTGGTATGACGACTTCAACAGGGCCAACAACACCAACATTTCTAACGAGGCAGCATATGACCAGACTGGAGGAGGAGTCTGGGCGCTTGTAAACAACCAATTAAGGAACACAGGAGGAATAGGCGATCCCAACAAACTACTCGTAGCAACGCTTGGCTCAAACGTCTCAGACGTCGAGATGATGGTCAAGATGAACGTGACCACATGGCTTGGCACTGCAGATGAGGGCAGGATGGGATTATCCCAAGACATGGACGCCACAGGAGGAGGATACGCAAGCCTCTTCCACAATAACCAGACGAGCCTCGAGTTCCTAAATGACCTGAGAAGCTGGGGGCTTTCGAGCACGTTCAACTGGAACACGAATACATGGTACTACATGAAATTCAGGGTCATAAATCCATCTGGCAACAGCGGAAACTATAAAGTATGGGCCGCCACCGGGACAGAGCCATCATCATGGACTGCAGGAACCTTTGGCACAGGAGATGTTAGAGGCAACGGCTATGTCGGCCTAGCAGGCTCGCGAAGAGCAGACGTAACATACTTTGATGACTTCCAGATAAGGTACGTTGTCTCGACAGAACCTACGACAAGCAACAAGAGCGAGGAGAACAACACAGCTCCGAGCATCATGCTGGACTCAGGCACGACAGCAGAAGGATACTTCAACCAGACCTGGATCGATGCGAACATCACAGTGAGCTCGATATATCTCGATTCCATAATCGCAAGGCTATATAATGGGTCGGGAAGCCTGGTGAGCAGCAACACTAGCACGACCTCTCCAGCGCTCACGAACTTCACAGGACTCCCAGAAGGAATTTATTACCTGAACGCGACTGCCAATGATACTCGGGGCATCAGCAATTTCACAGAGACAAGAACTATTGTGCTTGACACGACCAAGCCGACAAATGACTTTGAATCAGGAACTGAAGACGACAATGCTTACTTCAACAGGGACTGGATATATGTTGACTTGACTGCGTATGACTTGAATGAGGAGAACGTGACTTTCAGCCTCTTCAACACCTCAGGTCCGGTCATGACCAACGTGACAGGAGCAGGCAACAGGAGCATCAACTGGACAAGCCTGAGCAGCAACATGGTTTACTGGTACAACGTGACTGTGGCCGACAAGGCAGGTAACCAGAACACGACAGAGACGAGAAAGATAACGCTCGACACAATGACTCCCAGCATGAGCGTCTCAGGAGGGACAGAGTCAAGCGGCTCATTCCGCAGCAGGAGTTGGATATACTTTAACGTGACGGCCTACGACCTGAACGAAGAGAACGTGACATTCGCATTGTACAACGAAAGCGGCGCCCCAGTGAACGTGACGACACTAGGAGCAGGCAACAGAAGCATAAACTGGACAAGCCTCCAAGAAGGAACATACTACTACAACGCAACCATATTCGACAAGGCAGGCCTCAGGAACGAAACCACAACCCTCAACATCACTCTTGATACAACAAAACCAGGAATAGAGTTGAACAGCACTACGACAAATGAAGGATTCAGCATCCAAGACTGGATAAACGCGTTGATAGACGCGATTGACAGCTTCCTCGAATCAATACAGATATTCCTCTTCAACTCAGACAACGTGCTCATCAACTCCACGAACAGCTCGACGCCGCAGGCATCGATGAACGTGACAGGCCTTGCTGACGGAGTGTATTACCTGAATGCCACTGCAAACGACAGCGCTGGCAACTTCAACAGCACTACGACAAGGACGATCACCCTCGACACCACACTGCCTGAGATGGACTTCAGCGGAGGCACAGAGGATATCCAGACCTTCTGGAGCAGGGACTGGATCTACGTAAACATCTCGGCGAACGACACCAATGAGGCCAATGTGACATTCAGCCTCTACAACTCCACAGGATCAGGAGTGAACATGACGACGCTAGGAGCAGCAAACAGGAGCATCAACTGGACGAGCCTGACAGACGGCACGTACTACTACAACGCCACCATCTTTGATCTTGCGGGCATGAGCAACTCCACGAGCACAAGGAACATAACCCTCGACACGCTCAAGCCCGAGATAGGTCTTGAACTGCAGACGACAGCTTCTGGCTACAAGGTTCAGGACTGGATATTCATCAACATGACGGCCACAGACCTTTACCTGAACCTGATGCAGGCTTTCCTGTACAACGGGTCAGGCCTCGTGAACAGCAGCAACAGCACGTCCTCACCGCTGGCAGTGAATTTCACATCCTTGCCTGATGGAGTGTACTACATAAACGCTACTGCTAACGACAGCGCCAGGAACGAGAACATCACCGAGACAAGGACTGTCATACTTGACACGACTTATCCGGCAGTTGACTTCTCAGGAGGGACTTCTGGCAACGAGACGTTCTGGAACAGGAACTGGATATACCTGAACTTAAGCGCATACGACGAGAACGAGGAGAACGTGACGTTCTCGCTGTACAACGCGAGCGGCTCTGCAGTGGATGTGACGACTCTTGGAGCCGGAAACAGGAGCATCAACTGGACAAGCCTGCAGGAAGGAACATACCATTACAACGCGACCATTGATGACAAGGCAGGGCTTGAGAACAGCACAGGAACCCTGACGATCACGCTCGACGGCAACAACCCAAGCATCGAATATTCAGGCGGCACTGAGGAAGACGACGTTTATCTCGACAAGGACTGGATATACGTGAACGTGAGCGCATATGACCTTAACGAGGCCAATGTGACCTTCAGCCTGTTCAACAGCTCAGGTCCGGTCATGGCCAACGCGACAGGTGCAGGCAACAGGAGCATAAACTGGACAAGCCTTAATAGCAACATGGCGTACTGGTACAACGTCACCATTGTCGACGCAGTGGACAACCAGAACACCAGCCAGACCAGGAAGATAACCCTGGACAGCCTTGACCCGACCATAGCATTCTCAGGCGGGACAGAAGAAGACGGCGTCTTCAGGGCAAGGGACTGGATATACGTGAACGTGAGCGCGTACGACACCAATGAAGCTAACTTGACGTTCTACCTCTACAACTCTTCAGGGTCCGGCCTCAACGCCACAAACCTGAGCGCAGGAAACAGGAACATCAACTTCACAAGCCTGGCGGAGGGCACCTACTACTATAACGTCACCATCAGGGACAGGGCGGGCCACTTTGCCAACACCACGACTCAGAGCATAACGCTAGACAGCCAAGCGCCCGTCTTGATCTACGAGAGCGGGACGGAAAGCAACAACACGTTCGTCAGCAGGGACTGGCTCGCCGTTAACGTGAGCGCAAGCGACGCGCACCTGAACGTGATCAACGCCTCGCTCTTCGAATCAGCAGGAAGCCTTGTTGACAGCAACACGAGCACAAGCTCTCCTCATCTGACCAACTTCTCCGATCTGGGCGAAGGGACTTATTACATCAACGCGACAGCCAATGATTCTGTCGGAAACATCGGAACCATAGGATTATTGAACGTGACAGTAGACCTGACTTATCCATCCATTGACTATGGCGAAGGCACCCCTCCTGACGGGAACGTCACCAACTCCACCTGGCTATACGTGAACGTGACTGCTTATGACCTGAACGAGGAGAACGTGACTTTCTACCTCTACAACGGATCCGGAAGCCAGCTCAACGCGACGACTCTCCCATCAGGGACTAGGAGCCTCAACTTCTCAGGCTTGATTGGAGGACTGCACTATTACAACGTCACGATAAGGGACAAAGCAGGCCTTGAGAACTACACCGCCACGAGAAACATCACTATCGTGATCGACAGCACGGCGCCTAACATAAGCTTTAAGCCGGAGACGACTGCGAGCGGATACTGGTCCCAGGACTGGATCTCGGCAAATGTGAGCGCAGAAGACAACCTCGAACTAGGCAGGATCAGCGTCACTCTCTACAACTCCAGCGCAGGGCTAGTGAACAGCACCAACAGCTCGACGTCGCCTTACTTCGTCAACATCACAGGGCTTGCTGACGGGCTCTACTACCTGAACGCCTCTGCGTATGACACCGCGTCCAACAGCAACAAGACAGAGACCAGGACCATCATCCTCGATACGGTCCTGCCGGCAGTCAGCATAGGATCCACGACAGAAGACAACAACGCGCTGGCCTTCAAGGATTGGATATACTTAGACATAACCGCGAGTGACTCCAATGAGGAGAACGTGACTTTCAGCCTCTTCAACAGCTCAGGGCCGGTCATGACCAACGTGACAGGAGCAGGCAACAGGAGCATCAACTGGACAGGGCTCAACGGAGACATGGAGTACTGGTACAACGCAACAGTAACTGACAAGGCAGGCAACCAGAACACTACAGAGACAAGGAAGATAACTCTTGATACGACCCCCGTGGTAATATCGTTCGAGTCCGAGACCACTGCTTCAGGATCAAAGTCGCAGGACTGGATATCCGCCAACGTGACTGCAAGCTCGAGCGGCCTTGACACCATAATGATCTACCTGTACAACTCGACAGGTTCGCTCGTCGACTCTACGCAAGGATCATCATCTCCTCTGTATGCCAACTACACAAGCCTTGAAGTAGGGACTTATTTCTTGAACGCGAGCGCCAACGACAGCAGAGGGATAGACAACGCAACAGAGACCAGAGTGATCAGCCTCGGAGGCTTCATGAGCGTGCAGCTAGAGTCTCCAGGAGACAATGCAGGAGACGGAGACGGAGCGGTGACGTTCCTCTACAACGTGACAGGCACAGGAGTGCTCGCAAACTGCAGCCTCGTGCTTGACGGAGCAGTAGACCAGACAGACAACGCGCCCGCCAAGGGCGTCACTCTCAACTTCACTAAGACAGGACTGACATCCGGAAGCTACGATTGGATGGTCAACTGCTCAGATACCTTCGGGCTGGAGGAAGTCTCTTCTACAAGAAGCATCGACGTCATCCTCCTGACCGGATTCGGAGGAGACACCACCAACGTCTCAGAAGAGAGCGACCTCTCTAGCATGACTAACTTCACTCTCCAAAAGCCAGGTCTTGGGAAGATCGTGTTCAAAGACCCAGTCAACCTTACAGGCGGATCAGACCTCGCATCTATCGTGCAGATGGGAGGGAACTGGACTAGCGTGGACTCGGCATCTGAGCCAAGGCTCAACCTCTCGGCGACGATAGAGCTGAGCGGCCTGACATACGTCGAGACTCCAGTCGTGCTAGTGGACGGAGGAATATGTCCGGACTGCGACATCAACTATTACGATTCAGGCAACCTGTCATTTAACGTGACGCACTTCAGCAACTACACGGCGGCCGCCAACGCCCAGCTCCTCATTTGGGACGGCTCTGACCTTGAGAGAGAAGAGGTGAACGACAACGTGGTGTTCTACGCCAACTACAGCAACACGACGACCGGAAATCCGATAACAGGAAGCGCCTGGTGCAACATCACGTTCGAGGACACAGGAAGCCTGGGGATGACCTACAACGCAGGCACCGGCCTCTACGAGTACCCGAGAGTCTTCTCGAGCGATGGGTTCAAGCAGTACAATGTGACGTGCGACGCCTCTGCGCAAAGATACGAGGTGCTGACGCTCTATGACAGCGCCATAATAGCCCCTGACTTCTACGGCCCCAGGAACAACAGCAACCAGTATTACGTCAGGGTCACTGTGAACATCACCCAGGCGATCCCCGAGATACTCAACATCAGCTGCAACGACAACGATGACATCACGCTCAATCCAGGATCCTCCCAGAAAGTGTGGTGCAGCGTACTCGTCAGGGACTGGGGCGGCGGCAACACGATCCAGGCAGTCAACGCAACGCTCTACTACGCCCTGAATGCCTCGTGGGATCCAGACGATAACAACGTGCACTACACGAATGACACCTGCACGTGGAATAATACAGACGGGTATAATGCCACTTGGGACTGCGCATTCGACGTGTGGTACTACGCCAACAACGGGACGTGGATAATAAACGCGACAGCCCAGGATGACTTCCCATACAACGTGAGCTCGACCGCGTATGCCTCGATACTCCCGATGTACGCACTGAACGTCACGGACGTGATTGACTTCGGAGACATGTACGTCGGGGAGATATCTTCATCGCTCGTCCAGGCAAACGTGACCAACTTCGGAAACATGGACATAAACGTGAGCGTATATGGCTTCGGAGGAGAAGACGAATCTGGCGGGGCCGGCACGTCGCTCGTATGCGAGCAGAGGAACATATCGATAGCCAACGAGAGGTACTCTCTCGACTCGCTGGATTCTTGGGGAACAATGACGCCGATCTCAGGAGTGTCGACGCAGCTGCCATGGCTCACCATGCCGCAGCAGACAGACGACTTCAGCTATGTGATGAACGCGACTTACTGGAGCCTGTTCGTAGACCCATCTGACAACCCGTTCGGACAGTGCAACGGAACAGTGATATTCTCAGCAGAAGCGATAAGTTAGAGACAAGTCATTGTACAGCATCTGGAAGCTCAGCGCTCCTGAGTCTCGACACCGTCCTTCTCGAAGTGGACAAGCGTCGAGGGCTTGCCCTTCAAAGTCCCGTCCTCCACTATGAAATCTACCTGGCGCCTGATGTCAGGGTTCAGGTCTTCAAGGCTCGTCATGAAATCCTCGCCTGACTTGTTAACGCTGGTCGTCACTATCGGGACCTTCATCCTCTTGACTACGTCAAAGAACCAATGGTTAGGGATCCTGATGCCGATCGAATCGATCCCAGGGATCACGTTGTCGGCAAAGAACCTCGACTTCACCCTGAAGATGAAAGTGAAAGGCCCAGGCATCTTATCCATCCAAGGCTTGACCTTGTCAGTCATCTTGTCAACCTCGCAGTGCTGGTAGACCAGCGCCTTGTTAGGGATGATGATGGAGAAAGGCTGCTCCTGGCGCTCCTTGATATCCCTGACTCTCTGGACCAAGTCCTCCCTCGTAGCGTCGCAGCCGATGCCGTAGATAGTATCAGTAGGATAGATGAACACGCTGTTCTTGAGCTGCTCGACAAGCCTGGGGTCCAGGCTTATCTCTTCCTTCGTAATGATCCTCACCATAGAAAAGGCAAACGAGAAGCCCTTTAAAAAAGTTTTGAGAAAGAACACCACAAATAGAATTAATTATTCAAAAACTCCATTTTCTAATCTTCTAACCATACCAACATAATGGTCCATCGCCTTCTCGTAAGCGCCAGCTAGGGTCAAGTCAACAGCTCTTCTTATGTCCATCTTGTAGATGCGTTTCAAAATCTCAGTTGGATTAGGCTGCCGCCCAATTATTCTTAATATTTTATGGGAAGTCTCAGCATATTGCTCGAGAAGGCGACTTCCTCTACGTGACGTCACGACATAATTCGAGCGCAAGCCACGCAATGTCCGAAGCTCGAGGCAATCATCCGAAAGGCCCATAGCCCCGACGCACGCAGTTGTAATAAAACAAGGCATAGTCGCTGTGACTCCTTGTTTATAGTCTACATCAAGATCCCTGCGTTCTTCAGGCTCTTCATTATTCATCGAAGAATCCGAAGAATCAGATTCGGTCTGACTTGAGTGATTATCATCTTCAACCATGGAAAACAGGAACAAGATGTTACTTATAAATCTTTTGGCAGAACTGGGGGTGCGTTCAGAATATCCCAGCTGCACCCAGTACGGATGCAGAAATCCCTGTTTAGCCGAGTCGAGAGAATTCGCGTGCAGAACAGGAAGACTGCGCAAGGCGGCCCTTCTCAACGCAGCCATTAAAGCTATTAGCGCCCTATTTATCAAGCTCTTCCTTCCTGATGTAAAGCGCAGCCCTGAAGATCCCGATAACCCTGTCGACGTCCTCCTTGGAGACCTTGTCAGAAAGCCTTAGCCTTGCAGAGGCCTTTGCCATGTTAATCATGCCGACGACAGTCCTGGGACTGATCTCGATCAGGAAATCATCCTCATCCCGCCTTAATTCTTTTACAAAGTCCTGGACAAAAACGCTTAGGCCCTTGTCGAAATCAACCTCAATATCATTTGCATACTCTATATACTCCTTCACGAAGTCAGCATCGCCCTTGTAGAGGTCGTTGTCCTTTGACCCGCGGATTATCTTCTCGCTGATCTTCAGGAACTCCTTGTCACCAGGACGCCTGAGCAGGAACAAGAGGTGAAACCTTGAAAGAAGAGCATCCTCGAAAGGAATCTGGCTCTTCAGGACAGAGACGGTCTTGCCCACGAACTTGTCACCCTCAGGATTGGCGCTGGCAAATACTTTCACCCTGGCGTCAAGGCGCAGGTGATTGTTGCCCTTGTCATAAGTGATGAAGCCCTTCTCCATGGCGTTCAAGAGACCGGCCAAGTCCTGGTTCTTCATCAGGTTAAGCTCGTCAATGCAGGCGATCCCGCCATCAGCAAGCGGAAGGAGCCCTCTTATGACATCTTTTCCAGAGACCGTCAACGTAAGCCCGGCCTTGCTCGCGCCGCTCCCCAGGCCAAAGCTACTCACAGGAGCGAGATCAGCGATGCTCCTCAAGATCACAGTCTTTCCGGTCGACGGGTCGCCTAAAAGGAGTATGTGAACCTTCTCTTTAGCAAAGAGCTGCAAGAGACCCGCAAGCTTCACCTCATCCCTGCCTATGATGCTTGGAGCTATGAGCGAGAGGATCTTCTCCTCAGCCTGCTTCGAGAACTCAGAGAACACCTGCTCCCTGCCGGCAGATATCAACCTCTTAGAATAATGATCAGCCTTAGCCTTGACATAAGGATCCTCGACCTTAGACTCGAAGAACAAGTAACTCGACTCCCTCCAGAAGGATTTGGTCGTGTCAAAGCTCTTCTTAGAGAACTTGACCTTGTTCTTCTTCAAAAGGAATTTTATCTCCTCCAGCTCGTCATCAGAGAAATGCTCGGCAACAGACTCAAGCCTCTCAGAATCCTCCCTCCTCATAGGGATAAGCCTGACAAGGAAACTCTTATACCGGTAAGTGAGCGGATTGATAGGCTTATCCTTAGAACTTAGCTTAGAACCGCCCTGAAACCCACCTTCAGACGCTCCTCCAGACAACCGCCCAACCCCAGGCCCAGTATCCCAACCCTCATCAGCGGGCTCAGCCGGAACAGAAGAGGCAGCATCCTTCTTATGCGGATGAGAATGCGAAGGATGCGGACTGGAATCAGCGTGCTTATGCGAATGCGTATCAGTATGCGAATTCATATTCAATCACTCCAACCTCAACAATCTAAACAAACTCAATAACCTCAACAAACTCAACCAACAGCACATGAGAGCCAATATAAATAGTTAGTGCTTTTAAAATGGAGCGAGCGGCGCTGGATCAGAAGAGGACCAGACGAAGCGCCGGTTGAACAACGAAAGAAAAACTCTCAGGAACAAGTTCCTGGCGCAGCAGGTATGACCTGCTTGAATCAAAGGAAAAAAGTCCGAAAAAGAAGGAGAAATAATTTTGGGGGTGTGTTGCAAACGGATCTCGTGATCAGAATATGCTAGTGGTGTGAAGGTAATCTTTGATCTCGTCTTCTTCCTCAGGGTCTATCAGTGCGTGCTGCCTCATGACTTGGATCAGCCTTGCATTGTAGCTTCCTGTCTCGTTGTAGTATTCTTTTGCATCGCTAGTCATTTTGTTTCACCTCGCCTTGTTGCCTTGCCAGTTCGTCTAATCATCTCCTCATCAGCCTCCCAGGATCAGCACCAGATCGTCCTTGGCCTTGGGGCCGTCACTTTCCTTGTAAGGGTCGATATCTGTGTCAGGAACAGTCCTCTTATCAGTTCTGGATTCTCATTCTGTGGAGCCATATCAAATCACCTCGGTCGGATCACTTGCCGTCGTTGCAAGCTTTCCTGATGGCCTTATATACGTCCAGATCATTTATATACCCTGCGCGGGCCTGTCCAGTGGGTCCAGTGGCTTCAAGAATTCGCTTTAGGACGCTTACCTGCAGTCCCCAACCAAATTATAGTCCTTGACTGCGAAGTGGAACTCCAACGGCTCAAGGCCAAGAGGTGACAATCCAGGCCCCGTGATGTTGATGATCTCCCTGTTGTGAAGCACGATCTTCAGCCCGTCGGCTTCATCACAAAGCCCTTCCAAGTCATACACCCCGTCGGAAGAATCATCGATTATCGCGCTTATCGTCTTGCCAGCCAGGTCGTACGCCTTCTTCAGGTCGTATGGTATGCTAAAGGCGTAGTCAGACACAGAGAGTGAATACCCCTCACGAGAGAGCATCACAGGATACCCGACCCTGAAAGACACAAAACCGTCCTTCAACGTAGCGTTGCAGTCAACTGCTGAGAAGTCACCGTCAAACCCTTCCTGGCTGACAGCAAACCCCTCTGCTTCAAGAGAATCCACATCCAGGCACTTATCAAGGTCGGGGTAGATCCTGTTGCAAAGCTTCTTACCGACCTCATCTTCTGAAAGCAACTTGCCCCCTGAAGAATCCAAGAGCATAGGGGCAAAATCAGGAGGGAAAGCAGTGAAGTAGTTAGTGCCTCGCTCGCCATAATAAGGGAGAGGGTTGACGCTTAAGTAACCGCCATGCAAAGCCACAGAATATACCCCTTCAACAGCAAGCCCCTGCATACAGGCACTCATCGAGTTCCTAACCATGCCCTCAGCGTAGTCAAAGCTCACATAGTCGCTCTTGCTCCAGCTACGAGACATCTCATCAAGGATGTCAGACACCATGAGAAGATAAGTGAATATCACGACGAGAACAATCCCTATGATCGCGAATATTGTCACCTGGCCTTTTCTCATAGCAAACAAATCCATGACGAGATTATATAAATGTTATTGAAAAGAGAAAAATAAAGGACCAGACCGTGCCAAGAGAACAAAAACAAGAACAGTCCTCACAAATCAATCTTCCAACCCAAAGCCGCCGAGTAAGACCTGACCTTTCCAGCGTCTCCGAGAAACTTTGTCTTATACTCCTCCACCCCAATTGTTATCGTAAAGACACCATTATCAGACCAATCCCCAATCCTAAAGCCCAAACGAGCCGCCTTTCCAAACCCGCTCCAAGAATCCTCTTTAGCAGGGCTCCACTCACCAAAGCGATCATGGCCTGAAGTAGCTTTGAAAGAGGAATAAGGCAACCCGACCTCGACCCTGAAAGCCAAGCCTGAAGACAAGGAGAGCTCCAAACCCGCATAAGGAGTGACTGAAAAAGGACCAGGCCTTATCATGCTATAGACATAAGCACTGCTGTTATCAGACCGCGTATCAGAAGACTGCTTCCTTACATCATAAATCCCGTCATGATAATTATTGTTAATCCACGCAAGGTGAAACCTGGCATCTGCGCCTGCGACAACCGTTGCCTTGGAACCGCCGACACCAACCTCCAAACCCAGTTTAGGAGTGAAATCAAAACCCTTGCAGTCGCGGGTCATCGTGTCTCCATACAGGAAGCCGCCATCATCAGGATGGACAGGAATAGTCCTCATCCCCGCCCCCAAATTGGCAGTGTCATACATGAAGTCAAAACCCATATTACGGCGGACCTTGAAATGCTTTTCACCAAGATCATCAGCAGAAGCCGATAAAGGAGCAGCAAGCGCCGCTGCAAGCGCCAACGTTGCAAGTTTCATCCTCATAAGAAGTGGGAAAGCGCCCCTGATATTTAAGGGTTTTCGTGATTTTCGCGAGAATCACAAAAAAAGAAGAATTTGATAAAATAATTTCAAGCCAAGACCTTCTGCTCAATAACAGACGCCATTCAGGCAACCAGTGCCATTAAAGCAAGGCAGGTCATAGCTGTACGCATAGTCTCCGACGCAGTAATACTCCCGCAAAGTCACGTTGTCAAGGCAGAAATCAGTCTCGACATAGAAAGACTCATCCAAGTATCCTGTGATGTTACCCTGCATAACCGGATTGAACCCTCCGTCAGTCTCAAAACAGCTGTCCGGAATCCCGTTGCATTCACCTGCAGTGCAACCATATGGGCAGTACTCGACGAACTCTGGAGTCACGTCGCTGTCACAGGCACCGCTCGCACAGAAGTAGTCTGTGAAGTCCCTGAAGACAGATCCATTCATACAGTAGTTAGCCCCGTAGCCGTCGCCGTCACAGGCTTCTACGAATTCTGGAGTCGTGTCGAAGTCACATACACCGCCTGTGCAGAAATAGTCTGCATAGTCGCGGTACACGTCATCTCCAGAGCAGTAATCCGCTCCATAGCCGTCTGACGCGTCGCAGTCCTCAACCAGTTCAGGCACTACAGTGCTGTCACAAGCTCCGCTCGCGCAGAAGTAGTCTGTCAGGTCCTTGTAGACGTCGTCTCCAGAGCAGTAATCCGCTCCGTAAGAGTCTGTGCCGCAGCTTACCTGCAAGCTCTGCTCGTAGTCTCCGCTGCAATAGTACTCCACAACATTCGCGGCATCAGCGCAGTAATCATCATCGCTGTATGGCGAGTTGCCGTAGTATCCCGAAGCAGTGCCTAGGACTGACGTGTCAAATCCATCAGTGTCTGCGCAGCTGTCAGGCTGTCCGCAGTCTGCAGGGCATGTTCCAGAAGTCTCTCCTCCTTCGCAAACCCCGTCACCGCAGTCAGTCTCGTCTGTGCCGTATGCGCTAGCGCATCCGCTATCTGCAGTGTCTACGTTGCCGTCTCCGTCGTTGTCTACTCCGTCGTCGCACTCATTGCTTCCAAGCTCACTGGCGTCGTTCTTGCTACTGCATCCCGGGTCGGCAGGATAGTCTACAAGTCCATCTCCGTCATTGTCGACCCCGTCCCTGCAAGCCTTGCTTGGACCTGCCAAGACAAAAGCAGCTGCGAGGATCGCAACCAGAAAGAGCGAAGCAAAGATTGCTATCTTTCCTTTCTTATCCATAATATCTTTTCACCCCATGTCCATTTTAAACCTTTGATAGGCCTATCAAAAAGACCGCAGAGTCCGATTTATATATTTTCTGCAGACACAGAATATATTTCCCAAAAGGCATACGGAATCACATAAGATAGAATATCATAAGATATAATAAGAAAAAAAATTTGGCCTTCACCTGTAAGGTTTTGGGGGGGTGATACATGGTGAAGGCTAGAACTCAGTTAAGATCTGAGCATGAAAAAAGAGTTTGGGTGGTAGAGGATCCAAAGGTCCCCTACTCTAGCCTTAAGTCTCCAGTATCTCTAGTTGAAGATCTCGATCCCGAGGTCATCACTAAGCTGCTGCCTTGCTTCGGCCTTCTGCTTGGAGTTGACCTTGCCGAGGATCCAAGGGCTCTTCACACCAGTGATGATGGTCATCACAGTGATCTTTCCCTTGAGGTCATCCGCTACCCTTGCTCCCCAGATGACGTTGGCTTCTCCGTCCATGTGCTGGGTGACAAGCTCGCCGACCCTGTTGATCTCGTCCAGTGTCATGTCTGGTCCGCCGCTCACGTGCAAGATCGCTCCGGTCGCGCCCTCGTAGCTTATGTCAAGCAGAGGGTTTGACAATGCTCCCTGCACAGCCTCTTCTACCCGGTTGTTGGTGTCGCTAGCGCCTACTCCGATGCTTGCGACTCCGCCTTCAGTCATGATTGCCTTTACGTCTGCGTAGTCCAGGTTAACCAGGCTTGGGATTGCGATCGTCTCTACGATTCCCTTGATCATTGTCGATACCAGCTCGTTTGCCACTGCGAATGCCTGCTGCACTGGTAAGTTTCCTGCGATCTGCACCAGCCTGTTGTTGTCTATCACTATTACCGTATCCGATGTTCTCCTCAGCTGCTGTAGCCCAAACTCTGCTTTATCCACTCTAGCCCTTTCGATCTTGAATGGCATGGTAACGGTGCCGATCACTATGGCGCCGACGTCTTTTGCAACCTGCGCAACGATTGGGGCTGATCCTGTTCCTGTTCCGCCGCCCATTCCT
>JAFGBP010000048.1 GCA_016933095.1 Candidatus Woesearchaeota archaeon | reverse complement strand
TACAGAAGAGCGAAGCTCTTCGTACCAGAAAACTTCGTTTTCCCGGTAACCCAGCGTAACGGGTTATACGGAGCGCGGCCAGGAGATGCTGGACGCACCCTTCCGTAGTACGTTTCATCCCAGATCGGCCAGTTCTTGTTCGCTTTCCTTCACAACCCATAATTCCCCATTCTTTTCAATTACAAAGGGATGGGCTTGCATGATAAAAACCATTTTCTCTGGTGAAAGCTGGCTTAAAGGATAGGCGCACATTATTATCAAGTTGTCGTTGCTGAATCTCTCTGTCAGTCCTTGCTCGTATTCGGCAAACTGGCTAAAGAGGTCGTCTCCTAGCCAGGAAATGTCTCCTCCCGACCTGATTCCCGGACCAAGGATTTGTCTTCTGGAAAGCCTTTCTTTCAAGGTCTCATACACTTTCTCCTGGTCAAACTCGTTGTTCTCGAAGTAGATGCTGTCTTTTTCCATAAATACTATCTGCCCTTCTGATTCGAAGGATTCTACGTCGACGTATTTGGCCATGGCGCTCTTTAGTCTTTTTATTATCTCCTCATCATCGTATGAAAACATGCACATCTCCTGATCCTTCAGTCCCTGGCTGAAATAGCTTGCAAATGCTTCAATCATCTCTTCGCGGTCCTTGTAGAGCAAGAGCATGTGAGAACCTTGCGTAATTTTCTTATCTCCTATTCCAAGATTTATGGCTTTTATGTTTATTCGCCTCTACCAGCTATTTGGGTCTATTTGGAAGAATCATATTAATATTTTTCGATGAAAACGGCCCTGTTCAAAGAGTAACCCATTGCTGCGCATCATGACCCCTGCGTGGTTAAGATAGAATTATAGGATGGAATTATTATAGGATGGAATTAGAGACTCAGCCAAAAGACGTTATTTCTAGGCGTTCGCAGAGGGTTATGGGAGATCTTGAACAGAGCTGATGAAAATGTGTTTCATAAAACTGTATTTCATAGTTAGCATGCGCATTCTATCGCGGCGTGGAGATTACTTTTGATATGCCTGCACTCGAGAACGCTGCTTCTTTGGCCTGTTCTTTAGCTGTTCTTTAGTATTGTCCTTTAATATTCTCCCCCTGGCATGTTTTCACCACCCATAGGCATCCCGCCCCTGCCCACAACTGGCATCTTCTCAGGACCTCCTGCGATGACATCATCTATCCTTAGGATCATTACGGCTACTTCAGCTGCGCTTGCCACTGCCTGAGTCTTTATCTTGAGAGGCTCAAGTACCCCGTGCTTCCACGCGTTCATCACTTTCCCTGAGAACACGTTTATCCCTGCCCAGACCTCTTTCTTGTCATGCGCTGACCTGAGCTCTGTCAATACGTCGATGGGGTCTAGGCCCGCGTTCTCTGCCAAGGTCCTTGGAATGACTTCCAGGCTCTCAGCAAATGCCTTTATGGCTAACTGTTCTCGACCTCCGAATCTTTCGGAGTACTTGGCGAGATTGCGAGCAAGCTCTATTTCAGGAGCGCCGGCGCCGGCAACGACGCGGCCGTTCTTCAAGGATGCGATGGTGTCTCCAATGGCGTCTTCTATTGCCCTCTTGGCCTCTGCAAGCACGTGCTCTGTAGTTCCCCTTACGAGCAAGGTCACGGATTTGGGGTTTTTGCACTCCTGCACGAGTATCATGGATTCATCTCCGAACTTGACTTCTTCAACTACTCCTGCCCGGCCGAGGTCGTCTTCTGTGAGGTCTGATAGGTCTGTTATTATCCTGCCGCCAGTGGCTTTTGAAAGCTTCTCCATGTCACTCTTCATCACCCTGCGGGCTGCGAGTATTCCTTTCTTTGCGAGGAAGTGCTGAGCCATCTCATCAATTCCCTTTTGGCAGAGCAAGACGTTCGCGCCGCTCGCTACGATCTTCTCAACTATCTTTCGCAGCATGCTCTCTTCCATATCAAGGAAAGCCTGCATCTTTGAAGGGTCAGATATGCTGATCTTGGCATCGATCTCAGTTGTCTTGACCTCGATGGGAGAGTCTATGAGGGCGATCCTCGCGGCCTCGACTCGCTTTGGCATACCAGAATGCACCCTCTCCTTGTCAAGAGCTATCCCCTCTACGAGCGTGCTCTCCTCAACTCCTCCGCCGAGCTTCTTCTCGATCTTGATATCATCAGGGTCAACTTTTATCTTTTCGCCGTCCTTTTCAACGACTCTCTTCACTGCCTTGACTACAAGTTCTGATAGCAATTCCTTGCTGGCCTCAGCGCCCTTGCCTGTCATTGCAGTCATTGCTATCTTTCGGAGCATCGAGTTGTCCTCGAATGACACTTCTTCTGCCATTTCTTCCAAGTATTCCTTGGCTTTTGCGGCTGCCAAGCGGTAGCCCTTGGCTATCACCGTCGGGTGGACTTCCTGGTCGAGCAGGTCCTCTGCCTTTTTGAGAAGCTCTCCTGCAATCACGACGGCAGTCGTGGTCCCGTCGCCGACCTCGTTCTCCTGGGTCTTGGCGATCTCTACGAGCATCTTGGCGCTCGGATGCTCTATGTTCATCTCCTCTAGTATGGTGACCCCGTCATTCGTGACTGTTATGCCGCCGATGCCGTCGACGATCATCTTGTCCATGCCTTTAGGCCCGAGGGTAGTCCTCACGGTTTCTGCGACGAGCTTCGCCGCCATTATGTTCATACGCTGGGCCTCGCGCCCGCTAGTTCTCTTTGTATTGTCTGCTAGAATATAGATTGGTTGATTGTCCTTGTTGCTTGCCATAAAACGCACCTCCTGCTATCCGGTCTGGATGAAGGTAAGGAACAGTTGCTTGTTTAAAAAAATTATGGAAAACTTGGGCTTGTCTGCAATTTAGCATTTTCCCTCGAAATCA
This sequence comes from Candidatus Woesearchaeota archaeon, assembly GCA_016933095.1. Lineage (GTDB taxonomy): Archaea > Nanobdellota > Nanobdellia > Woesearchaeales > SM23-78 > SM23-78. The sequence continues at coordinate 10,152 of JAFGBP010000048.1, read as the reverse complement.
CCCAAAACTATATAAGTGAGAACTCCTATTGTGCTTGCAAGGGAGGGTGAAACATGGTTAAAAAGAAGAAGGCCGTGAGACGAGGAAAGTCTAAGAAAGCGGCAAAGAAGAGGGTTGTTCGGAAGAAAGCCGTGAAGAAGGCTTCTAATAAGAGTTTGGCTAAGAAAGCCGTTAAGGGAAAGACTTTCCAGAAGAAGGCCTTTAGGCGAGCAGTCGTTCCAAGGATTCCTCCTAAGCCCAAGAAGAAATACAAGCTACCTAACTATAAGAAGAAGTGCATAAGCTGCGGCCAGTTCAAGTTCATCAAGGGTGGCTGGAGCCTTTGCATGCCATGCTATGAGAAGAGGTATGGTAGGTACTTGGGAGAGGACAGGTATCTTTACATCCCAGGCAAGTAAACTCTCTTTTCTTAACTTTTTTTTTAACTGGGTTTTTGACTGAATCTTGTTAGTACTGGATGATTTATCATGTTTGAGGATATCATGGTAATATGCCGCAATGAGCCGGCAGCGAGGGGCTTGGAGCCACCATTATATTCAGGTCTTCATGTGATCATCTGCTACGAGTACCTCCACCATCTGCACTATCTTCTGAAGCTTCGCTTCCTTGGTTCTTGACAAACCTTTTTAAGTCGACAGTGTTTTCCCAGTCTTATTAATTATTTAATTATTTGTTATCGTTAATGGCATTAGTGTCTATTAATGGAGGTTGGCCTTATGAGCTCTATGAAGGATGATTTGGTTGATATTGTGAAGAAAGATGTTGCTAGGCATGAAGAGATTGTGCGTGATGGGAAGGCTTTATTGAGATTCCTTTTTACAGCCAGAACAAACCGGCTGCATTACAAGGTGACTCTGGATTCTTTATGGGCTGATTTTGGGGAGAACGCCGTTGTGCGCGATTACGTCGGAAAACTGGCTGATGCTATTTGCAATGCGGAGACGGAATTCAAGGCTGTTAATAACCGCTCTGACGTATCTGCAAAGTATCGCGTGGTTTTGGTGTATGCGGGCCGGGAATGGCCCATCCCTGAAGAGTGCTGGACTAAGTATGCTAGCAAGGCTTCTGCAAGTTCGAAAGTATAGATGTACATGCTTGGCAGAGGCTTGGGATGTGAGAGATTGCAGAAATTAAGAAGCTTTTTAAACTAATTTTTTATTCTGAGTTACATGCTGGTAGGAATTGTTGGAAAGCCCAACTGTGGGAAGAGTACCTTGTTTAAGTCTATCACTTTAGCTAACATTCTTATTGCCAATTATCCTTTCGCGACTATTGATCCTAACAAAGGCTTTGGCCACGTATCGGTGCCTTGCGCTGACAAGGATTTCAACGTGCAGTGCAATCCGCGCGTTGGCTTTTGCAAGGATCACGTGCGTTTCGTGCCCGTTGAGGTTATCGACGTCGCCGGGCTCGTTCCTGGCGCCCATGAGGGTAAGGGCCTTGGCAACAAGTTCTTGGATGACCTTAACCACGCTGACGCGTTGATTCACGTCGTAGATGCGAGCGGGACTACGAATGAGCGCGGAGAGCCTATCGAGGGCGGTCACGACCCGCTGAAAGATGTCGAGTTTCTGGAAGATGAGATTAACCAGTGGATGAAGGGTATCTTGATGAAGGCTTGGGAGCGAGCGGCAAGGGCTGCTCAGCAGACTCACTTGGAGCCTTTCAAGCTGATTGCGAAGCAGATGGGTGCGTTCGACGTGACAGAGGACTTGGCAAAGGAATTGTTGAAGAAGCTCAACTTTGGTCCTGAAATCACTAAATGGACTGATGATGAGATTATGACTCTCATAAAGACTATTAGGCAGACGACTAAGCCGATCATAATCGCTGCCAACAAGATGGACTTGCCGGGTGCTGATGTGAATCTTGCCCGCCTGAAAGAGGCTTATCCTGGCTATGCCATCATCCCGATCAGCGCTGAGAGCGAGCTGGCCCTCAGGGAGGCTGCTAACAAGAGTCTTGTCTCTTACAAGCCAGGAGATGATACTTTTGAGATTATAGGGGCTTTGAGTGACGCCCAGAAGAAGGGTCTTGAATACATCAAGAGTCATGTCGTCGAGAAGTATAAAGGTACTGGCGTGCAGGTGCTTCTCAACACGGCGGTGTTCGAAATGCTCAAGTACATGGCGATCTTCCCTGGCGGTGTGAACAAGCTTGCTGACAGCAACGGCAACGTGCTTCCTGACTGCTTCCTGCTGAGGCAGGGCTCTACTGCGCTTGACTTTGCAGCTTCTATTCACACGGATTTGGCTCAGGGTTTCATACGCGCCATCGACGTGAGGACAAAGAAGACGTTGGGGAAGGAGCACGTCCTGAAGAACTGCGACGTGGTCGAGATAATCAGCAGCAAGTGATTCTTTCAGAAGTGATTCTTCCAATGCACCCTCTCATTTCCAAAACTTTTATTAACTGTCTCCCTCTCAATATCTAAATGGCAGACCAGCCTGATTTTGACAAGATGAGCCCAGAAGAGATAGCAGAATACCAACGGGCCAACTGCATCTTCTGCAAGATAATCAAGGGAGAGATCCCCTCAAGAAAAGTGTACGAGGACGACAAGATAATCTGCATCATGGACATCAGACCTGCCTATAAGGGGCACGTCCTCATGATGACAAAGGAGCATTACCCATTCTTGCCAGTCATCCCGCCGGAGACCTCGGGCCACATGTTCAGGATAACAAAAGAGATTGCAAAGGCACTGAAATCAGCGATCGTAACCGACAAGGTGACTGTCTTCATCGCAAACGGAGGACTGGCAGGCCAGCAAAGCCCGCACTTCCTCTACCACATCATCCCAAGGGAGAACGGCGACAAGCTAGACAACTTCAACATCCCATCAAAGGAGATTGCTCCTGAAGAAATCGAGAAGGTTAAGCCACTCCTCACCCAAAGGCTTGCGGCGATAACAGCCCAGATCCTGAAAAAAACGCCTCCAAAACCAGTCCTACATTCTCCTCCAAGACAAGAAAGCCAGGCCGCAGGACTGCAAGGTTCATCAAGCCAGCCAGCTTCCAGCCAGCCAAGCGCGCCTAATATCCAGGACCTGGCAAAGATGATCCTTGACAACCCGCAATTGAAAGACATGATCCTGAACGAGCCAGAAAGATTCAAGGCAACACTCGAGGCTAACCCAGACCTGAAGAAGCTCTTCGTCGGTGTTGACATCGACAAGCTGTCAATGGCCTTGAAGCAGGCATCCGGGGCTGGAAAATAGGGAAGAAAAAATGGCATGCGTCATATGCGACAAGCTGAAGGAGAAGAAGGCTCACATCATCTACGAGGATGACTTAGTAACCTGCATTATGCCATCCAAGGGAGCTGCTGCCGGTCACATGAGAGTACTTCCGAACAAGCACGCGACGAAGCTGGACGAGCTTGACGAATCGACAGTTGAGAGGCTCTTCATGATAGCGAACTACTCGTCAGCCTCTGCGTTTGACATGCTAAAGGCCCACGGGACCAACATCATCCTGAACGAAGGAGAAGGTCACATCGCCATCGACGTCTTGCCGAGGAAGGAAGGCGACGGCTTGGACTTCCTATGGCCTCCAAAAGAGATGCCGCAGAACGAGTTGGACGAGATATACTCGAAAGTCAAGGACAAGACCTTTGTAATAGGGAAAAGCGGCAAGAAAGAAGAGGTGAAGGAAGTTTCTTCCTCCACAAGCGCCTCGACAGAGAACTCTCTCGTGCCGAGGCCGGTCGAGACTATAGTCATCCCTGAGAAGAAGCCGAAGCCGAAAGCCAGTGAAGATAAGAAGGAAGAAAGCGAGGAAAGCAAGGCCGAAGAGAAGCCACCTGTAAATGGAAAAGGCACGGGTGGCGAGAGCAAGGAATCAGACAAGACAGACGACCCAGACGATGACGACTACGACCCTGCAGACGACAACTACATGATAAGGCAGCTGAAGAAGATTCCTTGAGCGCCTGAAGCCGTAAGCATGCACAATCATCTTCTCACAATCATCTTTTCACAATCATCTTTTCACAATCATCTTTCACAATCACCCTCTCATTTTATATATTTCTACTAGTTCCCAAAGTGTCAAAATGGCATTATCGATAGCAGATCGGATGGAGAACACTTGCGATATCACTGAAAGGATAGCATTCAACCAAGAGAACGCTTTGGGCGTCATCAGGTTCATCTCAGAGCCTGACCCTGCCAAGAGGCAGGTCTTCATATGCCCTGTCAGGGATTCGAATCCTGAACAGCAGCAGTTAGTGGCGAAACACTTGGAAGAGGCTCAGAAAGCTGGAGTCAAGGTTTATTGGCCTTACATCCATAACGACCAGAACGACGAGACTGGGGGCATCCTTATCTGCAACACGATGGCGTTTGCGATCCGACATGCCGGCCTCGTGAAAGTATATCTGGACTTGACGAGTGAAGAGTCAAGGGTCGATATGGGGATTGCCGCAGGGCTTGAGAAGAAGATTGGAGGCCTGAACCTGGACGACCCCACTCTGGATCGCAGAGATCCCATGTACAAGGTGGTATCGGAGATATCAGAGCACGGTTACCGCTACCCTTCAGACTGGCTGGAGCCAGTGTACGCCTTTGCTGACAAGATCAATGCGAATGCAATCGTTCCGATACGTCTTGATTACGCTCAAGCTGCTCCTGGGAAGCCTCCCCAGCTGAAGCACTGGTCAGCAGTCAAGTTGGGAATGGTCTTTGCGTCGAAGAAGCCTTTTAGGGTCGAGAATCCAGAGGATGTCGTCCGGCAAATAGCGCTGGAGAATAATTACGGAAGGACCAAGAGCTATAGCAGGGTGGCATTAGCCTTGAGCGGTATATACGCTAAACGATCTTAGAGAATCAGAAGATCAGAAGAATAGCGCGAGCCAGTTTCCGAAGACTATCATCAAGATGTATGCTAAGAGGAAGCTCGGGACAAACGGGATGCCAACCTTAATGATTACTTTCTTGATCCTGTTCTTCTTGAGGATGCCGATCTCGTCCTTTGTGATTCCTATCCTTGTAGGCTTGAGGATGGTCTTCCCCTTCTTTGTGACAGGCTCTACGATCCAATCCCCTTCTGTCAGCTTCTTCACGTCTATCGGCTGCACCATGTGCACCTTCTCGACGCATGACACAAATATCCAAAGGTAGAGCATGAACATCATCAGAACTGCTATCCCGAGGATGAACGCCGCGTTCAGGCCAGGTGACAACACGTAGTTTAGGAGCGCCAGTATCATGAAGATTATCAGGACTATCTTTGACACGCGTACGCTTCGCTGCTTGAATTTCGACAAGGCTTCTTTCTTCCACTCTGAGAAGTGGACGATGGCCTTCCAGATGCTGAAGCCCAGCCCGTATATTGCCCCGACAAACAATGTGTTGACGAAGAAGGCCAATATCAAGTCGTTTCCGCCGATGCTTGACAGCATTGGAACCTGCACGCCGAGGATGGCGCAGAGCCCTATTATCAGCTTGCTGTCGCCGCCTCCCCATTGTCCTGTGTAGAACATGAAAAGCCCTACTGCCAGCCCGAGGGTGAGGCCACATACTGCGTTCGCCACGAACCCAGCGTTCGAGTAGAGCACGCTTAATATGACTGCGTATCCGATTGCGAAGAATGACAGCGAGAAATTAAGCCAGTCAGGGACTTCCCTCGTCTTCATGTCGGTTATAGAGGCAATGACAAGGGCAACGAAGCCTGCAATTAACCCTATGATCAGATTTGGAGGATAATCAAACAGCATATGTCTCTTTTTAGGCGAAGATTTTAAATATTTAACTGATGTTCGCCTTCTATTCAAGGTTATCCGGGGGATTTGATGGTTGAGCTTTTAAAAGTAAAGATTCCTTTAGTAAGCGGGATGGTTGGGGAAATGGTCGGGTCCAGGAAGGTGCCGACTCACCTGGCAATCAACACAGCCCACGTCAAGAAATGGGCGCAGGAGCAGAAGAAGGACCTTTCTGAAGTATTGAAGAGGCATTTCGAAATCCTTCATGAGATAATTGATTACCAGCTGAAGAATAGCATAAGAGTAGTCACAGTCGGGCTTACAGATGACGATCCTGATGTCCTTAAGTCTTTGAAGGATTTCTTCTATTCGCTCTCTGATGATGAGAGGATTCATAAGAACCAGGTGCGCGTGTTCGTGATAGGCCAATGGTATCAGGTGGAGAGCGAGCTTGCAGATTCCTTCAAGCAGGCGATGGAGAAGACAAAAATGTATGACAACTTCTTCCTTAACTTTGCTGTCAATTATGACGGCCGCGAAGAGGTATTAAGCGCCATAAAGCTGATGGTCCGAAAGATCAACGCCAAGAAGCTGAGCGAAGACGATCTTAATGCAGACGCTATCAAGGAAAACCTCTCAAGCTCTTACTTTCCTCCTCCAGAGCTCATAATAGAGACTCGCCGGAGCTATTCAGGGCTGCTCTTGTGGGATGCCAAGGGGGCGGTCATTCATTTCTCATCTAGGAGGTGGCCTACTTTTGAGAGGAAGGATCTTGATGAAGCGATCAATTTTTATAATTCGGTAATTGCCAAGGATAAAGAAAGATGATTTTGGGGGGTTTTAATATGGAAGGACAAGAGAATAATGGGGAGCACAAGATAAGAAGAAGAGGTGCTGGGAGGATTGGTTTGAAGATATTCCTGTCAGTTGCAGTCATTGCCATCCTGGCGTTGGCGATATTCTTGCTCTCAGATTTATTCCTTGAAAAGAATGGCTTTGAAAAGTCCGTCGAATCATACTATCAGACATACCCTGATGGGGTCATGACTTTGCAAAGGTTTTCAGGACCGGCAGCTGTACCTGTAGCTGCGCAAGTGGCTTCTCACTGCGAAGGATTTGCAATGGAGGATTTCTACGTGGCAGAGATTGTGAGTCAGAAACAGCATAAGTCGCTTGTATACGTGCTTGATCCTTCCTCAAGAGAGATTGTTTGCGTGATTGAGCAGGATTTCAGTCTCGGCACATCCAATGCAGGAGTGGCCACCAATCTCCTGGCATCTGTGAATGGTGAGCCAGTCTATACTGATGAGGTCCTAGCCATCTTTAATTCCATCCCTGCAAACCTCCAGACCAACCAGAGCCTGAACGATGCTTTCAACCAGGCGATTAACAACAAACTGCTGCTGCAGGAAGCCAGGAGAGTCGGCTTGGAAGTCTCCTCGGAGGAGATAGATGCATCGGTGAACGCATTCCTGTCCCAGAACGGCTTAACTGCTGAATCTTTCGAAGCCGCCTTACTGCAGGCCAATTCCTCTATCCAAAAGTTTAGGGGTCAGGTGAAGAATGACCTTCTCATACAAAAGATGATCTTGGAGATTGCAAAGACCGCTGAGGGCGTAAGCGAGGATGAGATCAGCACGTTCTACGAGGCTTACAAGGATAACCTGACAACTATTCCGAGGTCGGCTACGAGCCAGCTGATGATATACGCTAACCAGTCGACCGCGACTGCAAAGCTAGAGTATGCCAAGGGCATCGCGTCCCAGATCAACGCGACCAACTTCTGCGAGCTGGTGAGCCTCTACTCTGAGGACTTGGCTTCCAAGAACAACTGCGGACTCTACGACGCCCAGATGGGATCTTTGTTGCCGGAGTACGAGGAGATCGTCTACTCCTCAAAGCCAGGGGACATTAAGCTTATCTCTACAAGGCTCGGCTACCACATCGTCCAAGTGCTCCAGATCGAGCCTGCAAGGCCGTTGTCCTACGAAGAGGCGCATGATGACATCTCAGACCTGATTGCACTCCAGAAGAGGCAAGGCGCGCTTGCAGGATACTTGCAGTCGCTTCGGGGCAGCGCAGAAATCGTGAACTACGTTGCAGGCCAGGGGCAGTGACCCAGGCAAAGGTAAGCTCTATTCGCCTTTTTTTTGGCTGCGTTGAAAAAAGTGCGCATAGGCGTTCCTTCAAGAAACTTATATTGGCACTCTAGACTCGGCAAATGATTCTTTCTAATGCGCGATGAGCGCCGCGCACGAGAGACTTTCAACGCAGCCCATTTTTTCGATACTTTTATAAACCACCCGTTTTTCTTTAGAGGAATACCTATGAGTAATGATGTTCCGGAGCTGATCGTTCGGAACTGAGCGAGGTACAGGATTTTCTGTAATCTCATGCTGTAGGTCGATTTGGACTAAGAACAGATGAATCCATACGGAGGATGAACAATATGAGTGAAAAAGCATATGAAGCAATCGAGCTTGCCAGGAAGGGCGGCAAGATAACCAAGGGGACCAATGAGGTCACCAAGGCGATCGAGAAGGCAAAGGCAAAGCTGGTAGTATACGCTAAGGATGTGAGCCCGGCTGAGATTACGATGCACCTACCTCTTCTTTGCAAGGAGAAGAACATACCTTGCGTCGAGGTTCCAAGCAAGGACGAGCTTGGAGCAGCAGCAGGGCTGAAGATTGGCACTGCAAGCGTCGCCGTGACAAAGGAAGGGGAAGCTAAGGATCTGATCAAGGAACTTGGCGGAAAGGCAGAATAAGTCTGTCAATACAGTAGGTATAGGTGATTTACAATGCCAGGAGATAAGAAGCGTTTTCAGAGGGGCAGGCGCGACCAGTCCGACTTGGAGCAGAAAGGAGGAGTCACGTTCTCGCCGGCAGTCCCTGCGAGCGTAGAAGAGATCGTCGGAAGGACGGGCGCCAGGGGCGAAGCCACCCAAGTCAGGTGCAAGGTCCTTGAAGGTCGCGACGCCAACAAGATCATTAGGCGAAACGTCCGCGGACCAGTACAGCTGGGTGACATGCTCATGCTGCGAGAGACAGAGATAGAAGCAAGGCCGCTTAACAAGTCCGGCAGGAACAAGTAGACGGGAATGGTGATGAGACATGGTTAAGTGCGAATTTTGCAGGAACACGCTCGCAGCCGGTACAGGCAAGCTTTATGTCAAGAAGGACGGCAAGCAATTGTACTTCTGCAGCAGCAAGTGCGAGAAGAACCTCTTGAAGCTGGGGCGCAAGCCAAGGAACGTGACCTGGACCCAGGAATACGTCCAGAATAAGAAGTCGTCCTCGAAGAAGGCTGCGCCGAAGGCAGAAGCCAAGACTTCCAAGAAGAAGCAGTGATCATAGGATCGCTCGGCACAAAACTCTTTTTTTGCCCGCTTTCTGCGGACGCAAACTCTTTTGGATCAGAGTCAATCAACAGATGAGGCGAAAAGACAAGATGATTGAAAGGACACTCGTATTGGTTAAGCCTGACGGCGTCTCCAGGATGCTCGTGGGCGAGATTGTGACAAGGTTCGAGAAGGTCGGCCTGAAGATAGTGGGTATGAAGATGTTCTGGGTCGACAAGGATTTTGCTAAGAAGCATTACAAGGCGCACGTGGGCAAGCCGTTCTTCCCAGGTCTTGAGAAGAACATAACTGAGGGTCCTGTGGTCGCGATGGTGCTTGAGGGTGTCCACGCGGTCGAGATCGTCAGGAAGATGGTCGGGACGACCGAGCCGAAGAGCTCTGCTCCAGGAACCATTAGGGGCGACTACGCTCACGTCTCATACAAGTACGCCGACGCTAAGGGGGTTGCGATGAAGAACCTCATACATGCTAGCGGTAACCTTGAGGAGGCGAATGAAGAGATAGCTCTTTGGTTCGTAGATAAGGAGTTGCACTCATATAAGACCGTCCACGACGTGCACATAACGTACGAATGAGGCCGGTGGAGAAAAGAAAGATTTAGGTGATGATTGGAAATGGGAGAAAAACAAGTTGATAGGATGAAAAGGATGATTAGCAAGCCTGAGAATATCAGGAATATATGCACGAGCGCTCACATCCACCATGGAAAGACCGCTTTTACAGATAATCTTTTGGCGGCTTCTGGCTTGATGAGCGAGAGGCTTGCAGGAGACCTTGACAAGGGCATGGCGACGTGGCAGCATTCTGACGAGCAGGAAAGGCTCATGACGGTTGACGCTGCTAACGTGTCGATGGTCCACGATTTTCAGGGCCAAGAATACTTAATCAACCTTATTGACACGCCAGGCCACGTGGATTTCGGTGGCAACGTGACAAGGGCCATGAGGGCTATCGATGGCACCATAGTCCTTGTATGCGCATCCGAAGGAATAATGCCACAGACAGAGACGGTCCTCAAGCAGGCTATCCGTGAGCGCGTAAAGCCCGTGTTGTTTATCAACAAGGTTGACAGGCTCATCAAGGAGATG
>JAFGBP010000047.1 GCA_016933095.1 Candidatus Woesearchaeota archaeon | reverse complement strand
TCACAGCGACGACAGCCACTCCACTTATGGTCCTCGTAGGCTTTGTCAAAAGATGCTTCTTTACCAAGGGAAGATCCACTTCTGAAGCCCGGAGCAAGACCTCGATGTCCGTGGGATTGCTCTTCATACCATACTTTCTGCAGAGCTCAAGCTTCTTCATCGCCAAGGCGTGCTTGTCAGGCCTCTCCTTCTTCACGAAAGAGATCACTTCGTTAAAGAAACCATCAAAAGATCCTTTATCTGCCTCCATATGAGAGCAAGAGCGGCTTATTTATTTAAATTGATTGCTAGGACTGGCTGCGTCCAGAATCTCCTGGCTGCGCTCCGTATAACCGGTTACGCTCGGTTAGCCATCAAAAATCATGAAATGATTTTTGGGGCTTCAAAACGCTTCGGCGTTTTTTTAAGCGCGCAAGGTGCGACCTGCGCTGATTATGATTGGTTAATGACTTGCATTTTCAAAAATTATAAAAATAACATCCCGGATAAGAAGCGTATGTTTGAAGCAGAGATGAAAAAAACTCAAGAAGCCATCCTTAAGAAGGCAAAGGAGTATATCAAGAACCCCCAATACATAACAGACCTGTTCGACATGTCGATCGTGTGGTGCTCCAAAGAGCTTGCCGCCATGGCAGAGTATTCTGTGGAAGAGCTCCTGGAAAAAAGGGTTCCTGACCTTCTGGACAATGGGATGACTGACTTGCAGAAGAGAGAATACGCACTGGAATCCATCCCTCAAGGAAAGGGAGAGAGCACTACGACGATGATCTCGAAGAGCGGCAAGAAATACAACGTGACCTTCAGGTTCATACACGTCATGTACGAGGGCGGATCATACGAGGTCGGAGAGCTCATGAAAGCGGATCCGATGTAAATCAAAACTTATATAAACTATTTCTTTCAAGAGGACCTTTTAGGGTTTCAGGGAGAGATATGAGATGATACCAAGACTTAATGATTACGCTGACATTGCAGGGCGGCAGGTCGTGAACAGGATAAGGGATGCTGCAGAGAACCTTGCAGGGAAGCACGTGGTCCACGTGAACGCGACGTCATCCGGAGGAGGAGTCGCAGAGATCCTCAATACTTTGGTCTTTCTTATGGATGACCTGGCGCTCGACGCGGGCTGGAGGGTTATCCTCGGAAGCCACTCTTTCTTCAAGGTCACAAAGGGTTTTCACAACTCGCTCCAAGGGAAGCCTAGCAAGCTCACCAACAACCGTAAGAAGATCTACTTGGAGTATTGCGAGAGAAACGCGATGATCAACCACTTGGAGAAGCATGACATCGTCGTGATGCACGACCCCCAGCCTCTTGGTATGATTGACTTTTATGCGAAGAGGTCAAAGTGGATATGGCGGTGCCACATAGACCTGTCTAACCCTCACAAGGAGACGTTAGAGTTCCTGATGCCATTCATCCAGAAATACGAGGGAATCGTGATTTCATCCGACAAGTTCAGGATCAAATCCCTTGACAAGCCCCAAGTGATAATCTCGCCGAGCATAGACCCTCTCTCAGTCAAGAACAAAGATATGCCGAGGTTTGCGGCGAGGAAGCTCCTCAAGAAGAAAGGCATCGACCCTGACATCCCGATAATAACTCAGATATCGAGGTTCGACCCTTGGAAGGGCACTCTTGGAGTCTTACGCATGTACGAGATGATGCGGGAGAAGAACGACTGCCAGCTCGTACTCATGGGAGACATGGCGGCAGACGATCCTCAAGGGCCCGTCATGTACATGAAGATATCAAAACTCGCCGAGAAGATACCTGGAGTGCACCTGATAACTGAGAAGAACGACCTGCTCGTCAACGCCCTCCAGAAGGAATCTGCTTTCATATTCCAGAACTCGCTTAAGGAAGGCTTTGCTCTTACGGTGTCAGAAGCCTTGTGGAAGAAGACCCCTGTACTCGGGACGAACGTCGGAGGCATTCCCCTCCAAGTACTGAACGGAAAGACGGGCTACATAATAAAGGACTTGAAAGACGGAGCAGATAAAGGAAGCAAGATACTCCAAGACTCAAAATTGAGGAGGGAATTGGGAAGGCAAGGCCACGAGCACGTCAAGCAGAACTTCCTGATAACAAGGCACCTCGAAGACTACATCAACCTCTTCAACAAGCTCTACCCTCCTAGCTGCCTAAAATGACCCTGGCATCTATAAATTAAGCTTTGAGGAGACAACCCCTCCCCGGCCCCAATTCTTCATAGGAACCTCGTCAATGCATACATCCACTGCTTGGGCAGGGCACTTGATGTTCTTCACGACTGCATCAGTCACGTCTTTTATCAGGTTCTCCTTTGCAGCGTCATCAGTTCTTCCTTCCCATATCTTTATATTGACAATCGGCATAATATTATCACCCGGTAAACAGGTCGCTGAGCGCCTTTTTAACTGTTTCGCACTTCATAATGAAAAATGTTATATAGCAAGGCGATTCCTTAATGGACTATGGAACACAGGGTGCAGAAGCTCATCAGCAACTGGGGTTACTGCTCGAGGCGGAAGGCTGAGGCCTTGATCGAGCAAGGCCAGGTCAAGATAAACGGCCAGGTGGCAAAGCTTGGAGACAAGGCGAGCGCGAATGACAATATACTCGTGGAAGGAAAGCTTGTCCGGCCTGAGAAGAAGATTTACATCATGTTCAACAAGCCAAAGCACTGCGCAACGGCTCTCGAGGACAAGTTCCAGAAGACGATAATGAGCTTCATCCACCTGAAAGAGCGAGTCTTCCCGATAGGCAGGCTGGACTACAACACCACCGGCCTTCTCTTGCTCACGAACGACGGAGACTTCGCTAACAGCATAATGCACCCGAGATACGAGATCAAGAAGTCATACGCGGTTGAGCTAGACAAGCCGATCGACACCAGAACCCTCAAGAGGATAGAGCACGGCGTGATGCTAGACGACGGGATGACCGCGCCTGGCAAAGCAAGGAAGCTCCAAAGGAACAAGGTCGAGATCATGATCCACGAAGGCAGGAACAGGATAATCAGGCGCATGATGAAAGCCCTCGGCTACCACGTCGTGAGTCTTGAGAGGACAAGGATCGGGCGCCTGGAACTCGGAAGCCTGAAGCCAGGTCAGATAAGGCACTTGTCAGAAGAGGATAAGGAAAAGATATTCTATAAATAGATTCGCTAGGCGCTGCTCTCTCTTTGCAGCGCGCTTCGTCCGAGCAGAAAACTTTCATGTGCACCGATTCTTCTTTAGTCGAGTATTCAACAGTCAGACTTCGCTAGGCGCTGCTCTCTTTCGTGCCGCGCTCCGTGCGGCCATATTAGTTGCATATGAAGCCGACTTATTTTCTGCCGCCTGTTCAACTGAGGACTACGCTAGGCGGCACTCGTCGTCTCTTCAAATCCTCTCTTGTCAGCATACTTCCTCTCCTTAATGTGCCAGAGAACCTTGCGGATCTCGTCGTACACGACTATCGACAGGCTGAAGAGAACGGCCACTCCCCAATCCTCAAGCGAGAGCGGGGCTGTCTTGAACCACACCTGGAGCGCAGAGAAGTTGATGACAGCAAACTGGAGGCCCACAGTCACTGCTACGGCCAGCAGCAGCATAGGGTTGCTCCAAGGCTTCAACGTGAATATGGACTTTGTCTCGTGGCGGCAGTTGAACACGTTAGTGAGCTGGAACAAGACGAGCACGTTAAAAGCCATTGTACCCGCCTTCAAAGGGTCACCAGCATACAGCAAGTATGCTAAGACAGTGCCTGAGCCGATGATGAAACCGGCGATGATCCAATCCATGAAATGCTTGGTCGTGATTATCTTCTCTTTAGGATTCCTTGGCTTTTTCTTCATGATCCCTGAAGCAGGAGGCTCGACGCCAAGCGCCAAGGCAGGCAAGACATCAGTCCCAAGGTTCACCCAGAGGATCTGGACTGCTGTTATGAAGCTGAACTCCGGCGGAAGGAAAGGAAGTATCAGGAACATCGCGATAAGGATCGCTATGATTTCCCCCATGTTACTGCTTAGCATGTATCTTATAAACTTAGTAATGTTGCTATAGATCGTGCGTCCCTCCTCGATAGCATTCACGATCGTCGCAAATCCGTCGTCAGTCAATACCATCTTGCTGGCCTCTTTTGAGACGTCAGTGCCGGTTATGCCCATCGCGACCCCGATATCAGCCCTCTTGAGCGCAGGAGCGTCATTCACTCCATCTCCTGTCACGGCCACAACCTGGCCGTCCTTCATCAAGTGATCGACGATCCTCATCTTGTTCTCTGCCGTCATACGCGCGAATACAGCTTCCTGCTCGAGCACTCCTGAAAGCTCTTCATCGCTCAACGCGTCCAGTTCCGTGCCGGTGAATATTCTCGTCTCATCATCGGCAATCCCGATCTCCTTAGCAATGGCCTTGGCAGTCAAACCCTGGTCTCCCGTTATCACAAATATCCTTATGCCAGCCTCGCGGCACTTCAAGACGGCATCCTTGACTTCAGGCCTAGGCGGGTCGATCATTCCCTGCAAACCCTGGAACGTGAAACCCTTCTCGTCAAACCTTGAAAAGTTCTTGACATCCTTGGCCTTCAGGATCTTATACGCGAATCCGAGCACCCTTAATGCCTCTGCTCCCATGTTCTCGTTCGCAGACCTTATCTTCTCCTTCTCCTTTGGAGAGAGCTTCTTCTGCTTCCCTTCAAGCTCTACAAATGAGCATCTCTGAAGAACCGCGTCAGAAGAACCTTTCATGAAAGCTATGAACTCCCTCTTCTTCCCCATAATCCTCTTATGGACTGTTATCATCATCCTCTTATCGCTCGAGAAAGGAATCTCGTGGATCCTCGCATACTCCTGCCTTGCATGTTCAGGAGAAAGCCCTGCCTTTTCAGCGCTCACAGCGAGAGCGCCCTCAGTCGGGTCCCCTATCATGCTCCAGCCATTCTTCTCCTGAACCAGCTCTGCGTTGTTGCAAAGAAGCCCGCTCCTCAAAAGCTTCAGCAGATGAGCATTGTGGTAAGGCTCTTCTTCATGGAGGAATCGGCCTTTAGGTTCATAGCCTTCCCCTTCCACATCCAAGATCCTATTGTTCAAGTACACCCTCTTTACAGTCATCTGGTTCTTAGTCAAGGTTCCTGTCTTGTCAGTGCAGATGACAGTCGTGCTGCCAAGAGTCTCCACGCTAGAAAGCTTCCTTATGATAGCCTTGCGCCTAGCCATGCGCTGGACCCCGAGGGCGAGAGCAATAGTCATCGTGGCTGGAAGCCCTTCAGGCACCGCGGCGACTCCAAGGCTCACGGCGAATAAGAACATGGCAACAAAAGGACGCCCGTCAAATATGCCCAATGCGAATACGACGAGGCATATTACGAGCGTAGCCTTTGCCAAGAACTTCCCGACGTTCACGAGCTCCTTTTGGAGTGGACTCTTCTCCTCCTTTATCTCAGAAGTAAGCCCGGCAATCTTTCCAAATTCAGTGTGCATGCCCGTTTCGACGACAATCGCCTTGCATCTGCCGCTCGTGATGGTCGTCCCCATAAAGATCATGTTGTTCCTATCAGCCAATGGAGTGTCCTTATCCTCTATGATTGCCGAGGTCTTGGCATGAGGCACGCTCTCCCCAGTCAAGGAAGCCTCATCAACCCTTACCATGCTCTCATCTATGATCCTAGCGTCGGCCGGGACCTTCGAGCCCTCCTCCAGGATGATGATGTCTCCAGGCACGAGCTCCTCGACCCCGATGGTCTTCTCGTGCCCGTCGCGGATCACTATGGTGTGCGGGGATATCATGCGCTTCAAGGCCTCAATCGCCTTTTCAGCCTTGTACTCCTGAATCACGCCGATGATGGCATTAAGAATTACTATGAAGAAAATGATCGTGGCATCAATGGTCTCTCCGAGGACAAAAGCGATGCCGCCGGCCATGATCAGTATTACCACCATAAGCTCTGAGAGCTGAGCGAAGAACTTCGCTATTATTGACGACCTTTTAGCAGCGACTAGCTTGTTAGGACCATACTTTTCAAGCCTCGCATTAGCCTCCTCCCTCCGAAGGCCTAGGTCAGAAGAGCTTGCAAGATTGCGAACTACATCTTCAGCATTCCTAGTATAATACACTCTGCCCAATTCACCCCTTTCAAGCATGAATCAGGGAAGGAGAGGTTTATTAATGTTTTTATTTTGTCGGGGCGCGTCCAGAATCTCCTGGCCGCGCTCCGTATAACCCGTTACGCTGGGTTACCGGGAAAACGAAGTTTTCTGGTACGAAGAGCTTCGCTCTTCTGTA
>JAFGBP010000046.1 GCA_016933095.1 Candidatus Woesearchaeota archaeon | reverse complement strand
TGATTAAGATGCAAAAACGTTCCATCAATAAGTGGAATGAGAGGGCGAGAGGAATAGCAAATGATCGAGATTGAGAAGACTTACCTTGCAAAGAGTATTCCGCCAGAAGCATTGAAAGGCCGGTCAAAGGAGATAATAGACTTCTACATCCCCCCGTCAAGAGCGCATCCTGACCTTAGGATCAGGAAGAACGGAGACGAGTATGAGATCACCAGGAAGATTCCTGCTGGAGATGGGACTGATAAGGGAAAGCAGGTCGAGATGACGATTCCTCTTTCAAAGGAAGAGTTCGAGTCCTTATCGCAAGCGCCTGGAAAGAAGATCCATAAGATAAGATACTTGATGGATTATAAAGGCTTGACTGCCGAAGTGGATGTCTTTCAGGGTGACCTACAAGGCCTGGTCCTTGTAGATTTTGAGTTTGAGAATCCGGAAGTCTCTGACGCTTTTGAGATGCCTGATTTCTGCCTTGCAGAGGTGACTCAAGAGCAGTTTATAGCCGGCGGAATGCTCTGCGGCAAGAGATATGAGGATATCAGGGCAGAACTCGAAAAGTTCAAATATGAGAAGTTAACCTAGCATTATGATATGGTTAAGATTGTCTTCTTTGATGTCGGTGACACTTTGGTTGCATGCCCTCAGTTTCTTAGCTTGTTTTGCGAGAAGCTTGGTCGGCCTGGTGATCAGGAGCTATATGCTTTCTTGAGGGCGAAGTTCTATGAGCACTACTCAAAGAAGGATCCTCCGATTAAGACTGTTCTGGAGATGTTCGAGTACGTTTTGGCTTGCGCTTATCAGGAGCTTGGGCTTCCGGACTTGTCTAGGAGCGCGAGAGAGCTTGAGGAGGAGGTTTTCATAGATCGAGGAAAGCTCATGGAGGGTGCCCGGGAGAATCTTGAGTTCCTCAAGAGTAAGGGGGTGAGGCTGTTCGTGCTGAGCGACGCTGATGACTTCATATTGAAGCCTGAACTGATCAATTTTAGGATCGACCGCTTCTTCGAGGACTTCGTGATATCTAACATCGTCGGGGCTTACAAGCCTTCAGACTCGATCGTGGCCGCGGCTCTCAAGCACTGCGAGGGCGTTGGCAAGGATGAGATCTGCGTGGTGGGGGATGCTGACGTCGACGTCCAGACTGCGAGGAAGATGGGAGTGAAGTCCATCAGGCTGAACACGTCTCATCGGAGCAGGAAGGAGTCTGCAGACCATGTCTTCAACGATTTGAAAGAGCTGCTCGCGTTCTGGAAGCAAAAGCTTCCCTGAGAATGTGCTGCTTTTTTCTTTGAAAACGGTTGCGTCCAGAATTTTCTGGCCGCGCTCCGTGCTGATCTAGAAGAATCCTGTTTGGCCGAGTCTCGAGTATTCGCGTGCAAAGCAGGCAGACTGCGCAGGGCGGCCTTCCTGGACGCATCCTTTGAAAACTATAAGTTTATATACTCTGTCCTGTCTTGTGTTTTTGGATGGAAAAAGGGGATGAGATTCTGAATCTTACCATGGACCTTATCAGGTTCAAGTCCGTAAAATCCAATCCCGATGAATTGAAGAGGATCATTGATTTCGTCGCTCATTATCTCAAAAGGCCTGGCGTGTCTGTCAAGCGCTTTGTCCGCAACCAGAAGCACTCAGCAGTATTCCTGCCTAAGGGCGTGAAGCGTCCTAAGCTGTTGTTGGTCTGTCACGCTGACGTTGTCGAGGCCGATGACGAAGATTTTATTCCCAGGCTTAAGGGCAATCGGTTGTATGGCCGAGGTTCTTATGACATGAAGGCAGGCTTGGCAATCGCGATGACTGTGATGAAGCGCTATGCAGGTTCAAAGTCTGTAGGCTTAATGGTCACGACAGACGAGGAGATCGGAGGAGCTGACGGAGCAGGCTTCCTTGCAAAGAAGTATTCTGCAGACCTCGTCATAGCATGCGAGCCTTCGGAACTTACTGTCGAGCTCAAGGAGAAGGGGATGATGGTCTTGAAGCTGGTTGCCAGGGGGAAGGCTTGTCATGGGGCTTATCAGTGGCTTGGAAGGAACGCGGCTGACGAACTCATAAAGGCTTACTTGAAGGTCAGGAAGAAGATTCCTCTCTTGAAGAAAGAATCCTGGAAGACCTCTATGAATCTTGGGATGATGAGCGCAGGCCCTGCTCCGAACATAGTTCCTGGTCGGGCAGAGATGACTCTTGACATCAGGTTTACAGAGCATCTGAGTCCTGATCGCATCCTTAAGATGATAAGATCCTGCCTTCCGAAGAGCGTGAGCTTGGAGGTGCTGAAGAATGAGCCTATGATGGTCACCCGACAGAAGACTCCTGAGATGAAGATGTTCTACAAGGCTTATCAAGCCGTGCTAGGAAAGAAGCCTGTCGAGACCGTCATCCATGGCGCAACTGACGCCAGGCATTTCAGCAACCAAGGGATCCCATCCATGATCTTTGGTTTCAAGGGAGACAACCCTCATGCCAAGAACGAGTATGCCAACATTCCTTCAATCGAGAAGTGCTACGAGATCTACGAGGAGTTCGTGAAGGGGCTCTAAATCCTTTAAGACTCGTGCTTTTCTTTACAATCTCTTTTTGCTGTGTAGCTTGCTTATGATCCTTTGTGCCTTGCCTTGTAGTAATCCTTCATGATCTTGTGGTGGTCGAATGCGAGCTTTGGCGGCGTCTCCTGAAACACCTTAATCTCAAGAGCGTCATCTTTTGCCTTTAATTCTCCTTTATCAACTGAGGTGTAGAATACTGTTGTGTGATAAGGCCCCCTCGGATCCCTGCCTGGAGTCGAGTAGACTCCGAGCAGCTTCAACCGATCGACCGGGACTTCAAGGTTGGTCTCCTCCATAAGCTCTCTTGCAGCAGTGGCTTCAATCGGCTCATCAGGCTCTGCGTGCCCTCCGGGAAGAGCCCACTCTCCCTTGAAAGGCTCGTGCTTCCTCCTGATGTAGACGATTCCCTGGTCCTTGTAATTGACGATGACGTCCGCAGTTACAGAGACTTGGTTGTACCTGGACACGATGCCCCGCAGGCGCTGTTCGCCGCCAAGCCCATCAATCACCTGGCACGCTCCTTCAGGAACGAACCTCTTCCAATCTTCTCCCCTAATCATCATCTCCCTCACCCTCGTAGCGGAGATGTCAATTTTCATCTCGATCGGCCGAACCTCGTAACCCTTCTCCTCAAAGAGCTCTTTGACGATGGTGTTGCCAGAGTACACGACCTCGAATCTTGGGGTGAGAGACTCTACATGACCGACCCACCTCGGGTAGTCATTGATGTCAGGGATGTACACGACGCTGTAAGGCTTGACAGGATCTTCTGCCTTAGTGAGGCTCGCGTCTATCATCATCTTGCGCTCCTCTGCAGTGAACGGATTGTAAGCGATGTGGCCTACCTGCGACGTGCCGATACCGATGACCAACTCGTCCAGGTCAGGTGCAGAATCCATTGCCCTGACAACACTTAAATGTCCGTTGTGGAAGGGCTGGAACCTGCCGATGTAAATCCCCCTCTTTACATTCTCCTCTCTAGTTGTCTTCTCTGCATTCTTCATCATATCACCTGTTGCTTATTGCTTGTAATCCAAAGTTACTTGTGGGATGTCTGGGCTGATCAGCCTTCCTTTCGGGATGGCAGAATCATAGTGCCTGTTGATGATGTCCTCGACCGCGGCCACGTGGCTCTTGAACTTAGCCTCTCCGTAGAGCTTTGCATAGTCAGCAAAGTCCCTCTTCAGGACGTCCCTGATCTGGCTTGCATTCCTCTCAAGGTAGCCCGCAATCCTCTTGCGGTCCTCCTCTGGGCATCTCTTGCCGAACTTCCCCTCTGTGAACAAGTCAAACCCTTCCATGACGAGCTCTACTGCGTCGTAGCTGTACCCTAAGTCCTTGAAGTCAGTCTGGCCAGGCTCAAGACCAGCTGTTGGGACGCGGTCAGCCAAGTCCTCGAATCCGAGATATCTTGCCATCTGCCGTACAAGACGCTTTGAGAGTCCTCCTATCGGGCTTATGTGAGCTGCCCCGTCACCAAAAGTCGTGTAGTAACCAATCCCGAAGTCCTCGTCCTTGTTGCCAGTCCCGATTACGAGCTTCTTCTCAGTCGCTGCCTTTGTGTGGAGCACGTTAGCACGCTCCCTTGAAGTAAGGTTCCCTAGATGGAAAGGGTTTTCGAACGCTTCGGGGTTGGTCTTCCTGTAAGCCTCCACTTGATTCTCAATCGACTGGACTTCATACCTGATGCCGAGTCTCTCAGCGACTGTCTGGCCATCCCTCGTGTCCTCCGGAGAGTTGGTCTTTGAAGGAAGCATGTAGCCCACGAGTTCAAGCTGCCTTTGACTTGAGTTGTTGTGGCGGTCAAACGCCCTCTTAGCAAGCGCGGCAGTGGTCGTAGAGTCCACTCCTCCGGAGAGACCGATCACTCCCCCGGTGGCGTTGAAAAGATTCACCCTCTTCACGATGCAATCCTCTATCTCCCGAGCCACCACTGCAGGGTCCATGTATGGCAGCAATATGCGCCTTCCTTCATTCTCCATGTCAGTCACCTTACCTGTACATCTTAAGGACTTGGTTGGTCGTCACTAGCTTCACGCCGGCATCCTCCCACTTTTTCAGGACTTTTTCATGGTTCCAGTCGTTCTCCTTTGGCAAGGCTATCTCTTTGATGGCGTCTTTTACGACGTAAACTTCAAGTCCTTCTTTCTTCAGGAGTCCCTGGACGGCGAAGTTGACGCAGTAGTTGGTCGCTAGGCCGTAGATAATCACTCTTCGCGGATTGATTGCGTCGAGCACTTGTCTCGCGTGCGGGTTGCCTGCGAACACGTCAAACTTGTCCTTTCGAATCACGATCTCCCTGTTCTTGGCAATCTCCTCTAAGCTGATTGATTTCGCATCCCAGTCAACAACGTATGGATTGCTCGGTTTCGTCGCAGGCACGTATTCCGATCCCACAGTCCCTTTCATGCAGTGCGCTGGGAAAGTCATGATGAAATCAGGTTCGTCCTTGGCAATCTCTTCTGTATTGTCATCATGCCAATCGGCGGTGTTGACGACCTGTATGTTGTGCTCTGAAGCGTGCCAAGTAAGACGTCCCAGGTTGTCTTCAATGCTTTCCGCGCCAACGATGTAGAGCGCGCCTGACTTGCACATGAAATCTGCTTGCGTGTCGACATTCCAAAAAATCGTTTTCTCTCTCATTTTTTCTCCTCCTTTTCTTTCATTCTTGTGCATCTTCTCACGGATGATTATTATCGCTGCGTGATTCAAGTCGGCATTCTCTAATGCCGGCTGATGATGCCGAGCCTATGCTCGACTCTGGTTCTCTTCTCGTATGGAAGAGTAATTATCGGGCGTGACTGGTTGGTGACCTTGATAAGTTCGCATTGGATAAGTTTTGCCGAGTACTCTGCAAAATATCTTTGCCTAAAATAATTTCTGACATCAGATATCCTGCCACGCGCATAGCCAAGGATCTTTTCAGTATGCCATGTGCAACCATCTGTCACGAGGTATGTTCTCGACTTCCCGAAAAGTGGAAAGTGACTTATCTTTATGAGCTCTCTGGGCTCCTGGATCCATATCCCGTCTAATCCGCGGAAATAGTTCTTGATGTCAAAGTAATCCCCGATTGCAATGGCTGCAATGCTGACATCCAGCGGAACCCGCATGAGATCTGAGCTGTGATCGCAATGTACTCGGTTCAGCCAATCCTTGAAGATCGGCCTTGCCAGTTGAGTCTTGTTACGCTTCATCTCCATTACCTCCGATGATAAGCTTCCGATCTTCTCTATAAGTGATGCCATCCTATTCATCTCTGTATGCTCTTGTTAATTCTTTGATCTTTTCCTCTAGCTTCTCTGTTAGTTCTACCTTGTAGCCGTTCGGTGCCTTGACCTGCCTGAACCGCTTTGGTATCTTCGCGACTTCCTCGAGGCAGTATCTCCTTGTCTCCTGAAGCGTTGGCTTCTGCCTGGCTCTCTCGCCGTCCTTTACTGCCAGCTCGAGGAGGGGGGTACCTTCCACTTCTTCTCCTTCAGTTGCGATTATGTCGTGGGTGTAGACTCCTTGGTCGTCTGCTTGCCTGAAGACTTGCTTCTTGCCGGGGAGGCTTCTCTTGCCGGGCGAGAGCTTGATCTTTGGTCCGGCCTCGTCTTCTACGAGCTTGTACACTCCCGGGATTGCTGCGACTGGCTTTGCGGTTATCATCTCTGTCCCTACGCCGAATCCGTCTATTGGCGCGCCTCTGTCCAATAGTTCCTCGATGGAGTATTCGTTAAGGTCGTTGCTGGCCAGGATCTTGACATAATCGAGTCCCTGCTCGTCGAGGACCTGGCGTACTTTCTTTGATAGGCTGAGCAGCTCTCCGGAGTCAAGCCTCACCCCGCCTAGCTTTCCGCCTTTGGCCTCGAGCTCTTTTCCGACCTTGGCAGCGTTCCTTGCTCCTTTTACAGTGTCATACGTGTCGATGAGCAGAACTCCTCCTTGGGGAAAGGTGTCTGCGTATGCCCTGAAGGCTTCCAGCTCTGTTGGGAAGCTCATGACGAGCGAGTGTGCCTGCGTCCCTGTGATGGGGATTCCGTATTCCTTTCCTGCCTTGACGTTTGACGTGGCTCCGACCCCTGCGAGGTAGCAGGCCCTGCTGCCTTTCATGGCTGCGTCTTCTTCCTGTGCTCTTCGCAGTCCGAAGTCGGCTATTTTTGCGCCGCGGGCAGCCTCTACGACCCTGCTGGCCTTCGACGCGATCATGGTCTGGTAGTTTATCATGTTGAGAAGCGCTGTCTCGACGAGCTGGGCCTGCGTCCTCTTGGCCGTTATCCTCATGATCGGCTCGTTTGCAAAGATGGGGGTTCCTTCCTTGACAGCGTAGGCTTCTCCTTCGAACCTGAAGCTTCTAAGTGATTCGAGGTAGCTTTCTTTGAAGCCTTGCCCGCGCAGGTATTCGATGTCATCCTCCTCGAACTTGAGGGTTGTCAGGTAGTCGATCGCGTCTTCGATGCCGTTTGCGATGAAGTAGCCCCAGTCTTTAGGCAGCTTCCTTATGAAGAGGTCGAACGTCGCAGTGTCGTCCTTCCCTTGTTCGTGGTAGACTGCTCCCATTGTGAGCTGGTAGAGGTCTGTTAGCATGGCTTTGTTACTCATCTTTTTCACCTTTCTTCTAAGCATATGCTGTAGGATGGCGGGCAGTAAGTGTCGCTGTATCCCGTGCATCCGCCTTCGTGGTATTCGATCGTCACTTTCTTCCAGCCTTCTGCCCTGTATTTGTCGAGGAGCGTTTCGAGAGCGTATCTGCGGGGAATTTCTTTCTGATTCCCGAAAACCATTAGGTATCTGCCTTGGAATTTTTTTCTTAATTCCTTGTCTATCTTTTTCTCCAGCGCTTCCAGTTGCTTTGATTCTTCCTCTGTTATGGTTTCAAGGGATTTTTTCGGTCCGATAACCATTCTTCTTGCCACCTTTTCGTTAGTGTTTTTTAAACACTTAGTTGTTTATGAAAAAAGGGGCTTGGACGTTTTGTGTCCTCTTTTAATCGCCCCTTAGTGTTATGTATACACAAACCAATATATAAATCTTTCGCAAAAAATGCACTGTTTTACCCGTCCAGATCCTTCAGGATTATGCGGACTTGAAAGAAAAAAGCTGCGCAGGCCTATGCGGCCCATCCATCCTATGCTCCTTAAGCTCCTTCAAGAGGCCGAGCTCCTTCATCTTCTTCCTGAAATTCCTCTTGTCAAGATCCTTCCCCAAGATGACCTCGTACACCTTCTGGAGCTCAGAGAACGTGAACTTCTTTGGAAGAAGCTGGAACGCGATGGTCGTGTACTCAATCTTGTTCCTGATGCGACCAAGCGCCAAGTCAAGTATCTTCCGGTGATCGAAGGCGAGCTTAGGCAGGGATTCTACGTCCATCCATGCGGCGTCAGATGCATCGCTTGCAGCCTTTAGCGTGACCTTGTCGCTCGATACCAGTGCGAAATAAGCGACAGAGATGACCCTGGTCCTAGGGTCGCGCTCAGGATCGCCGAACGTATAAAGCTGCTCCAGATAGACGTCCTTTACTCCCGTCTCCTCCTCAAGCTCCCTCTTCGCAGATTCGTCTACAGACTCGTTCATCTCGACAAATCCTCCTGGAAGTGCCCAATAATCCTTGAAAGGCCAGGATTTCCTCTTGACGAGCAAGACCTTGAGGCTCGCGTCCTTAATCGTGAATATTATTATATCCACAGTGACTGAAGGCCGATCGTAGGACCTGGCGTTATAGTCAGCCTCGCTCTTGGGGTAAGGCCGCAGGTGCTCGAAGTACTGCGTGATGAACATCCCATGGTCAAAGGCCAGCTTCGGCAGGTCTTTCTTCTCAAAGAGCCTTATCTCTGAGAAGTTGTCCCTTGCATGCAAGGCTTTCAGGAGTTTATTCTTGTCGACGTGCAGCTGGATCGCGAAGAGAGTCGTGTTGCCGCCTCGCGGGTCGGTGCCTGAGTCATACGTCCTGACCTGGTGGAGGATGGCTTCCTTGTCGATCTCCCCGAAATTCAGCGTTGTGTGGATGCCTGAGGCCTTGGCTTCTACGATCATCTCCATCCTCTGCTTGAGTATCCTGATGGCCGCGTCTGAAAGCTTCTCATAAGGCTCCTGGCGCCCGCCTATCAGCGCCCAGTGATCCTTGAAAGGAGTGTTCTTCCTCTTGCCGAGGAGCACATATCGGTTGTTTATTTCGAATAATATGTCTACAGAATTCATGGTTCCCTGTTCTGTCCGCCCCACCATACTTGGTGTATTGCTTACAGTATTTATAAAATTTTAGAAAAGACAGGAGCGTTACCCGCAGGAGGATGCGAAAAAAGGTTCTGGGGGGAAGTCTTCACTGCTGGCCATAATACTGCCTTGCAAGGTCTTCTGTGAAGTTAATGTTCTCTTTTGCGTGCTCAAAGCCAGGGTTCAGAGATTCTGCTTGCCTAAAACTCTCCAGCGCCGCTTCCACTTCCTCAATAGTGCCCTTATTGTCCTGCTGGATTGAAAGCATGATGTTGACGCCTAAATCATAATGATAGCTGGGATTCTTAGGGTCGATCTCGGCAAGCCTCGCAAGAGCGCCGGCCGCATCCTCGAACCTCCCAAGCCTGTTATAACAAAACGCCAAGTTGTTGAGCGCAGCCTCATAATCAGGATCAAGCTCAGCAGCCCTCTCGAAATGCACGAGAGCACTCTCATAATCTCCTTTCAGATAGAATGCGTTTCCGACCATGAACTGGTCGACGGGATTATCATCAGAGACGTCTTTCGTAGATATTATCAAGACGGCCCCCAAGACCACTGTCGGCACGAGCAAGAATATAATCAGGTATAAAAACTGCTTCTTCAACATGTTCACATCACCAGTTGCAATAGCTTAATATCAACAATCCGTATACTAAGTATTTAAATGTTTCGGAAAATGGAAAATGGACTAAGAGAAAATAATCATCCGCGTGCTGGATCGAACAGTCTACGATGAAGCACGCGCCTGGAAGAATTGTCTGTGAGGGAAATCAAAGGACTGGTGCGTCCAGAATCTCCTGGCCGCGCTCCGTTCGAATAGGTGATGGTTTGTTCACCGATTCTAGCATTCTCGAATATTCTAACATCCGACTACGCTATGCGGCCTTTCTGGACGCACCCCCACAGGACAAAAGCTTTAAATACCATCCGCGAGTATTCTACCCTTATGATTGACATCAAGCTCATTCGAGAGACTCCGGACGCTGTAGTGGATAACATGAAGAAGAAGCGTCAGGACGAGAAGATTCCTCTCGTGGAGGAGGTCAGGCGCCTGGACGGCCTCTGGAGAAGCCTCAGGACCCAGGCCGACACTTTAAGGAAGGAGCGAAACACTGTCTCTAAAGCCATCAACGAGGCCAAGAAGAAGAAACAGGACGCTTCAAAGCTGCTCGCCCAGGCAAAGGAGATCCCTAAGAAGATAGCGGAGCTTGAGGAGCAGGACAAGGACTTGCAGGAGCAGATCAGGAAGATAATGCTCCAGATTCCTAACATGATCCACTCTTCAGTCCCCATAGGCAAGGATTCGAGCGAGAACCCTGAGATAAAGAGGATCGGCGAGCCTGCAAAGCCTGATTTCAAGGTTAAGGGTCACGTCGAGCTCGGAGAGGCTCTTGGGATTCTTGATTTTGATACCTCTGCCCAGATCAGTGGCAATGGCTTCTACATAATGAGAGGAAAGCTGGCAGAGCTTAACATGGCGCTCATCAACTTCGCGCGTGACTACATGGTAGCCCAAGGCTTCGAGTACACAGAGCCTCCGCTCATGATACGGAACGACGTGCTCAACGGAGTCTACTCGACAGCTGAGATCGATGCCATGAGCTACAAGGTCGAGGGTGAAGACTTATATCTTATAGCGACGAGCGAGCACCCATTGATCGGGCAGTTCATCAACAAGGTAGTCCCTGCAAAAGACCTGCCTGTGAAGCAGACTGCTTATTCCATGTGTTTCAGGAAGGAGATCGGAAGCCACGGCATCGACGAGAAGGGCATATTCAGGACTCATCAGTTCAACAAGCAGGAGATGATACTCATATGCGAGCCAGAGGACTCTTACAAGTGGTATGACAAGATGCTTGAGTTCACGATCAACGTCTTCAAGGAGCTTGAGATCCCGATAAGGGTTGTCGAGTGCTGCTCAGGAGACCTGGCCGACCTGAAAGCCAAGTCCTGCGACGTAGAGGCTTGGAGCCCGAAGCAGGGTAAGTACTTTGAGTTAGCGTCCCTCACCAACATGGAAGAGGCCCAGGCTAGGCGTCTGAACATCAGGATCGATGGCAAGGGAAAGCTCTACTACGCTCACACGCTCAACAACACTGTGATAGCCACTTCGAGGGCTCTCGTCGCCATAATGGAGAACCACCAGACAAAAGACGGCACGATAAAGATTCCGAAGGCGCTCCAGAAATACACTGGCTTCAAGGAGATCAAGGCTAAGAAGTGAGGCAATATTTTCTTTTACTTATTCTTTCTAGCCGAACACGCTCGCGATCAGCAATCCGACGTAGTGAGAGAGCGCTACGACGATTATCGCGATCAGCACATGCTCTCCTATCACGTGCAGCGGGTTCTCTTTCGCGTTCAGGGCTATCGCGTAGCTGAGCGCGCTTATCACGATAAGGCCCCATGCCATGGCGACGTAGATCCCTAAAGGCAGGGAGAATATTATCACAGGAATAGCGTATGTGAGCGTGTAGATGACCTTGGTGAGGAACGTGGCGACAGTCGACTCCCACACCTTCTTTGCGTTCTCCTTCCGGCTCTCGGCGCTCATGTGGATGCCTAGGGCGTCTGAGAACGAGTCTGCAAGGGCGAGCGTGAGTATGCCTCCGATGACTATCATCCTGGAGTTGGCAGCGGCGTCGAGCCCCACCATCAATCCAAGAGTTGTTATGGTGCCAGATGTAAGACCAAAAGAGACGCCGGTCTTAAGGGAATCTTTGAGCTTCATCCTCTGTACTTTGAGCAGTCTTGTTTTTAAACTTTCGTTTTTTTCACGACAAGGCACGTTTTGTCGGATAAAAGTATTTAAAATACCTTTGCTTTCCACTCTTCATGATCAACGTCAGGTTGATGAAAAAGCAGGATGACTTGTTAGATTATTCTAAGGATGTGTTGGCGGTTTTGTTTGAGGGCCGAACCAGGCATTCTGGCCTTCCTTATATGCAGGAGCATTTGATTAAGGTTGCAAATATCGTCGACTTGGTTGTATCCGAGTCAAAATACAAGAGAGCGGCAGTTGCGGGGGCGCTATGGCATGACGGACCAGAAGACATTGAGGGCTTGGATGTGTATGATCCTTTTAATCCTCCGCGGATACTTGACCCGGACCAAATATATATGAATGATCTTTTGGGCGCGGCACAAGAAGTAGGCACTTATGTCTGTTACTTGGTCCATCTGTTGACTGACCGCGGAGGGTTTAACTATTATGATTATGTGGCGAATATCTGCAATCTTCCGAAAAATGGTTTGGAGCGAGACCTTCACATACTGGCTGCTGTTATCAAAGCCGTCGATATAAGATTGAATTCAGACCCGAACGAGAAGAGAAGCTATGTGAAAAGCCTAAAGGATTACCGGAACCATAAAGGCGACTCGCTGGAAGAATTGGCTGACTATTACAAAAATACGCGGGTTGTGGATGCATTCATTGCAAAAGGTGATTATCACTATGATGAAGATCTGTTCTTAGAGACTATACAGGCAAGGTCTGAACAGCGGGTGATTGCGAGAGCGATCAATAACCTCGCGCTATACTTGCCTATGCTTGACTATGTTCTCGCTTCGGCTGATGCTAATGGGAAGTTGTTTCATGCCACTCTTTTTAGGGGTATACTGCGGGATGCTTACAAGGATTCTTATAAGGTGTTTCGTGGGGCGCATCCTGATTTTGATTGGCCTTATATCAAGATGCTTGGGCTTAACGAGAGGGCTCCGGTTATTGATGGTTACTTATCTGTTAGAAAAGAGCTTCGCATCCAGACTTCTGGCACGGATGAGGAACGGGTGCGGTATGGCTTGAAGAAATTGGTCTTGCCGGGAATAGACATTAAACAATTCCGAATAAAACCACAGGACATACCTGAATAATTCCGGCTTTTTCTCGACGGTAAAAAAACCGATCGAATCCACTGGACATCCTCGCGCAAGAGATAAAAAGCGCTCGCACCAACAAGGATGCATGGCGCTCGCAGGATACCCGTTCATAAAAGTCAACAGCTCAATCCTCGACTATTCAGAATACAGACGCGACGTCATGCTCCTCAAAAAACACACAGAAAAAGAACTGATAGAACTCCTCGTGAGGAAAGGCTTTGCTCCGGAAAAGATAGAAGACCCAAGCTACCACGAAGCCAAGCTCGTATTCTATCATAAGGAGAAAGACCTGGAGATAAAGATACTCGCCAGAAAACGGGAAGAAGAGACATTCATCTAATGAGGCTTGTAATCAGGATGCGCATCTTCATCCTCGCTGTCATCTTCAGCATACTCTTTCTCCTGCCTCTTCACCGCCTCTTCCAGACCCCTAAGATGCTTAAGCTTCGCACCTTCCTCCTGCGTCGCCACAGTCCAATACTTGAAATGAGGCCTCTGCCACCAGGAATGGAACTTGACAGGAATCCTTCCCTTGAAGTATATCTCTATCAAGTGATTGTCCCAGACATTCCTAAGAAAAGACAGCCGAGGCTCAGGAAGATTAGGATCATACGGGTCATCAGGAATGCCGCCGAGAATATGCATCACCCCATCATCCAGGATTCTCTCATAAGCCAAAGAGAATCCCTTATCGTAATCCTTAAGCGGAAGAACAACCACTTTTCCTTCCTTGTCACGAACAGGAGACTGGTCCGTGAGGAAAAGCAATCCAAATTTGTCTCTTCTGAAATCAAGAGCAATCCCCTCGAGGCTTATTTTAGCCCTCACTGTTCCGCCGTGAGAGCCGACAAGTCTTATGAAAAGAGAATCTGCCTCGTGATTGTCAATGCAATACCTGAGATTCTGGAAGTCGAGCTTCTTCGGCATCCAATACTGCTCCATCAAACATCACCTCCAGGTAACGGAAACATCGTCAGTCCTCTCGCTTGGCCTGACCTCGCTCTTCTCGACAGGAGTGCTCTGGCCTGCCCTGAACATCTCGATCCCGGTCACGGCTATCATCGCAGCGTTGTCGACGTAAAATTGGTTCTCCAAGAAAAAGACCTTCGCCCCCCTCGCCTCGCACATCATAGTGCACATCTCCTGCAAGCGCTTGTTGCACGCAACTCCGCCTCCAAGCACGAGCTCAGACTTGCCAGTGTGAGCCATGGCCCTCTCAGCCACCTCGACGAGCATTGCAAAAGCAGTCTCCTGAACGCTGAAACACAAATCCTCCTTAGAATACTCGCCAGACTTAATCTTCGTCTTCAGGTTAGTGCTTATGCCTCCAAGAGAGACGTCCATGCCCTTCACGCTGTAAGGAAGCTTAACCAGCTTCTTGCCATCCTTGGCCAGCTTCTCGATCTTAGGGCCTCCAGGAAATCCGAGATTAAGAGCCCTTGCAAAAGAGTCGAGGAAGTTGCCGATACCTATGTCCAATGTCTCTCCGAAGACACGGTACTTGCCAGACTCAAACGCGATTACCTGGGTGTTAGCCCCGCTAGCATACAATAGGACAGGATCCTTAGCAGGAGTAAGAAAGCGGCAGATCTCAAGGTGAGCAATGCAATGATTCACGCCGACAAGCGGCTTCTTCAGGACAAGCGATAAGCTCCGAGCGACACCCGCCCCAATCCTCAGGCAATGGCCAATCCCAGGTCCCTGGCTGAAAGCCACCAAGTCAACCTGGCCAGGCTTCACGCCCGCCTTTCCAAGGGCCTCAGACACTGCCTCCTGGCAGACATCGACATGGTGATCAGCAACCTTCGAAGGGACCATCCCGCCCTCCTCAGTCGTGAATGCCTTAATCACATTAGAAAGGACCTTCCTGCTTTCGCCATCAACAATGGCTGCCCCAAACGTGTGGGCCGTGCTCTCAATACCTATGCAGATCATGATAATGCCCCTCGGCTAATGCCAGATGCCAGACTAGGATTAAATATGTCTAGTTTACTTAAGGACTGCCTGGGTCACGTTGAAAGTGACGCCATTCTCCTCCTTGAGGACCGTCACGTACTCCACGCCGTTAAACTCCCTTGGAATCACAAGAGATATGATCTGGGCCTGATCCCTGTTGATGTAGAAATCAATCCCCTTCTCGACGTAGTGGAATGCCTTGTGGTTAAGGATGAAGTCCTGGTAATCCGGGAGGTCGAACTGTGAATAGATGTACTCCTTCTCAATGCCCAAGGAAGTGTTTCCTTGAAGGTACTTGTTAAGAGGCGGCCTCATGTTGATGCTTGTCACGGTGTCGTTGTCGAGGTGAAAGGTAACTGCTGCGACAAGGCCTCCTATACCGATCTTCTTGCTATAATCCAGGTTCTTGTAGGACTTGTCAGCCGCGATATACGCGACATCAGGCAATCCTAGGGTGTATATGACCTCCTCGTAGCGGTCTCCCAACTTCACGCCCAAGACGCTTATGTCCAGGCTTGTTAAGTTTCCGCCTGAAAGCTCAAAAGCATCCTCGAGAGCAATCTCGTACTTTGTATCATTCCTCTTGACAATGTCAATCTTGAACTCCACAAAGTCGTCCTCATCGGTGGAGCTTGGATTGGTCAGGTTCTCGATCTCCTGGTTCAGGCTATCGTTGAAAAGATCCTCTCCGCTAGCTGTCGGGAGCTGCCTGCTGCAACCAACAAGCACCACTCCAAGCAGGACCAATGCCAGTATGAACAGTGCTTTATTCATGATTATCACCTTCTATCGGTATGAGAATGAAATCGCTTCCTTTTAAAAAGCTTTGTATAGATTCCTCCATGATTGCAGTTTTCGAAACTTTTTCTCGACGAAAAAACTCCTTTCGAAAGATTTTTATAGCTAGAATGCGTTATATCGGCCATGGCAAAGTCAGAAGATCCTGAATATCGGGAGTTCTTCTTGTCAGAAGAAGAAGAGGATGAGCTAGAGGAGGAGTTATACGACGACTGGTTCTAAGAAAACAGACTTTTTCATCTTTCGGGGGTCGGGGGATAACAAGCAACTACGCGTTTGCAGCTCATGTGTATGAGCCTCACTCTGGCAAGCTAGTGCTTTCTTGACCTGATCAACGCTTCTGCTTCTTGATCTTGCAGTTCTGCGGGAGCACTCGGATTATGTCATCCAAGTCGCCGCCGATGGCTTTCTTCACAGCCTTTGCAACGTCACTAACTTTAGAACCAGAATCTCCTTGGACTATCTCTATAATCTCCTTGCAGTGCTTCTTCACAGCAGGTATTGGCCCCCCCATCACCTTGCCATCCTTCAGGCCGACAGCATAGTTCATCTGAGGATGATGATACTTGGTCTCCCCCCTTATCATGAACGCTCCCCTAGGCAAGCTTTCACCAGCGTTTGCTTCCTTTGTCACCTGGCTTGGCTTGACATGGAACACTGCAAGGGTAGCCATGCCCTGCTTCCACCCTCTGGAAAATACTGCGGTGAACTGGGCGGCCTCTTCCATGGTAGACTCAGGCACCTCTCCAGCGTGGCCTTTGCGCTTTATTATGACGAACGGACTGCCTGCCATGTCAGTGTGAAACACCCAGTCATCAGGGTCTGTATGCTTCTTGACGACGATCTCGTTAGTAACGGCGTCCCTGCCTCCGATAACTAGGAAGCCATCGCTTGAGAAGAACCACCTGAACTTCTCAAACCACTCCCTCTTCTGCTTCTCAGCCACTTTTTTAGGCCGATTCTTCTCCTTAACTTCTTCTCTGGCAGAGAAGTCCTCCAGCTTCCTCCGATGCTCCTCTATAACCTTTCTGGCGCCCTCTATCTTCTTCTTGTCATGCTTGGACTTCTCGAAGTAGGATGCCGCGTTCTCGTCAATTGTCTTTCGGATATCAAGGGTTACTCGCATGAACCTTATGAATGCTGACTGAGAATAAAAAGGTTTTGGATGACTGTTTGGATGTGCTGCGCTTCGTTCGGTCATGCAACCGATTGTTGTCCGATTCTAGAGGTTCCGCATATAATACCATCAGACTACGCAAGGGGGCACAAAAAGGCTGTCAGTTCGCGCAATCCGGCAGGTCCGAGACTTCCAAAGAAGGATCATCACACTCGACTCTCTCTCCTTGGTAGTTGAGTGCTGGCACAATGCTTACGTAGATAGGAGAACCTTTGATGTGAGGGATGTCCTTGGAGAGGGTGTCTCCTTTCCGCAAATTCGAGTTCTTGAGGGCCACGTCCTTGTTAGAGATATCATCGCTAATCTGGACCGTCAAGCCATCAATCTGCTTGCCTTCATTCTTGATCTGCACCTTGATGAAGTTGTCAGAATAACAGATTACGGGATTGAGGACTAGGTTGATGCCTGAGCAGTCAGGGCCCATGGCTGCCTCCCCGAGGCTTACGCTCCAGTTCATTATCATGGCTCCCATGGCGACGGCAAACGCGATCAATAGCACCGTCGCTATCAGCGGGGACATCGCTCTTCTGGAGCCTGAGAACAATACAAATCCACCTCTTTTCACCATGATATGAATACTGCTGTGATTTTGGTTTATATATTTTTCTAAAGGGTTCTCGAGTTCTCCTATACGAGAGTTCCCTGCAGGAAGTTGAACAGGTAGCCTGTCAGGATGATTCCTGCGGTCACTATCGCGAAGAATATGATTATCAGCTTGATCTTCATCGCCCGTCTCAGGATGACTGCTTCCGGCAGGCTCAGGGCTGACGTCGCCATCATGAACGACAAGGCCGTGCCGAGGGGGACTCCTTTCTGGAACAAGACGACTGCGATTGGCAGGATGGCTGCGCAGTTCGCATATATCGGGACCCCGACTATGACTGCTAGGGGAATGGCGAATATTCCTCCCGCTTCTATGACCTTGTTTATGCTCTCGGCAGGCACAAGGTTGTGTATCAGGGCTCCTAGGCCTACGCCGACCATTATCCAAAGCCATAGCTTCTTCACGATGTCGGTCGCTTCGTTCCATCCGAAGCGCATCCTCTCCTTGAAGATCTTGTACTTCTTCTCTTTGAAGCCGTTTGACACCAAGTCTCTTACAAGCTCTTTCTCAAGATCCATCCTGCCGAGCAACAGGCCTGAGAGAGTTCCGATGAGTACTCCGCTGGCCACGTATGCGAGCGTTATCTTCCAGCCGAAGAACCCGAGCATCAGGACTACGAGGTACTCGTTTACCAGCGGCGATGTTATGAGGAAGGAGAATCCGACTCCCAATGGGATGCCTGCTTCCATGAAGCCCAGGAATATGGGTATTGATGAGCACGAGCAAAAAGGGGTGAGCGCCCCGAACAGGGAGGCTGACAAGTGGCTAAGGCCGAACCTTTGCCTGTTAATCCAGGACTTCACCTTGTCCTGAGGCATGTAAGTCCTGAAGAATCC
>JAFGBP010000003.1 GCA_016933095.1 Candidatus Woesearchaeota archaeon | reverse complement strand
GAAAATCAATAAAAATTGAATAAAATTAAAAACACCGCAGGATATACTAGCAGATAAAACACATGATTAGACCTATGGAGAACAACCAGGACAATGAGGATAAGGAAAAGGGACAGATTCCAAGACAGCTCTACCTGCTACGTTACTCAGAGATCGGCCTCAAAGGCAAGAACAGGATTTACTTTGAGAGGAAGCTGATAGAGAACCTGAAGGTTTTCCTCAAAAACCAAGGAGTGAAGGGCAAGTTCTTGAGGTTGCACAGTAGGATCCTCGCAGATTGTGAGCTTGGACAGGGCAAAAACCCTCGCTTTGAGAGGGTTTTTGGGATTTCCTCCTATAGCCCGGTTGAAACGGCGCCTACAAATCTTGACAAGATAAGCCAGAAAGCCTTGTCTATGCTTAGAAACCATGCAAAAACCACTACGTTCAGGGTGAGTTCTCGCCGGCTCACAAAGGACTTCCACATGACCTCTCCTGAGATAGATAAGGAGTTGGGAGCCAGGATTGTTGAAACCAAGGGTTGGAAGGTCAGTTTGAGGAATCCTGAGCTTGAATTAGGCATAGAGGTTGATGGCAAAACAACTTATCTCTTCACAGAAACCTTCAAGTGCTTTGCAGGATTGCCTGTGGGAGTTGAAGGGAATGTCTTTTCCCTCGTGACCGGCGATGAGTTCTCTCATTTGGCCGCGATTCTGTTGGCTAAGAGGGGCTGCTCCATCGTGCCAGTATGCCTGGAGTCCTTGGATGAGAAACGTCTCCTGCTTCTCCCTGCTTTCTCGATAGGGGCCAAGCCGATCCTTCTCAAGGATCTGGAAGAGATCCGCACTCTGTCCGATGAGAAAAAATGCAAGGCGCTAGTTGTCCCAGACACCCTGTCTTCTCTTCAGGACTACAATGTCGATCTTCCGGTGTTTAGGCCGTTGATCGGGCTCTCGGATGAAGAGGTCTCGTTGGAATTGGAAAAGTATAAAAGCGTTCTTTAGAACTCTCTTCTTATGAAGACTGACATACTCTGTCCTGCGGGGAATGAGAATGAGCTTGCTGTTTTTGCTGCTAAGCTCGGCTTTTATGAGATCATCTTCCTCTATCAGGACTTGAAGGCGAAGCCTGACCTGTCTTTTTCTTCAAAGCTGAGGCTTCGCAAGGGAGTCCTTGTACGTTCTGTAAACGACGTGTCTGCTGCGAAGAGCAGGTTTGACTTCGTGTTTGCACCTGCTGAGAGGCCTTTTTTCGAGTCGCGGAGCGTTGACTTTGTCGTCGATGCCGAGCAGGCTTCTCCTGGAAAGGATTTCTTTTACCAGCGTCGTGCCGGGCTTGACGATCCGATGTGTAAGCTTGCAAAGGAGCGGAATATAAGGGTGGTCTTCAATGCAGGATTCTCAGAAGACTCAACTCTCCTGGGCCGTATGTCCCAGAACGCGGCTCTTTGCAGGAAGCACAAGGTCGGTTTCCTCGTGGCCACGTTTGCCCGTGATGCTTTTGGCATGCGTGCTCCTAAGGACCTGGATGGATTGGCCAGGGTCTTGCGGCTCGTATGAACTCTTGATTGTTTGTGCGGAATTTTTTTGGTGAAGGCCAATATGGAACGGCTCTCAACAAGCACTCCTTTTGTTGTTTTGCCGTCGAATCTTGGTTATCTTTTTCTTCTTTTTTTCTTCTTTTTAAATTCGTTAAGTTTAAATACCTGTTCTGCCGAGTTATGCGAATAAAAGGAAAGAGGGTGCCAGACTATTTGAAGAGAATAAGGAAGTCAACATTATTTGTATCTTTATTAGTCTTATCCATCCTCCTTTTCTCATATTTTTCATCTGCTGGTAATGAGGGTTTTGATGGGGATTACCAGAACATTCCGCCGGCGCCTGCGGGAGCTTCTTCTTTCAGAGACACGAAGAATCCTGATGATAACCTTTTGAATTCTCTTTCTTTTGGAGGTGAGGAGACTGAGGACTATCGTCCAAAACTAGAAGATGTGAAGGCTTTGGTCGGTTCAACTTGTGTTAAGCTGACCTCAGTCGCTCCTGTAGCCAGCACTGATCCTGAGACTGGCGTGATAAGAACTGAGCTTTCCATTCAGATTCAGGATAAATATTCTTGTAGTGCTGCTGATGCTTTGGGAGATGTATTCCTTTATTCGGCTATTTACAACGCTTCGGATCCTTATAAGGATCCTGGGGCTATTGTGAATGAGATTTCTGGTTTTTGCACGAGCCTGAGGCCTGATGTTCCGGATTCATCATGGGGCTCTTGGCAGGCCCTTCCTGATACTGTTCATGTCTTCCGGCCTTTGAGTAACAGTGATGAGACAATCGTGACGGTGCTGTGTGGTTGGACAGGGCCTGCAAATATTTGTGAAGAGAACGACGACGGAGAATGTGTTACTCCTTGGGGTGTAGATTCCCATGGTTTCAACAAGCCTGAAGATAACTGTGATGATAATAAGATATGGATGCTGCCTTACAGGGTTTCTAGCCTGAAATTGGAGAGTGCGTCAGTACTTTCTTCGGCTGGTAGCTTGGTTCCTTGTTCTACTCCTGGTGCAATTCATAAAGGGGGTTATTACAGTCCTGCGCTTCAGAAGTCTTATGCTTTGTGCATGAAGCCTGTGGATAAGTATTATATGTTCTACGACGAGGATCATGATGTGCCAGGGCTTGTGTGGAATACTGATGAGTATTGCTATGCTATCATTGGCAGCCAGGCCGTCTGCGATAACGATGGTGTCTGCACGCAAGAGGAGCTTTATGTGGGGGGTTGTGATGATTGTTCTCCGTGCGTTTCAAGGTCATCCTCTTACAGTGATCCCATGTTGGAGGATGACATCATTGCCTGTCAGGGTGACTTGAATCCTGGGAGCATGTATTCTAGGAATGGCAAGTGCAAGTGGTGTCCTGTGCCTTATGAGCCTGACCAGCCGATCGTGCATGCGAGGGGTGTCGAGGCGGCTCCTTTTGGTGATGGCATCTCTTTCCCTTATCTCTTGCCTGAAAAGAGCTACAGCACGAGCGCTGATCGTAGCGCCCGATCGGGCTGTGTTGACGTGAAGATCGGCGATCCTTTCAATTGTGGGCTTTGCGGTTGGGGCGAGGAGATTACTTCTCTCTCCCAGCTTCAGAGGGGGAATGAGCTTACGAGTGGCTTTTGTTTTGATAGCGTTGGTGCGGGCGGCGCTCCTGATAAAAATGCTCCTTATTGCGTGCAGAAGGGCTTTGAGACTGGCATCTGGAAGTGCGTCAACGAGGATGATCCTGATTATTACCAGGCTATTGAGAGTCCTTGGTTCGCGACTTACACTGATTATGTGAATCCTTATTACTTTTATGACGTCGAGTATGATGGTCAGGGCGGCTATCGTTCTGTTCCTAAGGATTTCGAGGGAGAGCCTTTGTCATACATCGACGGCATTGTGGGTGGTTCTGGAGGCGCAGGCGGTGCTGGTGGTGCTGGCACTTGCACTGGAATGTGCGTCCAGACAGGCCAGGATACTTCAGGGTGTCAGGTTCGTATCAATAATTGTGGTGTCGGCTATTTGCCTTCTCTTCAGTCCGGTGGTTGTTTTGTTGGCCAGCCTTGTTCTTGTACTTGTCAATCATCAGGTGCTCCTCCTCCTGATCCTGGCACGACTACTTCAGACGGGACTGCTCAGATTAACGAGATTCCTGCTGAGGGTACCGGGTATAGTTATGGCAATGCTGTGGATTGGGAGGAGTATGCGTGTGAGATGCAGACTGGAGGGACTTTCGAGCTGAAGGAAGTCGGTTCTAAGGGTAGTCTCCAGTGTTGCGGCGGTGGAAAGCTTCGTGAGTCAGGGGAGACGAACTGTGAGGCCACCCGTCTTTGCGATGGTGACCATTGGCATGACTCTTATGATTCTAGTCAGGAGGGTGAGGTCTTTTACCTTCCGGAGGAGGCGGCTCTTCCTTATCCGATTGCGAACATCGGCGTGGGTGAGAAGCTTATCATGTGCGTGGACACTGTTGATCTCTTGACAGTTTCGCGCTTGGGTTGTAATCCTCCTCCTAATGGTGCTGGGGGAGGCGGTGATGGTTGTGTTCCTTCCATTTATTACCAGGAGGATTTGGATGAGCTTTGCGAGGGTTGTGCTTCAGAGTGCTTGGCGACAGAGGATAAAGCTGATCCTGGTAAATCTGGTGAGATGAGGGATTACATGTGTCCTGCTGATTATTACCATGCTCTTTCTAATGGTGTTCCTGGGGCGGGTTCCATCTGCAGGATGACGGGCACTCATAACAGGTTGGGTCTCTTGGATTACACTGCTGAGGGTGTCATGTTTTGCCAAGCGGATTATATTGATGCTAATGAGCCTCAGGATATTTGGGGTCATGGTTACTTGATTGATGCGGATGTCTCTAAGTCATTTCCGTTTGACGAAGCGGGTTCTGCTGGGTCTGGCGGTCCTATTCCTGATCCTGGCACTGGTGATCCTGACGGTTTCACTGCGGCCTCTGCTACTTCTGCAAGGTGTCCTAGTGCTATTGCGTGGCCTTGGCTTGCTCCGGGTTTCGGTCTTTTGTCTAACATAACTATCCTTCCTTGCCCTGGCACTCTTCCGATCAGTGTGGTGAATGAGAATTTCTACGTCGGGCCTTTCGGAAGCAGGGATGGCAAGGCCGCTGGCGTATGCTTCCCAAGGCTGCCTGATGAGCCTTTGTATAAGTTTGGGGAGATGTTCAAGAACCTGGATTATGTTGCTGCTGACATTCCGACTGTAGTTACTCCTTACAACAAGTCTGTGGCTGGTAGTCATCAATATCTTTGTACAATGGATAAGACCTTGCCGGAGGGTGATGAGACGACTAGCAACGCGTTCTTCGCCATATGCTGTGGTCAGGATGGTTGCGAAGACATCCCTGGCGAGGTCCAGGAGGGGGCTGGCAGGTATTTCTTCCCAGGGCAGTATGTTGAGATCAACTTCTCTCACGTCTGGGATGATGGTTCGATTCATTACGATACTTATCACAAGCTTTACTGTGATTCATTCGGCAACTGGACTATGGATCTTGATTATGACAAGGATTCCTGTGCGGGTCAGGCAGGAGAGCATTGGACTGGTTCCAAGTGTTGTTCGGAAGGAGGGGATGAGGATCACGCACTCTCCTATGACTTGGCTGCCAATGAGTATTATGCGGATCCTGGAGGCAATGGAGTGTGCTTCTATTCTGATTATGTGGCGAACAAGAGGTTCTTGAACAACAACTTTGCAGCCGAGGCTGTGAAATCGACTTCGTCTTCATCCCCTGCGGGAGCTCAAAGCGTTTGGGTGGGGGGAGGAGCTTATTACGGCTGTTCGGGTGACAAGTGGCAGTCTGGTCAGGATTATGGTTTTCCTAAGGCCAATTTCCTTTTGATCAATGACTCTTATAGATGGCCTGATAACCCTGTGACAAATGCGTATCTGGGATATCGATATGGGCCTTCTCCTCAGTCTGGTTATTTGCTTCCTAACTCTCTTCCCGGGGTAGATGTGGCTTTTAGTACTCAGTCCAACAAGATTCTTGCTGTTTGGTCTTCACAGGATACTGTTGAGGATGTTGAAGCTCTTTCCTTTGAGGGAAGAGGAATCCAGGGCAACTTTTATTCTGTTGCGGGGGAGAAGTTGCTTTCGAATGAGATCATCTTCACTCCTGAGAAAAAGCCTTTGAGTGGCCTTAAGGTCTCTTATGATCCTGATGATGACCTGTTTCTTGTCCTTTGGAGCTGGACTGGCGAGGGTGTCATGGGAAGCCTCCTCAAGGCTGATGGATCCTTTGTCAAGAGGCAGTTCTCAGTCATCTCAGGTCAGTGCTCGCTTGGTGATGTGAACTCCTCATTCGGAAACGTTGATTACATGTCTGGGGAGGGAAAATTTATTGTCTCGTGCACGCAGATGTCTCATAAGATAGGTCCTGTCGTGGGAGCTATGATCTCGAAAGACGGCGTGGTCTCAGCTCCTTTCAATGTCGGAACCGGCTATCATTCCTCGGTTGCGGCCGGAACCGATAAGTTTCTCGTCACGTGGACGAGCTCTTCTGGAGTGTTTGGAAGGCTTTTCAATCCTGACGGATCCCCTCTCGGAGGGGAGGTTCAGATTGCTCCTAATACCACGAAGAAAGGCATAGGGTTCTACAACTCTGCAGAAGATGCCTTTGATTTATTCTATGTGGATGCTGATATGATTTCAAAGAGGAGGATCTTCTTGAATGGAAGTCTCGGGAATGTCACGAAGGAGCCTCTTCTTTGGGTGAGAAATATCATTGATGGAGAATACTTCCCGTCGAGAAACAGTTATTTCTTCACTTTCCCGAGCAACAACACTTATGGAGGGCTTTCCTTGGCAGAGTTTTCTTCTGATGGAAAGGTCAAAGGCGCTTTTGATGTCTCTGATGCCAGCTATACTTTCAACAACGAGTCTTGGTTTGGGTTCACGACTAGCTTATCCGGCGTTAGATTCCCCTATGGCTCTATAGCTGATGTCAATTCAATCCCTTTCACTGCTTTCTTAAGGGATGACAGCAGCTCTCCGGGTCAATCTGAAAGGTTTGTTGGTCCTTTTGGTCAGTTCGGCGCGTTTGCAGGAGTCTCGGCGACTTGGTACCAGCCTTTGGCACAGGTGAACATAAGCAATCCTTTCACCGATGAAGGGCTCATGTCTGTGCCGACGCAGCTGATCAATTATGAGCTTATGTGCACTCAGATTGACCTTCCGGGTGCAGGAAGTCGCTTTTGTGACATTGACGGTAACTGGAAGAAGCCTGGCGCCGGCGGATCTTCCGGGGATCGGTCTCATTTCTCCGCTGTCCCTTCCGATCTCTTGCGTTACATGAATACATTGTCGACTAATGGCAGTTTGGTTCCGATGGCTTGTTGTTCTCCGAACCAGTGCTGGGACGCCCTCAAAGGCAAGTGCATCAATGAGCAGACTGACTTCAATGATTTTTATAGGATTCCTGAGACCAACGCGACTTACAAGTGTCAGGACGGATCTTGGGGACGCCTTGGGGCAGAGCGTTATACCCCTGATAGGTGCCAGTCTGGCTACTGCCCGGTTGATGGTCAGTGTTTGCTTAATCCTAATGGCAATCCTCTTCAGAACGGAAACCTCTCTTCAGATGCAAATCCTCAGTGCTTGAATAGCGGTCAGTTCCTGAATGATGATTATTGCTTGAATGGCAGTTGGAGTTCGAGGACTAGGCTTGCTGCATTGACGCTTTCAAAGCTCGTGGAGTCTGAGCAGGATGATTTCACTCTCTTTTGTGGTGCGCCAGAGGATATTTTCATTCGAGAGCAGAATCCTGGCAAGATTAACTCTGTGTGCGTCCTTGACTTTAGGCCTGGAGAGGTTAATAACCAGAGGATATTTGCGACGAGCTTGAATCAGGAGTTTGAGCTTCCTGAGAACGAGACGAACATTGGAAGGGATTACTGGTACGCCATAAGGCAGAGTTTCTGGCTCGCATACCCTGGTGCTGACTTGAATTCGACATGTAAGACTGAGTCGGGCTATGAGTATCCTTGCGTCAAGGGCAACGTGAAGGGTTATCCTAATGCCAAGCTGCTTAACATGTATCTTGACAATGATACGGGCATAATAATCTTCAGCGACAAGCAGATTTCAAACCTCCAATCAGACTTTGGTGATTGGCTTTGTGATACGCTGCCTCCTTGGCTTGGATGGTTCTGTGCTGGTCCTCCGACGCTTTCAAAGAGCATCACGAACCTGACTTTCACAAGCCTCTATTCTGTGAGGTTTGGTAACAAGGAGTCTTTGGGGGTGGGTAGGAAGATATGCGAGTGCGATACTTGCCCGAAGCAGACGAACTTCGTGTTCGACTATCTGGGTTATACGAGCGATGACTTGGCGCCGTTCCTCGGCGACGCCTCTCTTCGTTCTTCATTGGCTTCGGAGTTCAACGTGTCTGATATAGGGTCAAATCTTGTGAGGGTGAAGGCTCGGAATCCTCTCGTCGAGCCAGAGGACCTTTGGAATGTTCTCTCTTTTGTCAAGAGAGAATCTTGAGTGGATTGGTGGGGTGGCCGGCTCATTAACGTGAGCCTGGAAAAAAAGGTTGAAGGAAAAGAAGGTGTTGGGTGATTGGATTTTTCAGGATCAATTAGGGGCAGGAAGGGTTTGCTTCTAGCTTTCGCTATTGTTTTCCTCTCTTTAGCCATGTTGGCTGTCTTTTCTGTCATCATCTCCGCCATGTTCTCTGCAATCATCCCTTCTGTGTCTGCTGATGATTACGAGGATAACAAGTGTGCGGATCAGTTTCGTGGGAAGGTTGTTGACAACTCTTTTTCTTTTGGCATTGCTGGGGAGGTCGATTGTGATGAAGAGTCTATTAGCGATGTCTTTGTATATTTCTTTGTCTATAACTCGACGCGTACACCTAATGGTCCTGGCTCTGTGGATGAAGTGCTCACCCAGAAAAAGGCAGGTGTCAGCGGGGACATTAGGAACATATGCAAGAACCGCGGCAAAGGGTGGATGTATGCTGGCGAGCCTTATGGCACTCTTCATATTGATCTGAAGGAGCTGGATCCTCTTGTCGAAGAGGGTCAAAAGGCCGTCTTGTGCATGGCAAAGCAGGATGGCAGTTCTGGTCCTAGGGTGAAGAGTATTTACTATGTCCCTTCTGCCGGTCAGAACCTCCCTGAGGGGGCTGCTTGCGGTCCAAAGGCAGCGAGTCGCGGTCATTTCTATTCCAAGACTTTGAAGACAACGTTCACAGTGTGTGTAGAGTATTCTTTTGCTCCTGCTCCTTCGGGCGTCTGCGACTTTGACGGCGTGTGCTCTCCGGGGGAGGGCAACTGTCCCGACTGCAATCCTTGCGCTTCGAGGGGAACTTCTTATGCTGAAGGAGGGCCGGCTGCGAATGTCGGGAGCATGAAGGAATGCCAGGGCGACTTGAACCTCTTCACTGAGCCTTCGAGGAATTCCCAGTGCAAGTGGTGTCCTGTTCCTTCGACAGATCAGCCTTTGGTACATGCCAGGCCTGGTTCTAGCAAGGACATGTACGGTGTTGCTTTTCCTTATCTTCTTCCTCCTGGAAGCTATAGCACTAGTGGTTCAGGCACGACAGCAAAGTCTGGTTGTGTTGATATCTCTGTCGGTGATCCTTTCAACTGTGGCGGGTGTGGCTGGAGCGATGAGATCTCAGATGCCACTATCCTTCAGAGGGGCAATGAGCTGACCCAGAATTACTGCCTTGCCGGTACTGGAGAGAGCGACACTCCTGCAAGGAACACTCCCTTCTGCGTGGAGTCAGAGCCTAACTCGGGTGTTTGGGAGTGTAAGGGAACTGAGTTTCAGGACGCGGCCGTGAATAATCCTTGGTTTGCTACTTACGGCTCTTATGTGAATCCTACATATTTCTACAAGGTGGAATCCGATGGTAAGGGAGGTTATAGGTCATCATCCATTGCCTCAACCGGCACTCCGATTTCCAGTGCAATTTCCAGTGCAGATCCTCCTGAAGAGCCTCCGGCTAATTCATGGCCTGAAGGGGACGTCTCTGCTCCTGAATCCACTGATTTCATGTTCAATTTTGGTGACGACTCTTATGACGCGTGCGTGTTTGCTGCAG
>JAFGBP010000045.1 GCA_016933095.1 Candidatus Woesearchaeota archaeon | reverse complement strand
TTTTTTGTTTTCATTTCAAAAAATTTTCTGCTAAGATATTTCAATCAAAAATTGTGCATTATGATTCTCTCCGAGAATCATGAATATTTTTTGTCAAAAAAACTCTGCCATTTTTTCTGAATCAAAACAAAAAAACAGAAAAAAGCATCTAAGAAAAAGAAAAAATGTTTTGGGTTG
This sequence comes from Candidatus Woesearchaeota archaeon, assembly GCA_016933095.1. GTDB lineage: Archaea > Nanobdellota > Nanobdellia > Woesearchaeales > SM23-78 > SM23-78. Next base: position 6,275 of record JAFGBP010000045.1, on the reverse strand, counting down.
ATGCTTCAGGACTTTATGAAAAGATTTAAAAGACCGTGAGAGATACAGTCATCGATGACGATAAAACTATACAACACGCTCACAAGGAAAAAAGAAGAATTTAAACCTATAAAGGCTGGAGAAGCAGGCATATACACCTGCGGACCGACCGTATACTGGTTCCAGCACATAGGAAACTTTCGAGCCTACATCTCCTGGGACTTGCTTAAGAGGATGCTCATCCATAACGGACTGAAAGTCAGGCACGTCATGAACTACACGGACGTAGGCCACCTCACCTCGGACGCAGACGAAGGCGAAGACAAGATGGAGAAAGCCGCGGCCAAGGAAGGCAAGAAGGCATCAGACATTGCCAAGTTCTACGCCGAAGCCTTTGAGAAGGACGCGAAGAAGCTCAACATAATCACGCCTGACGTCGTGTGCAAGGCGACCGAGCACATAAAGGAACAGATAGAGCTCGTGCAGAACCTCGAGAAGAAAGGCCTGACGTACAAGACAAGCGACGGAATATATTATGACACTTCCAAATTCCCAGACTACGGCAAGCTAGGCAAGATAAGCTTCGAAGGACTCGACGCCGGCAAGAGAGTCGACATGGGAGAGAAGAAGAACAAGACAGACTTCGCGCTCTGGAAATTCTCAGAGGAGAAAGGCAAGAGGCAGCAGGAATGGGAAAGCCCATGGGGGCTTGGATTCCCAGGATGGCACATCGAATGCTCGGCCATGAGCAGCAAGTACCTTGGGGAACAGTTCGACATCCACACTGGCGGAGAAGACCACATCCAAGTGCACCACCAGAACGAGATCGCCCAGAGCGAAGGAGCATTCGGAAAGAAGCCATGGGTAAGATATTGGATGCACGTAGCATTCCTCACATTCAAAGGCGAGAAGGTATCAAAGAGCAAAGGAGGCCTCTACACCATAAGCGAACTGGAGGAACAGGGATTCAATGCGTTGGATTACAGGTACTTCTGCCTCGGCACGCACTACAAGAAACCGCTCAACTTCTCAATCGAAGCGCTCGAAGGAGCAAAAGCCACTATGACGAGACTAAAGAACCTCATAATAGAGCTGAAATCAAAAGATGACTCGAAAAAGACCGCAGATTACGATTCCTACAAGAAGAAGTTCGACGAGGCGATAAGCGACGACCTCAACACGCCGCTAGCCCTCGCAGTCCTCTGGGACGTGATGCGCGACAACCAACTCGGAAGCAAGGAGAAGCTTGAACTCGCATTCAGCTTCGACGAAGTCCTAGGCCTGGGATTGAAGAGCGCAGAAGCCGAAGCGATCGAAGTCCCTGACGAGATTATGGCCTTGGCAGACAAGAGAGCAGAAGCGCGTAAGAACAAGGACTGGGCAGCCTCAGACAAGATAAGGGATAAGATAAAGGCCAAGGGTTGGATCGTCGAAGACAAAAAGGAAGGCCAGAAGCTCAAGAAAGCCTGATTTTCTCACGTAAACTTTATAAAGCAAATGGATTTCTTTTCGTCTACTGCCTCCGTAGCTTAGCGGTGGAGCTCGCGGCTGTTACGCGTAGCCCTAGAAGGGCGAGCGCGCCAGAAACGTAAGTTTCTGAGCGCACACGGATACCGCGCGGTCACCAGTTCAAATCTGGTCGGAGGCGTATAAATTATTTTTGAGACAATCATTCGCGTCCTACTCCGAGCGAAGCGAGGATGTAGTACCTTTTGATTAAACTTTTCCAAAAAGTTTAGGGCCTGTAGCTTAGCCTGGCTGGAGCACACGACTGATACGCGTAGAACGCACGAAGTGCGGTCGAGCGTCCCAGAAATTCGCAGAATTTCTGAGGACAGCACGATAATACGTGCAGACATCGTGCGGTCGGGAGTTCGAATCTCCCCGGGCCCATTTAATCTTAATCCTTACAATCCTTTCTTTTTTTGACAAAATTTATATTCCTGAACCGCTAAAGACTTCCCCATGCCCCGAAAAGTGCTGTTCATCTCGAACCAGAACCTGAACCGCAGCAGGACAGCAGAGCTCTTGTTCAAGGACCGATTCAATACCCGCTCTGCAGGCTTATGCAACTTTCACCCCGTGACTGCGAGGCAGATTGCATGGGCAGACCGCGTCGTGGTGATGGAAGAATCCCATAAGGAAGAGCTGTCGTCAAGGTTTCCAAAGAAGTCTTTGCAGGACAAGGTGGTCTCCTTGGACATCCCTGACATCTACAGGTTCAACAACCCAGCCCTCATGGTTTTCTTGGAATCTAAGTCTGGCTTGTTGGACTAGTGATTCTCTTAGAATTGGCTATTATGTCTGCCTATGGCTTGAACTTGAAATAGCTGTTATCATCCTTGCATGGATGGCGGCACTTTGAGCGCTTGCATGCCGGGAACTCGACGAAGTTCATAGGCCGATGCTCAAGCAATGCTTCTCCGTTGCAGTTGACATGCACGATCTCGCTCTCTTCAAGGGTTTCGTACTCGTTTCTTGCCGACCTGAGGGTTGAGAATGGCTGGTAGTGCGTGCTTCCTCTCCTCGATTCAGGTCCAGAGTCCTGGAAGTGTTCTCCAAACCTCGCATCTCTTGTCAGGATGCCTGTCAATCCTTCAGGGGTGACTCTCTCCAGGATCATGCTGTAGCTGCGGCAGCTCGTGTGGTCGGTGCAGTCAAATCCGCCGTCCTCGCCGGGTATTGCTTTATGGTAGACAGAGCATACAAGCACTTCTTTTCCTATGGCTTTCTCCAGGGCGGATAGCTCTTCTTTGCGCTCATTATCATAGAGCTGAAACCTGAGCTTTAAAGGTCTTTGAGCCGTATTCAGTATCATAAGGCAAGGTATTGCAGCCTTCTTAATATCTTTTCTCAATAGTGAATATATTCAGGCTCTCATACCATCCTTTTTTGTATCTTCTTATCTTTATTAACCCTTATGGCGCGGCGTACGCGTGCATCTCTGAAAAGTCCATATAAAAAGAAATATAAGGGGCCTAAACCCTCTTGATACCATAATGAAAAAAACCCTTCAGGTCGAGATGAAGTACGCGAATTCTGTCCTTAACATAGTGCTTGACACCTTGAAGCTGAAGAAGCAGGCTCTCGTCTTTGTGAACAGCAAGAACTCTGCAGAGGCAGAGGCCGAGAGGATCGCCGCAAAGGTCAAGCCTGAGGGAGAGGACGCCCTCGCCCTTGAAGCCTTAAGCGAGAAAGTCCTGAATGCGCTTGAGAAGCCTACCAAGCAATGCAAGCGCCTAGCCCTTTGCGTGAAGAGCGGAGCGGCTTTCCATCATGCAGGCCTGCACTCAAAACAAAGAGAGATAGTCGAGGACAGCTTCAGGAACGGAACCCTGAAAGTGATCTGCGCCACGCCAACTTTGGCATATGGGCTCAACCTTCCTGCATTCCGCGTCATCGTCCGAGACCTGAAGCGGTTCGCTCCTCCGAGGGGCATGAGCCCGATACCAGTCCTTGAATTCCTTCAGTTCTGCGGGCGCGCCGGAAGGCCGGATTTCAACGAGGATTACGGCGAGGCCATCTGCATCGCAGAGACAGACACTGAGAAGGAGAACATCATGGAAAGATATGTTGATGGAGAACCAGAGGACATATTGTCGAAGCTCGCGGTCGAGCCGATCCTCAGGACGTACGTCCTCTCGCTTATTGCCATCGAGTACTGCAACTCAGAAGAGCGGCTCATGGAGTTCTTCGGGAAGACCTTCTACGCCCACCAGTTTCAGAACACGGAACGGCTCGAGGAGATAATCGACCGGATCCTGGGATACCTAGAGGATTGGGAGTTCATAGAGTGGAGCGAAGACGGCAAGAAAGTATCTGCGACCCTCCTAGGCCAGAGAGTGAGCCAGCTCTACCTCGACCCGTACACTGCAAACTACCTGATAACCTGCATGAAGAGAGGTGAGGTGAAGATGATAAGAGACTTCTCTTTCCTTCAGATGGTGAGCTATACCTTGGAGCTAAGGCCGCTCCTGACCGTCAGGGCATCCGAATACGAGCGCATTGAGAGCGAGATGGTAGAGAAGTCGTCATGCATCCTTAGCATGGAGCCCACGATGTACGACGATGACTACGACGAGTACGTGAAGAGCATAAAGACAGCCCTCTTCATGCTTGACTGGATAAACGAGGTGGACGAAGAGACACTCCTCGAAGCCTACAACATCAGGCCGGGCGAAGTCCGGGCCAAGCTCGACCTGGCAGACTGGTTGCTGTACTCCTCTGAAGAATTGGCAAAGCTCGCAAAGATGCAAGGACTGATAAAAGAGATCGCAAAGCTACGGGTGCGGCTCAAGCACGGCGCAAAAGAAGAGCTCTTGCCGCTCCTCAAGCTCAAGAACGTTGGGCGCGTCAGAGCCAGGAAGATGTATCAGAACAAGATAAAAGACTTGGAGGACGTGAAGAAGATAGACCCTGGCATGCTTGCCGAGATCGTCGGCAAAGCCATCGCTATCGACATTAAGAAACAGGTTGGGATCGAGCTTCGCGACTCCCACATCATCGTCAAGAAAGGAACGAGGAAAGGGCAGATGAGCCTTCACAAGTACGGAAAAGGGAAATGACTGGCTGAGCCATGCATTGACTTATTGGCTTAGCCATGGAATCCTGCGTCCTGATGGTTTCTTTCTATCTTGGCCCGCTTTATGCTTTGGACTAATCCGAGCGTGTTTTCCAATCCTTTCCGCTCATTCGCAGCCAAGGCAGGGTAATGCTCCAGAGCATATTGAACATTTGCTTCCAACAAACAGGCGTTGTGCTCGATCACCATAGCCACCGGGGAAGAAAACTTCTCCTTGATAACCTGCTCGGAGAGAACAGCATAATAAGGCTCCTTGACGTCATGGAACCTGAAGACACCATACTCTGCTTTCGGATCCAACGCAATCTTCCTGCCCAGAACATACAATTCATCAACCATGTTTCACAGCCTCCTTGCCAATCAACTCATAAATCTGCCGCCGATAGCATGATGATTTATTAATCATCATCCTTCTTCTTATAATGCGAAAGCATCTCTGAAAGTGAAGTCTCATGGTTAATGCAGAAAATCCCCTCGGCAGTGTAATTAGATACATCAACCTCACTGAAGACAGGGTATTGCTGGCAGAAGTTATCTCCATGAAAAATAGAGTTTGTTATCAAGCATCTACTCAATAACTCCTGCTCATAAGCTTTCATCATGCTATCGGTGGCGCTTCCGCTAAGCAAAGCATTGCTCACTCCAACATTAATCCTCTTAGCACCGCGATCCTTCAGAATCCTGGCGCACTTAAGGAGAGTCCCGCAAGTATCAGCCATGTCATCAAAAACCAAGACATCCTTTCCTTTAACTTCACCAAGCAAATCCATCCGCTTTACAAGATTAGCTTCGCTATAGTCTCTTACCTTGTAAAAGAACCCAAACCTCTTCTCAAAAAAGTTAGCATAAAACTTGTTCCGGCCGACAGCTCCGGTGTCGGGCGCGATGACCACGGCGTTTGATATGTCGACGACATCAGGATGCAAGTCAATATAGTCAATCAGGCTCTTAGAGGCAATCATGTTCTCAAGACGCATCCCTTTAGGGTTAGGCACCCCCATAAGCGCCTCGTTGTGGATGTCCAGAGTGACAAAATTGTCTGCTCCGGCCAGATCCATTATCTTAAGGATAAGTGCCGCGGAATAAGATTGCCGGCCTTGAATCTTGTCCTGCCGTTCATAAGGAAGATAGAGCGAGACAGCGTTTACATATGGCGCATACGCTCCCTGCTTCGCAGCATTTACGGTGAGAATAAGAGCCAAGAGGTGGTCATTCACGCTGCGGCCAGTGGTTGTATTGGCAGTGTCCTGTATGATGAACACATCCCTGTTGCGGAGGCTTTCCTTAATGTTAGGACAGACTTCGCCGTTTGCAAACCACTGTTCCTCTGGTTTCTTGTCCTCATCAGGCCTGTTGATCAGGACGTCACCAACAGGTTCATCTCGTCCAGTGAGCTTATTATACAGCGGCTGTATTTCCTTTATACGATCGGCAATCTTTGTCGCCAGCCGCATCCCCGCGCCGCATGAGAAAATTCCAATCTGCCTTCTAGCAGCATGACACTCTGGCAACATGACTTCTTCAAAGAACTTGCTCATCAGCCGAACCCTCTAAAAGTGAATGCATGAATTTATCCCTCTGATTCAAAGGAAGAATCATTATGTTTTTAAAGTTTCTTCTTCCCAACGGGTGCGTCCAGAAAGGCCGCCTAGCGCAGTCTGACTGACCTGCACGCGAAGGCTCTAGACTCGGCCAAACAGGACTCTTCTGGATC
>JAFGBP010000044.1 GCA_016933095.1 Candidatus Woesearchaeota archaeon | reverse complement strand
GCTGCGACCGCTTATTAATAACGTCCTTTTGCCGAGTCTAGGTTAATCGCTTTCTGACTCTTATGCGCAGCCAGGGGCTACTCTTTGAACAGAGCCGGTCGATTCAGCAAAATTTAAGAAGCCTGTTGGAGTGCTATCTTATATGGAGGGGGAGCGGGAGACAGTCGTCTTATTGGTGTTGGCTTTAGCCTTGGCTTTCATGCTTTCCTACTCAGTCCACGCAGTTTATCCTTATGAGTTCATAGATCCTGACGCCGGCCAGGGTGTCGTGGCAGGGTTCTATCCTTATCCGCTTCACAGCGACGAGTGGAGCCACTTGTCAGCAGGCCTTGCGATAGCAGAGGAAGGCAGGATAAACTTCAACCCGCTGACAGGGGAGGGAATGTCGGATCGGGAGCTTGGGTTCCATCTCTTCCTTGCAGGCCTCTTCAGGATATTGAAGTTCTTCATGATCCAAGGTGTCGGATTGGTTTATGCATATCACCTGCTGGCGTCCCTCATGCTCGTCGTGAACTCATTCATCTTGTTCTGGATTGTCTCGAGGTTCACCCAGAGCAACTGGATCGGGCTTGCTTCCATACCGTTCCTGGTATTGGTGCCGAGCAACGCGAACATCCTCGGCAACTGGTTCTTCACGCCTCAGACTTTCAGCCTGGCGCTCGTTTTCGTCTACGCGTTCGTGTTCTCAGAAGCCCTTGAGAGTAGGGAGGGGCTTGCAAAGCAGTTCGCTCTTGCAGGGATCATCTTCCTGGCGTCAATATTCATTTATCCCTTTGCAGCGCTTCTTATGGCTCTTCTCTCAGCAGGCCTGATGGCTACGAGGATCGGTTTCATCAGGAAGAGCTGGAAGAGCCTGCTTGTCCTGTGCGGGGCGATGCTCGTCGTGAGCGTGCTGTTCATCATGCTTTACTTCGGAGACGGAAGCGGCTTGTCATCTGCCTTGAGGCATTTCTTTTCAGAGATCAGCTTTGAGCCTGGTTGGACCAGCATAGAATATTCTTATTCGGCAATTGGGCTCTACGGCATGATACCTTTGCTCATGGCCTTGCTCGGTTCAGTTTGCCTTGTATGGAAGAGGAAGGGCGAGCCAAGACTCTTCTTCATCTGGCCGGTCATCCACTTAGCGATCCTGTTGATATACAATCTTACAGGCACATCCTTTTTCTTCCCTTATCAGCGGAACCTGTTCTATCTTATGGTGAGCTTGGCGCCGCTGGCAGGAATGGGGCTATATTGGATTGCTGAGCTTGCTGGCAGGCACTCCCGAGTTTTCTTTAGCAGGAAGAACCGGAAAAGGCAGGCAAGGATGGTGGCGATAGGAGTGGTTGCGATCCTGCTCATCCTTAGCTTCAAGAGCTATTACAGGATAGAGCCGGCTTCTTTCTCGCTGCACAAATTGATTACTCCTGAGAACAAGGAAGCTTTTGAGTGGCTTGATAAGAATGAGGCGCATTACCAGACCTTGATGACAAGCCCCTTTGTATCCCTTGTAGCTTATCCCTTGGCTCGGATGAGGGTGGTCGGGGCGATGTCTGCAAGCCTGGAAGGAGGAGACTTCGAAGCAGTGATGGCATTCTTCGGATCCTCGGATTGTGGAGAAAAAGAGGACCTCATGAGGGAGAAGGGCGCAGGGCTTGTACTCTCAAGCGAGAATATTGAATGCAGCTTCCTAAAAGAGATTTATTCACGTAAAGGAATACGGATCTATAAGACATATGCAGTCGATGCCGCAGTCGATGCCGCAGAGGGAGTTAAGAGATGAGAATCGCCATATTCCATGACTTCTTCGGAACTATCGGTGGAGGAGAAAAGCTGGTCCTTACCCTAGCGAAGGGCCTTGGCGCTGATGTCTTCACGACTGATGTGGATCAGGATAACATCGTCAAGGCCGGTTTTGGAAGTGTGAGTTCCAGGGTGAAGAGTCTTGGCCGCACGATCCCGTTCCCGGTGCTGAAGCAGGTAAGCGCGTCGATGATATTCTCAAAGGCCCACGTAAAGGCCCGCGTTCGAGGTTATGACTTCTACATCATGAGCGGCAACTGGGCGATATTCGCAGCCAAGAACCACAAGCCGAACATGCTCTACTGCCACACGCCGGTGCGGATGTTCTATGAGGCTTATCGTGATTTCCTGAAGATAGCGCCCTGGTGGGCAAAGCCGTTCTTCGCCTTATGGGTGAGGCTGCATCGGGCCTGGCTTGAGAAGCAGCTGCCTCACATCCAAAGGATAGTCGCCAATTCCAGGAATTGCCAGGCCAGGGTAAGGAGGGATTACAAGAGGCAGTCGGTCGTGATCAACCCTCCGATCAAGCATTATCTGCCCATTATAAGTAAAGGTAACAGAGAGAGTAAGGGAAATAGGGAGCGCGAGAGAAAAGGCTTCTGGCTCAGCGTTAACAGGATATACCCTCATAAGAGGATCGAGCTCCAACTGGAGGCTTTTAGGCGGATGCCGGCTGAGAAGCTCCTGATAGCAGGAGGCGTGACGAGAGGGGACCACTCCAAGGCATACTTTGCAAGGATGAAGAAGTCGAAGCCTGCGAACGTCGCATTCCTTGGAGAGGTAGATGAGGGTCAGCTGGAGAAGCTTTATGGAAAGTGCAAGGGATTCATAACGACTTCTAAAGATGAGGATTTCGGGATGAGCGTGCTTGAGGCCATGAGCGCAGGAAAGCCTGTCATAGCGACCGCAGAAGGAGGGCACCTCGAGACGATGATTGATGGGAAGACAGGGTATCTTGTGAAGCCTGAGGCAGAAGAGATCGTGAAGGCGGCGAGGCGGGTAGGCAAGGGTTCTGGGAGGTTCGGGGAGGCGTGCCGGAAGCAGGCGGCTGCTTTCTCTGCGAATGCATTCATCAAGAGCATGAAGAAGGAGATTAGGAGGGAGGCCTATGCGCGGAAAAATGCGCGGAAAAGATAAGCAGGATAAGCTCAGGGTCGTTGACGTGTGCGCGTATTTCACCTATCCTTGGAGGAGCGGTGGCCAGAAGCGGGTTCATTGCATGAACAAGGCGCTCTCGCGCCACGTGGTTGTCGAGCAGTTCTCATTCACGCCTGTCTTCATGAGAAGAAAGACGTTGAGGCATACTCCAGGCTACACAGAGCATATCATGAACCGACTTGTCTACACAAAGGCAGTGATACTTCTCAAGCTCATCAGCATCACGCATTATGATTTTATCATTCCGCTTGCCTTCTCGTTCATACCAATGCCTAAATCTCTGAAACTAGCAATGGCAGAGGCCGACGTCATCCAAGTCGAGCATCCTTGGCTGTTATCTTGGGCAAAGCGCCACGCACCAAAGGGCAAGCCGATAGTGCTGGTCTCCCACAACGTTGAGCTCAGGCTGCAGGAGCGATTCTTTGAGGGAAAGCCATTCAGGGATTCCATCGTCAAGAGCATCATGAAGACAGAGCAGGAGGCGGTTAAGAGCGCTGATTCTGTCATCGCGTTAAGCGATGGTGACCGGAAGACGCTATCGGCTTTATATGGGGCGCGCCTTGATAAGATTGTCACTATCGAGAATGGCGCGGGCGAAGACACGAAACCGAAGCTGTCGAAGGCCGAGGCCAGAAGAAGGTTGGGGCTTTCGCAAGAGAAAGAGATGCGGCGAGGGCTGCCGATTGCACTTTTTATAGGATCAGAACATCCGCCTAATGATGAGGCCGTGAGGTTCATTGAGGAGGAATTGGCTCCTAAGATGAAGGATGTCTTGTTCCTCATCGTGGGAGGGGTAAGGCCGAAAGGCACCAGCAAGAGTGCCGGAGCATGCGGAAATGTAATGTGCACTGGAAAGGTAGAGGACCTATCGATTCCTTGCGCTGCCGCGGACCTTGCTATAAATCCGGTCACGAGCGGAAGCGGCGCCAGCCTGAAGATGTTCTCATACCTATCGGTAGGTTTGCCTGTGATAAGCACGAGGATGGGCGCTAGAGGGCTTCCGCAAGAGGCAAAGTCCCTGCTGGTACAGTCAAGCCGCGGAGGTCTGGAAGGATTTGGGAAGAACATCATAAGATTAATAAATAATCCTGCGTTGCGCAGATCATTAGGGCAGAGAGGCGGGATTGTGGCCCGCAAGCACAGCTGGGGGGTTGCTGCAAAAAAGGCGCAGTCAATATACTGTGATCTTCGCTGTTCTGCGCTTTCAAGAGCAAGAGAATGATTGTGATGGTGGATTAGCAAATGGAGTCAGAATTGAGAAGGGACCTAAGGATATTGAAATACCTGACTCTCACAGACTTCAAGCTTAAGTACAACCGCAACATACTAGGATTCTTCTGGAGCTTATTGAAGCCTCTCCTCATGCTGCTCACTCTCTACGTCGTCTTCCACCTCGTGATAAAGCTCGACGTCCCTCATTACGAGCTTTTCCTGCTGCTTGGGATAATCCTCTGGGGCTTCTTCACAGAGGCCACGAGCTACAGCATGAGCGCCATGACCAGGAGCACGAGCCTCATAAAAAAGGCGATCTTCAAGAAGAGCCTCCTCGTAGTCAGCATTAACCTAAGCTCGCTGATAACCCTATTGCTGAACCTTATAATATTCTCTATATTCCTCTTTGCATCAGGCGTCGGATTCACATGGCTGGCCCTGCTTTTCCTTCTCCTTGTAGCAGAGCTTTTCACATTCACCCTGGGCGTCAGCTTCATCCTCTCATCCCTCTACGTGAAGTTCAGGGACTTAAGCCATATCTGGGATGTGCTCACTCAGATAGGGTTCTGGATAACTCCAATCATATACCCGATCTCGCTCATACCGCGCGAGTACCATAACCTCTACATCTTAAATCCCCTGACTAGGATAATCGAGGATTCCAGGAACATGCTCATAATGCAGGCGCTTCCCGCGCTTGACTTCAGCTATGCAAAGCACGTTTACATCACGCTGTTCATATGCCTGGGAGCACTCATCCTTGGGCTGTGGTTATTTGACAAGAGGAGCGGCAAGTTTGCAGAGCAGGTCTGATAGATCGGGCAAGGCTTAAGGTTTGTATGTAGATGAGAAAAAACAAAGGAAGAAAGGACAAGGAAAGAAGAAAGGACAAGGAAATGATTGCGATAAGGATTAGGAACCTGAGCAAGAAGTTCCTCATACCGCACGAGAAGAGGAAGACCCTTGCAGAGAGCATCATAGGTGCTATCACGCGCGGCAGGGTGAAGTACGAAGAGTTCTACGCGCTGCGCAACATTAACCTGGATGTGAAGAAAGGAGAGTTCGTCGGGATCATAGGGCCGAACGGTAGCGGCAAGACAACCCTTCTCAAGGTCATAGCGGGAATACTCGAGCCTGACAAGGGGAGCATCGAGGTGAACAGCAGGATAATCCCATTCCTTGAGCTAGGGATAGGATTCGTGCCTGACCTGACTGCCAAGGAGAACATATGCCTCTATGGCTCGCTGCTCGGCCTTGGGAAGAGCGAGATCGGAGAGAGATTCGATTCTATCGTTGATTTCGCAGAGATAAGGAAGTTCGTGGACACGCCTCTGAAGGATTTCTCCACAGGGATGCTTGCAAGACTCGCTTTCTCAATAGCAAAGGACGTGGACGGGGACATCTACTTGGTCGATGAGGTTCTCTCTGTCGGGGACGAAGACTTCCGGAAGAAGTGCGTGGCCGTCTTCGAGGAGTTCAAGAGGCAGGGTAAGACTGTTCTGTTCGTTACGCATGACCATGGGCTTTCAGAGAGTATCTGCAATAGGATTGTGGCCCTGAAAGACGGACGCGTGTCTGAGGTCAAGGTTAATCGTAAGCGGTGCAATGTTGGCAATCCAGTCAGTGACGGAAAATCAGATATGAAGATTTATATGGCGCAGGATAGGGATATGAAACTGGTTCGCAAGCAGGATCGCCAGTTGCATGATTCTTACGCTGATGTGAGGGGGCTTCAAGGAGAGAACCTTACCATGAGGCAACAGCTTGAGATGCTGGAGAAGAGCTTCCGGTTGGAGAAGAATAAGAACGTTCGGCTCCAGAATGAGTGCCGGGAGAAGAATGCGATGATAGAGCTCCTCCAGTCAAAGCCGAAGAGCTACGAGTCTTATAAGGCTCTCTTCAATTCAAAGGAAAGGCTCGGATCAGGAGAGGTAAGGGTCGAGACTGTGCAGATTCGCGACGGCCAAGGCACTGAAAGAGAATCCTTCAAGCCGCACGAGCCTCTTACAATCCACATCCTGTGCAAGGCCCGGGAGTCCATCGAGAGCCCTGAGGTCGGGATAGCCATAACAGACAGTGACTGCGTCTTTGTCGCAGGGCCTAACAACAAAGACGTCCAGGGACCTCGTCGCATGGCAAGAGGCATGCACTCATTCCAGTTCAGGATTGGGAGCATTCCATTGAATCCTGGTCAGTACAGGGTGCACGTGGGACTGAATAAGCTCGGCGTTGAAGGGGTTGAGAATGGCTATGACTTCCTTGCCAATGCCGCCTTGTTCGAGATCATCGGAGATGAAGATGACGGGGAACATGACAGGGAACATATCGGGGAGACCTTCGGGTTCTTATCCCTAAAAGGAGAGTGGACTCACCATGAGGAGAGATGACGCATGAACGAGCATGAGCGTACAAATCTATTTGATTGAGACTAAGAGGATGGAATCGGTTGTGACAGCAGGGCAGGGAAAGAGCGGCAAGGCGGCCAAGGTCTTGATAGTGGTTTTTGGACATCTCTTCTCAAAAGATGGGAAGGCTGATGGTACGAGGATAAGATGTTTTGAAATGGCCAAGGCACTGAAGAGGAAGGGACATGATGTCACGATTGCTCAGACTGACGTGTTCCAGAAGCAGGAACTAGAAGACCTGAGGCTTGTCTGCGTCGACAAGAACAGTGTGGGTAAGGAAGTGCAGAAGCATGACGTGATCATAACATATCCCAACGAATTCCTGTTCACACTCTCGAAGGCAGTGGAAGGCAAGCCTTTGGTGATTGACCTTTATGACCCTCGCCTGTTGAGTGACCTCCTGATTCAGAATGGAAGAAGAGGGAATGAAAGGACGTCTGAGAGCGCCGTTATGGTCCTGAAAGCCCTTTCATTAGGAGACCTGTTCCTGTGCGCCAACCAGAACCAGAAGCTCTACTACACGGGATTGCTGAACCTTCTCGGCTTGACTGGCGGAGACGAGCTTGACGAGTATGATGAAGTAGAGGCGCGAGATGTGGGGTTTGAAGACAATGCCAACAGCGCAGAGAATGGAATCGCGAAGAAGGGAGTCATCAGGATAGTTCCGTTTGGTACTCCGAATGAGAGCATAACCGACAGCATCGGCCAACAAGCGACAGGACGAGTCTCAGAGTATGATGAAGCGCTTATCAAGGGAAACCTCGTGGATGAGGACACTAAGGTGGTCCTCTGGCCTGGAGAATTCTATCCTTGGTTCGAGCCGGAAGCTGCGCTCCATGCCATGGAAGCCATCTCGGCTAATAGGGATGATGTGGTACTGGTATTTGTCGGATCAGAGCACTTCCAGAGAAACTCGGATGCTAGCGAGGCTTCGGCCAGGCTCAAGAGCCTTGCGGAAGAGAGCGGATTGCTTGGGAAGAAGGTGTTTTTCCTGGATTGGCTGGCCTACTCTGAAAGATGGAAGATGTATGCTGAATCAGATCTTGCCGTGGTTACATCCAGGGTTTCACTGAGGAATTCTTCGGAAAGAGAACTGTCGTGCAGGACTAGGTTGGCAGATATCATCTGGGGAGAGCTTCCTGTCGTCTGCGTCGGAGATGATCTTCTCTCAAAAAAGATCGAGATGAGCAGGGGAGGGATGCTCGTTGATTCAGGTTCTCTGGCAGAAGCGATATTGGATGTTCTTGACTCTCCTGGGAAGCTGGATTCCATGAAGACCCGGATGAAATCCCTGAAGGAGGAGATGTCATGGGATAACCAGATCAAGGAGCTTGATGATTTCTGCAAACAGCCCTCTGTGAGACTTGGGAAAGGGAACCTGGCTCTTCTGGACTGCCTGCCGTCAATGCTCCAGGAGAAGATAGAGCATACGTATCAGGAGAAGCAGAGAGAAAGCGTGGAGCTCTGCGAGAAACATGCAGAAGCGATGAGCGACCTGACGAAGAGACATGGAGAAGAGATTGAATTGCGTATGGACGAGATAAGAGCTCTTCAACAGCAGATGGAGGATCTTCAGGCGTATTCGGACAACATGGCCGCTGAAAGGGACTGCTACAAGGAGGAAGCCCAGAAGATACGGGCGGAGGCTGATGCTTTGGTCCCCAGGCATGACTCGCTTTTGAGGGAGCACGAGCATCTCTGCGCAGAGAAGGAGGTGCTTTTCAGGGAATGCGAGACCCTGAAGAGGGAGGTCTCATGGCGTCAGGAAGCCCTTGACTCGATATATAACTCAAGATTGTACAAGTACCTGTGCGCTCCGGTGTGGAAGGCTCATAACAGGATGATGGGGAACATCCGGGATGAAGACGCACCTGTGCCTCAGACCATGGTGATGCTCCTTAACACTGCATGCAACCTGAACTGCAGTTTCTGCAGAGTCCACGAGGAGAATGGAGATCAGGAGCTGGGCTTGGAGGAGGCAGAGAGGATTCTTTCTGAGGCGAGGGGGATTGGCGTGAGCCAGGTCGTGTTCACCGGAGGAGAGCCGTTGCTTCACAAGGAATTCTTCGGGATCGTGAAGAAGGCCAGGGATCTGGGCATGGCTGTGAACGTGACGACCAATGCGACCCTAATAAAGCCTCTCATAGGCAGGATTGAGGAGTCGGGCATAGATTCTGTAAGCATCTCGATTGACGGGCTTAAGGCGACTCATGACCTGCTTAGGAATAAGGAAGGGGTTTTTGATGCTGCTATGGACGGACTGAAGGCTCTGGCTGACAGACTAGGGCCGAAGAGGGTCAACGTGCACTTTGTCGTGACCAACAAGAACGTCCGAGAGCTGAAAGACGTTTATGATCTGACGAGGAGAATGAAGGTGAAATTCGACTTCTGGCCTGTGAACGGATCTGAAGAGCATTACCTGAAGGATGAGACTGACAAGAAGGCTTATAAGGAATTCCTGGATTACGTCGAGAAGACAGAAGGGAGGGGATTCGGGCAGAAGAAGGAGTATTACCTGAAAGGTCTTGATTACCATACTGGGGAGAAGATGCGCACAAGATGCCTTGGCCTTCGGGACAGCTTCGGGATAAATGCGCAAGGGGAGCTCGTAGCCTGTTGCCTGTGGGGCGTGGACGGCTTGAAAGTAGGGAATGCCCTTAGCACCCCCTTAAGATCGCTATGGATGTCGGAGAAGGCCAAGCGTCTTAGAAGTTCGATTGTCAAGGACGGATGCAGTCATGATTGCTTCAACCATGCTCTGTACGAGTACACTCAGAAGACAGGAAAAAGCTTTGTGGTGAGAGAATGAGATGAGGAAGATAGCCAATATCATAAGAAATGCGCTTCACAGGGACTTGCTCCCAAGACTAAGCAGGATCAGGGATAAACCAAGCACAGTGCACATCTCCATAACCAACCGCTGTAACCTCCGCTGTCGGATGTGCGACATATGGAAAATCCCTAAAGGAGAAGAGCTCTCGACAGGGGAATGGAAAAAAATAATCTCTTCACTCAAGGAATGGCTTGGCCCCTTCAGCCTGAAGATCGCTGGAGGAGAGCCTCTGGTCAGGAAAGACATCCCTGAACTCATCAAGTTTGCGCATGGACAAGGGATTTTCGTCGGCATGTCAACCAACGGCACCCTGATAGATGAAGATACTGCGAGGCGGCTTATCGAAGCAGGGCTCGATGAGATACATATCTCCTTTGACTCGACAGAAGCAGAGACCCATAACTTTCTCAGAAACGACCCTTCAGCTTATGAACAGGTGATTAATGGAATAAGCCGGCTAAAAAGATGGAAAGAATATTTTAGATCCGGAATCACCATAAACCTTGCATCAGTAATGAACTGCAAGAACATTGACGAAACCAAGGAGCTTGTGGAATTCGTAGAGAAGAACAGTCTTCACTCCATAAATTTCCAGCCTTTGTATCAGAACTTCGGCTCGGAGTATGATCCTAAGTGGTATGAGAAAAGCGAGCTCTGGCCACGGGAGCATGAAAGGACCGAGCAGGCAATCAATTACCTCATCGGCAGGAGAAAAGAGAGTTTCGTGGTAGGAAACCGGGCAGCCCAGCTGGAAGCGATGAAAAACTATTTCAGGAACCCGACCAGTCAGGCGAACATCAAGTGCAAGGCAGGCACAAAGGACATCGCTTTCGACCCTTATGGCAATATGCTGCTGTGCTTTGGGCTGCCAAGCATAGGGAACGCGACCCGGGAAAGCTTGAATAAGATCTGGAAAGGAGAGGCTGCGAGCCAGAGAAGAAAAGATATTTCGGCGTGCAGGAGGAACTGCAACCTGCTGAACTGCAATTTTGAGGAGTGACTTGAATGACGAGTGACTTGAATGACGTGACTGGAATGACTGGTGTGGTTGATGATTAGGATGGTTGAGCGCATGCAAGGAAAGCCTTTGGAAGATCATGGACTGGTCGAAGGAAGAGAGGAGGGAAGCGAGAAAACAAAAAAGATAAAGATTCTCGTGGCCGACACGGCTCCGCTCTATCCGCCGCTCTGGGGAGGGCCGAGGAGGATATTTGACCTGTACACTAACCTGGAAGGGTGCTCTGTCAATTACGTCGGGTTGAATGTGGAGAAAGGGTTCAAGAGAACTGAGAAGAAAGTCTCTAAGAACACTCTGGAAATCATCGTTCCTCCGAGCTTGTTAGGATTAGCCCTAAGAAAAGCCCAGAGGCTGCTCCTGCCAGGGCTAACATTTGATCTTTATTCATACCTCTTTGTGAGGAGGGATCGCAACTTCAAGAAAGAGATAAGACTTTTGGAAAAAGATAGTACGCTGCTGGTCTCATCCCATCCTTGGAGCTTTCCTGCATTCAGGAAGAGAAAAGGCCCCATAAAGGTGTATGATGCCCATAACGTCGAATATGATTTGATGAGGCAGATAACAAAGGACAGGACTTTCACCAAGCTAATCTCATATTTCGTGAAAAGGATCGAAACCGCGGCATGCAGGGAGTCGGACATCATAATATGTTGCAGCCAAGAGGACAAGGAAAGGCTCTCTAAGAGCTACGACGTGGCAGAAGACAAGATATTCGTGATACCAAACTGCACTGACAGCGACCTGTTCAGGCCAGCGAGCACCTACGAACGCGATGAACAGAAGAAGGCAATGGGCATAAAAGGGCCGTGCATACTCTTCGTTGGCTCTTTCTACAACCCCAACATCGAGGCCTTCGGGTTCATCATCAAAGAGCTGGCCCCAAAGCTGGAAGGATGCACTTTTCTGATAGTAGGAAGCGTGTCCCACGCGATTGAGGGCTTTGTAAGCGACACTGCGATTCCGTCAAACGTTAAGGTTCTGGGACCGCTTGCTTATGATGGGCTCAGAAAGGCCATGAAAGCATCTGACATCGCCATTAATCCTACTTTTTCTGGGTCCGGCATCCACATCAAGATGCTTGACTACATGGCAGCTGGCCTGCCAATTATCTCAACACCTCTCGGGGCAAGAGGTCTTGGGATTGAAGATGGGAAGGAGGCGCTGATCGCCGGACCTGCAGTATTTCATGATGCAATCTCCAGACTGGTCGCTGACAAAGAATCAAGAGAAGCACTAAGCATGAAGGGAAGAATTAAATCCCTAGAATTTGATTCAAAAATACTTTCTGGGCGGCTTCAGGAAATTTTATTTAAGAACTGCGGTGTCGCGCCTCAGGAAACACTGGAAGAACCAGCCGTAGGGGAGAGGGAGAAATGAGGATTTGCCTGGTGCAATGCCCTGCCTGGGGCAATGACACTCCTCCGCTCGGAATCGCGTCCCTGTCTGCAGTCTTAAGATCCGATCCCTTAAAGAGGCATGATGTTTATGCTATCGACTTCAACAATGAGTTTTTCCGCCGATGCAAAGAGAAAGAAACGTTTGACTTGACAAATGAAAATTTCTGGATAGATGAAAAGAAAGTCAGGAAAATCCTGAGAGAGAACAGGCGACTTGTGAATGATCTCATTGAGAAGATCATGAGGGAAGATCCTGATGTCGTCGGATTCTCTGTACAGAGCAGTTCCCGGATTTGCACCAAGATAGTGGCGGAGCAACTGAAAGATAAAGCCCCTGGGCTGAGTATAATCTTAGGTGGCTGCGAATGCAGGAGGAACCATAGCGGGTTGCAGCTTGCCAGCCTGGATTTTATAGACGCAATATTCACAGGTGAGGCAGAGAAATCCATTCTCCTCTACCTGGACATGATCTCAAGTCGAAGGGGTGGCGAGAGGAAAGAAGATGCCGCCCAGGAGCCAATCCAAGGCATAATCATGCGTGATGATGCAGGAAAGATCCTGGATGGTGGGGAGCCGGATAGGATTGAAAATCTGGATGCACTGCCGTTTCCCGACTTCTCAGATTTTAATCTGTTAGAATATAATTATCCAAATGTGCTTCCTATCATGTCGAGCCGAGGATGCGTGAATTTTTGCTTCTTCTGCACGGAAAGGCTCCTGAACAGGGGATTCCGCCATAGGAGCGGTGACCGGATGTTTGAGGAAGTCATGCACCAGATGAAGAAGCATCCTGGGGTTAACCAATTCGATTTTCATGATTCGCTTGTGAATGGGGATCCTGTGTCCTTAGGGAGATTTGCAGGGCTGGTGATAGAGAACG
This sequence comes from Candidatus Woesearchaeota archaeon, assembly GCA_016933095.1. Lineage (GTDB taxonomy): Archaea > Nanobdellota > Nanobdellia > Woesearchaeales > SM23-78 > SM23-78. The sequence continues at coordinate 4,068 of JAFGBP010000044.1, read as the reverse complement.
GGCTGAAGATAACCTGGAATGGTCAGGCAACCATTAAGAAATACATGACTGAGGAGTATTGCAGGAAGTTGAAAATGGCAGGGTGTGGATTTCTGGGTTATGGGATTGAATCAGGCTCCGACAAGGTGCTTAAGGCAATGAACAAGCCTTTTACTCCCGCACTTGCAGCAGAGATCTTGAGAAACACGTGGAAAACAGGCATAGGCGCCGGGGCAAACTTTATGTTCGGATATCCTGGAGAGGGAGAGGAAGAATTTCAGGAGACTCTCAAATTTCTTGAAAATAATCATGAGTTTATTGAATGCGTCAATCCCAGCCTTGGACTCTGCGGTATTGGAGAAGGAACTATTCTCATGAAGACAGCAGAAGAAAGAGGTGTGGACCTGACTAATGGAAGCATGTATTGGCAGACTCAGGATGGAAAGAATGATTTCCTTGTGAGGCTTGAAAGACATAAGAGGTTCTGTAAACTTGCGAAGAGTCTTGGGATCAGAATCAATATGAACTACAATTCCGGAGTATACAAAGGACTGGAAGAGGCATATCTATCTTTTCTTGAAGAGAAAGGAGAACGGAAAGGAAAAATGAGCAGCAAACGAGGACTTCTTGCCTTTGTTCTCAGCAGGTTTAGTCGGCAATGACTTTAGACTTTCCCTTACCAAATCTTGGATTTCCCGTGAGAAGCAGATCATGTTGGCGGAGCAGTTATTGCACTCAGGAGGATATTTTCCTGAAAGGATTGCCTTCCTGTAGAACCTGAAAGTCTTACCGAACCATATGTCCTGCAAGGAGCTTTCATTCACATTCTCGTTCATGTTCGCGCTGATGCAGCAAGGCCTCGCTACACCATAAGGATCGAGGAAAATATGGAACCACGGCTCTAGACAAGGGGTCTTAAGCAGTGCGTGATCGGCATCCAAGGCTTGCGTGGCTGGTTGGAGATTATCCATTACTTTCCCAGAATATTTTATCAGCTCTGGCGAGGACAATAGGCTGTCCGCATTTGTGGTGATGCCCTTTTTGAGGGCGAGCTCGTTCGCCTTTGACAGGGCGGCAATCACTTTTTCATGTTCCTTCTCAAAATCCAAGGTCATGCTCTTACAATTCTCAGCCAGTATCTTAATGGGCTCGAATGTTATCCTCTGGACGCCGCAGTCACAAGCCAGTAGAGTAATCTTATCAAGCACGTCGACATTGTGCTTCGAGATCACTGTGCTGAACGTCAACTCTGGTTTTTTGGCACCAAGCTCATTCTTTATCTTCGTGAACAACCTCACTGCATCAGTCGCTTTCTGGAAGTTCCCCTTAGGTGGCCTCAGGAAGTCTCCTAATTCTTCATCATGACCGTCGATGCTGAAGGTGATCTTGTCCCAGCCTGACTCGACCATGTGTCTTATTAGATCTGGCGTGAACATAGTCCCGTTGGTCGTCAGCCATCCTTGAAGGGCTGCCTCCTTTATCTTGCGGATCATCTTCTCAGCAGTATCTCGGCGGAAAAGAGGCTCACCTCCACCCATGAGCTCGATGCAGGAAACTTTTGCTTCCTTGGCTTCCTCTATTAATTCAAGAAGTCTTTTCTCCCTCATCTCAACCGGCTCTCGGGAGAGGAAATCCGGCTCCTTTCCATGGCGCCAGCAGGACAAGCATTGAGAATTGCAGTAGTATGTGGGTGTTATGGTGAGCTGTGTGGGAGGGGCACTTCCTTCCCTAATCCAGGCCATGATATTTTTTGCGAGATCTTCTTTAACCATTCTTCACCACAAGAGATGTGAAACGGCGCTTGGTTTAAAACAATTGCGCTTTTGTTCTTTTCTATTTTCTAAATATAATCTGCGAATTATATGCCGTACTTATCAAGCATTTCTCATCTCTCCTCGATCCCTATGATGCTCAGGAAGAACGCGCTGAAGAATGTCTGAAGCCCCATGACTAGCACGACAAGTGATGGCAGTCGAATGTCGTACATTATCATCATGACGCTTCCGGCAGCAAGGAATGCTAATCCAAGCAGCATTCCTCTCTCAAGGCTAAGATGCCTGTTCATCAGGTCCACTAGCCTGCTCCTTTGGCCTAGGTGCACTGAGGCGTACGTCTTGGCGAACACTGAGAGCATGATTACTTGGTAGCTTAGGATTATGAGGAGCGAACTCAGCAATGGGTTGAGCAGGTTTGAGAACAGGAATAGCATGGCCAGTCCTGCGATGAGGAGCAGGAGGCCTGGGAAAAGGAATATTAGCGATGGGCTGTAGAGCATCATGAAGCGAAGGTGCTTCCATCCGTCGCGGAACGAGCGCAGCTTTGACTTTGATCCTATCTTCCTAGGATAATATGTTATCGGGACCTCTGCGACGCGTAGGCCTTTCATGCCTGCCCTGATTATCATCTCGCTTGCGAATTCCATGCCTGTCGTGTGGAGGCTCAGCTTCTCCCAAGCCTTTCGCTTGACGAGCCTAAAGCCGCTCTGCGTGTCGCTCACCCTTGATCTGAACAGGACCCGAAGGAGCATGCTCAGGACGGGGTTTCCGATGTACCTGTGATGCCAGGGCATGGCGCCTTTCTTTATATCCCCTTTCAGCCTTGACCCTATTACGAGGTCGTTACCTTCTGATTTTGAGAGAAGCTTTGGGATCTCTGAGAAGTCATAAGTCCCGTCGGCGTCTCCTATTATTATGATATCTCCCTTTGAGGCCTTGAAGCCTTCTTGGTAAGCGTAGCCATAACCTTCTTTTCCGTGGCGCACTACGATGGCTCCAAGTTCTTTGGCGATATCAGCTGATCCGTCATTAGATGAGTCAGAGACGATGATCTCTCCAGATATGCCTTCATTCTCAAAGGCCTTCCTAATCTTTTGTATGCACTCTCCTACTGTCTTCTCCTCGTTCCTGCAGGGTAGGATGACGCTTATACTTATTGATGTCTGTGATCCTTCCATGATGGCTCTTCTCCCTCTCCTTCCCTGTTGGTTAGAGAGCAAGTTTTATATACTTATCGAGCTAGGACGATCGTTAGAGGAAAAAGGAAAAAGCGCATGAGCAGGATAAAGGTTGGATTAATTCCAAAGAGGAATGCAAGGATGCTATTAAGGATTGCCCTTCTAGTGTCGGTTCTGGGCACGTTATTGATGATGGCCATCCAAGCTGAGGGGGTAACTAACTGCGGGACAACGACGAATTACACTAACTGCACGGCTTACGGTTGCATCATAATAAAAGACAATGATGGCACGAACCGAGCCATCTTTGATGGAGGGGGTTTCATAGATGTAAAGGGAAGCCTCACCCAGAGTAGCGTAGGGACTCCTGACGGCAATGACTTCATAATAAAGGATAGCGGCGGTACGACCGTCGCTTGGATTGACGACTCCACGGGCAACATGAGCCTTGCCAGCACGGCCACCGACGATACGCAGACAACTTGCACTCCGCCGGCCAATAGTTTTGTCGTGAGGAACAAGACTGGCAGCTGCGTTGCTTACATCTCCTCTGCCGGGGCGGTCTGGTCTAGAGGAAGGCTTTGCTACAACGCAGACATCTGATGTTTTGACCTTATCTGAGCTTTATCTGTAATTAATCTTAGTCTCTTTCTCAGACCCATATGATCCAGTCTCATCTAGCCCAGGGTTATTATTACGTCTCCAGTAGAAGTTATCTTCATCCTTTCAGTGGATGTCGTGGTTGAGCCAGTCCTAAATGAAAGCGCTGCGGGGACGTTGCCTCCAGAGACCGTCCCGTTGCCAAGCGCCCTTATCTCTGCAGTGTTCACGAAAGTAGAGCCGTTGTAGCCGTAGAACAATATCTTCCCAAGCTCGTCATCGGTTGCTACTGTGGTAGGAGAAGATTCTGATCCGCGGCTGTGCCTGAGCATTAAATAACCTCCTGATGCAGAGTCATTATACCTGTCGACCGCCATGCCGCTTGTGCTAACGACGTGCAGTGGAAGAGTCGGAGAATTAGTCCCTATCCCTACCTTTCCGCTTCTGTCTATTGATATTACTCTTTCGCTTCCGTTGTAGATGTAGAATGCGTTGTTGTACGTCGTTGCCGTGTCTGCTCCCATCTGCCAGAATGT
>JAFGBP010000043.1 GCA_016933095.1 Candidatus Woesearchaeota archaeon | reverse complement strand
GATCTCTGCGCAACGCGCAGAGGCCTATTGCAGAGCAATAGCCCATAATATTATTTTAAAAATTCAAGAGATTTTGAACGCACCCTGAAAGAAAGACGTCATTTATAAGAGAGAATGCCGAAAGAAAATGAAGAAAAAACACTTCAAACACTTCAGCGGCCCAAAAATCCAACCCTGCTGTAAGAGCGAGAAGCAGAAGCCAAGACACATAATCTGGCAGCATCATAACTGTGTTACAACCAACTCATCTCCAGACTTGTAAAACTCGAACTCAGTCCTGTGATCGTCGACGTTTACCAGCAAGAGAACAGCCCTTGCCGGCTCGGATATCTTCAGGCCTTTAGGTATCTTCATCTGCATCTTCAAAGAAAACATCTTATCAATACGCCCCTCATGCATGAGGATCAAGAGATCAATCATCCTCGGGATGATGGCCAAATCGTTTCTTAAGAGAACTTTCTGGAGGGCTATGCCCGGATCAGAAGCGTTCATGACGCCGACTGTGCTCACCGAAGCGCTCCTTAAGTCGAGAAAGAGTCTTATGTCTTCCAAGCTCTTCATGTCGTCGAACAACACCCAGTGAGGTTTTGTTTGAAGGAAGATGTCATAGAGGTCGCTTGGTGAAGCCAGGTTGAGAGCATACTGCGACAGCATGGAATCCTCTTTCAGAGAAGTGCCTGTAAGGTCGATCGTGCTTACGTTCTTTCGCATAGATAGAAAATGCTTTGCCAATGCAGTCGCAAAAGTTGTCTTGCCAGAATCTGGTGATCCTATGAGCAAGATGCCATTGGAATAATCTATTTTTTCAAGGGATTTTAAGTCCAGAGGATAATCATCAAGGCCCAGGTCCTTAAGCTGGCGCTCACACACAATCTCATAAGAAGATGATATTGGCGGCCTCGTCACAAGAACCTTGTAATCCCCCACTTGCAGAAAAGCCGATCCCCGCTTGTCTGTCAGGACAGAGGAGTCAGCTCTTGCATTAGCCTCGTCCATTGCCTGCTTGGCCAAATCCCTAACAGCATCCTTGTCCAAGATACCATGAGCGTCGTTATCTCCTGAGATCTTCTTAAAAGTCCACGCCTCTGGCGAACCGCGCATGACCATGACGGGGTGGCCTGCCCTGATGTGGATCCTGGCAGTTTCCTTGTCAAAATACTGTTCCAGGCAAAAAGGAACCTCCTCAGCCTCAAGCTCGTAGAGGATGACGCTTAATCCTTTGCTCTCGGCGACAAGGCTCTGCACCTTGTCAGCTGTTATCAAAGTAGCCTTCTCATCGATCGCGAGCTTTCTTATGAGAGAATCGATCTCTCCGGCCTTCGCGTATTTTATCTCAAAGTCGGTCGGGCGGTTTCCTTTAAAGGTCACCTTGAAATTACGGCCTTTCTCTTGTCCGTCCTTTGCAGCGCCTTCTCCCAGCTCTCGAATCCTCTTAATCTCTTCAAGGCCCGTGTAACCAGTCTCCCGATTCTTGTTGGCCTGGCTCTCCAGCTCAGCCATCACAGCCTCGTGGATTATGACCTCTTCAGGCATTATCTCCTTCTTCTCGATCTTTCGCGACAGAAATCCTTCTACTATGACGCTTGTATCCGGGACGACTCTCAAGCGAAGAGGGAGTGGCTTTCCGTCTTGTCCTTGAGTCATAAGATCAATACCTCTGTTATACGCAATGAATTTTTAAAGCTTTAGGTTTTGGGGGAACCGTTCAAAATCTTTTGTGCCGCGCTCCGTTCGCCTAGACTTGTAATTGTTGTCCGATTCTAGAGGTTCCGCATATAATATCATCATACTTCGCAATGCGGCACTTTTTGAACGGTTCCTGTTTTGGGATGAATGAAAGCCTTTCCTGCCCTGTTCTGTCACGGAAGATGGTCTACGAGATGAACTGCTTCAGCCATCTCGTAGTCTTGATGTCTGCGATGTTTATCCAGACGAAGACTTTCTGCATGAAGGAATCAGTGATCAGTTCTATGGAAAACTCCTCTTGGGACTTGTAAGTCTTTCCCTTGGCGTCCTCGTATGTTATTGATAGGTTAAAGTCATTCCGGTCCAAGTGCAGATTCTCCCCTTTAAACAGGAACCTTATCTCGTAGTTAGTCTCGAGTTCTTTGAAATCCCATTGTTCCTGTATCAAATCATGATCAAGCTTGACGACGACGTTCTTTGGGGCATTCATAGAGTCTCTCTTGATCCAGAACCTAAGCTCTGCACCGTCCTTGTAACTCATCTCCTGAGGATAAGTCAAGTTGTAAACGTTGACCAGCGGCTCATCCTGGACTGGAATCACAAGATAAGCCGTCTTTGAAGCCATCGAGTTCTCTGAATTAAAAGTCATGGTCTTTATGCCCAGAGTCTGGAAGCTAGTCAGGTAGGAGAAACTCTTCTCTTCCCCCGTTGGCAAGTCTACGTAGGAGCATTCCTTCTCGAAGCAAGTCTTAAGGTTTGAAAGGGATTTGGATCCTGTGTTCTTCAAGGTACAAGATACTCTTGCCTGTTCTCCAAGGTAGACTTCTGCCTTGTCAGAGGAGCAAGAGGCCTCCAGGAAATCAGAGTAAGGTTTGGAATCTTTGCTTGAAGGTATCTGTGAATTCATGAATTCCTTTGAATAGACTGCAGATCTCGAGTTAACTTTGAAGCTTGCAGACGCCTCTTCCCCCAAGTCGCCCATTATCGAGAGAGGAAAGGTGTAAAGATAACCCGAGCTAAGACCATCCTTTACTTTGAGGAGCCAGTAGATCTTGGTCTCTCCATAAGGAGGAATGATGTAATACGCCTTGCTGCCATCCAAGATGCTGAGTTCCTTGATCTCTGACAGCTGAAGCCTGCCTGTGACATAATAAGAGTGGAGGTTCTTGACAGTCAACGTGAGGAGGTTATACGAACCAAAACCAACCATGTCCTTGGAGATCTTCGCCTCTAGCTTCACAGGAGGATTGTCAAGATAATTCTGACCCAACACATCGGCATCAAACCTCAGGCTGCCAGCGTGGATGTCAACGTTCTGGCCGATAATAGAGTACTCAACGCTGCTTCCCTTTGCATCCGTGGAAGTGACGAGCTTGACGTGAGTGGCATCAACGTATCCAAGCTGCTTGTAAGTCACGTCGAAAGGGACCCATCCAATATCTGGGAAATACACCTCGGCCCAACCATGAGGACCCCAACCTTCGTTCTGCTGGTTGATGTTGGAATAAGAAACTCCGCTCACAAACCTGGCAGGGATTCCCAAGGACCTTGTCATCGCTATGAAGAGGCTTGTCAGCTCGTCACAAACGCCCTTCCTGTTCTGCATGACCCAACTCGCCTTCTGGCTGGCGTCCGCTGTCAAGGTGTTCAGGTCATAGTCTATGTTCTCCTCGACCCAGCGGGCAATGTTGTACAAGACCATGTACTCATCGTCCTCGCCTTCTGCAAGGCGGGAAGCCACAGACCTTATCCTGTCATTTATGTCTATTATCTCTCTTGGCTGCAGGTAAGAGGAATAAGCAGGATCAAGGCCTGTTATCGGAAAATCGATCTTCTTCTTCACCTGGAAGAACTCGTTCTTGGTATTTACCTTGGAGAATTGGCGAATCACATAACTGCCGATAGCAGGGCTAGCCCAAGAGTACTCAAAACTCTGGCCATTGACATAGTTCGATAAGGGATCAGTATTGATGTAATCGACCTCCTGGCGGTAATCCTCCCTCGGAAACCAAAACATCTCAGCCGATACCTTCTGGACGTGATGAGACGTTCCCCTTGAAAGGATGTCAAAGTCATTCTCTATTGAAAGCTCCAAGTCCAAGGAGTGCTGGGCGAAAAGGCTAGACGAATCGACAGCAAGAGCTGATGGCCAGACCAGCAACAAGACTAAAACCCATGCGAAAAAAAACAAGCTCACCTTCTTCATGAGAGAGACTGTTTGACTACGGGTTTTAAAAGGTTTTGGCTGAGGCTTAGAGGAAGGCCGATAATTCGAAACATTTAAAAGAATTCTCAAAGTTTTGAGCTTACGGATTAGTGAAATCCAGCTATTCGATGCCACGGTCGCATAGCCTGGTATTGCGCAGACAAGCGAAAAGAAACCTTTTCGATGGTGTAAGATTGCTAATCCTGTGGCTTCGGCCAGCGTCGGTTCAAATCCGACCCGTGGCGTAGTAAGCGAAGCGTCTACGCACTCGGAGCGGGCTCAGAAATTGTAGGGATTTCTGTTGCCTCTGTAAGGAGGCTCAGAAATTGCGAAGCAATTTCTGTTGTCCGGCCCGTGGCGTTGAGCAATGCGAAACGCCTAAGGGGTGGACCGAGGAATCTCTGATTTCTACTGTCCGGCCCGCGGCGTAGCGAAGCGGAGACACGGGACGGGCCAAGGAATCCGCAAGGATTCCTACTGTCCGGCCCGTGGCGCTTTTTTCTTTTATCTTCTATTTTCCATGTACTGCAATCCGTATCTTAAGTCCTCAAAAAATCCTATGGTCTTATCCTTCCAGCGCTGTGATGTACGGCCTAAGCTGGCACAACGGCGAATACGCGAGCTGGACATTGTTTCTGGGAGAGGCGATCAACGGTCCGGAATGGCGATCCGCCTGGAAGGCAACAAGCTGCTCGAGAGGCTTGAAGGGATCGTGGCGATGGGAGAAGGAATCGACCGCAAGATAGAGGAGAGCAAGGAGAAGACCTTTGACCGTGATGAGCTGGATGTCTACCTTGACATGTACGTCGAGAAGGGCCTTAGCAAGAGGATAGCGAACCAGTTCCGAAGCACGCTGAGGGTCGAGACCAGCGCTTATGACCTGTCCTGCAGGATGACAAGGCTCTGCCAGAGCCCGAGGACGGGCGACGCCTCAAGGCAAAGGGTCGAGTACATCGCAGGAGAGAGCTCATACTCTGCTACGAAGCGATAAAGCAGGAAGTCGCAGACGAGATGAAGGCGGCATAGAGGAAAAGTTTATAAGAAATCATGGCTTTCCACCATCGCAAAAACAGCAAAGGTGGTTAGCTACATGGCGTACATCGTGGATTTTCTTATAGGCACAATGAAAGATCTAAGCAGTACAAAGCCAGTCATGTTCCAAAGGGACGGAGACCTCTACGTCGTATCTGAGGCAGGATTTGCAAAGACTAATTTTGGCCTGGCTACGGCTCCCATCGAGATCAAGGATTGGGAGAAGGATAAGAAGCAACCGGCCTCGATCGAAGAGTCGACAGACCTGATCCTAAGATGGAAGGAAGAGAACTGGAACCAGCACCCAGTATACCGGAAAGGGGAGGCGCACCATCTGGAGCACATAGCGTTCGGAAGGGATGATGACACTTTCAGCTTAGAAGAGATTACCGCATCCGCCAAGAGACTTGGAGAGCTCAAGGATGACGGGAAGATCAGGATGATCCGCCACATATCCAATTATCATAGCCACAAGTTCGGGTATGCCTGCGACGGGATTGACGTGTGGGTGGAAAGCGCCAGGAAGATGGACCGCGAAAGATATCTTGCCCTGCTTCGCCAGCAAGAAGACTTCCTGATGAAGAGGATTGAAAGGGTCCAGATGTCAGACGCAAGATACAGGGAGGAGACGTACGTGCAAGGCATATTCCCTTCCGGCCTGATTATGACCTCTGAGCTCATGGTTTTGCTTCCAAGGTCAGGAAAACTTAATCCGCACACTGATTCCCCGGAATCCTGGAACACGCATAGGCATCTAGGACAATATTCTGATGGTATCATAACTACGTGGAGTCCTGATACCAGAGCCAGGGATCCATTCCGGATAAAGGTCAAGCTTAACGCAGGGGAAGCTTCATCCTGCAGTGCAGAGGAGCTCGGCGCTAGGCTGGAAGAGAAATCAAGCGCTTTGACAAGGCAACTGGCCGCGCTTCAAAAACACGCTCCGGAAGCAGAGGAGATTGTGTCAAGGCTGAACGCGCTGCACTGCACCCTCTTCAAGGACCAGATCGAAGAGCATGAGAAGTTCCTGAGAGGAATTGAGGAGATGAAAAGGAGTAGAGAAGCAAAGCAGGAAGAGTTACCGCTCAGGTAAGTGATAATCAACTGAAAACGACTTCCAATCAGTTCTTCTTTTTTCTCTGTAAATAGCAGAAGCTTTTTAAATAAGCCCATATAACGCTTTAATATCCTGATAGCGGGGTAGGGCAGAATGCGTTTCCTACTGACGCGTGCCTAACTAGGAGTGCCCGTCGAGCAGAAGAGAGAAAATCTGTTCTGTGCGGAAGGCTCATAAACATGAGAACGAGACTCCTTTGAGAGACCCGGAGGTCGGTAGTTCAAATCTACCCCCCGCTAGTAGGAGGGGGAGCAATCCCCTTTTTCTTTTTATTGAAATCCGTAAATTCTTCTACAGGACACGAATGCCACTGGACAAGTTCGCGCAGAGTATATAAATAAACTCTCTGATATGAATTTATGATAATAGATCTTGCAAAACTAGTGAATAGTAAAAAAACATATCCTAATTGGTCTAGTGAAAAAATATATTCATTACAAACAGATTGTGTCGACAACAAAACTCTTGTAGTTTATTACTTAACAAATTCAAACAAGATAGTACATAGAGTATTTCCAAAACAAATCACTGTAAATCCTTCCTTTGCATACGTACTGGGACTTATCAAAGGCGAAGGAGCAAATGCATTAGGAAAATCCAATTATAGAAGGTTTACATTCACAAATTCTAATTGGCAATTAGTTAAACTTATTCTGGATGAATTAATGAAACAAAAGCTTATTTCAGAATCTGATATAATTGAAAGATCAACGTATATTCTTCACG
>JAFGBP010000042.1 GCA_016933095.1 Candidatus Woesearchaeota archaeon | reverse complement strand
GATTCTGAGGGATCTTGAGTTCTTGGGAGTCAAGTTCAATCCTGCATCGAACAGGAGAAACCACATACTGATATCTTCTGCGTCGTCAAAGGTGAAGGTATACGTCATTCCGACTAACGAGGAGCTTGAGATCGCAAGAGAGACAAAAGAATTGTTGGGCTGAGGGATGCTGCTGTTTTGATGGTACTTCTGGTTCTTCTCTAATCTAACGATAACTTTAAATATCAAGTGATATCTTTTATTATCAATGGCTTTGAATCTGAAGAACAAGCTAAAAGAGCATTTTTTCCGGAATCCGACAGGAAAATTTCGGGTAAGAACTCTTGAACGCTTGCTCAAAATGCCGCTTCCATCAGTGATAAGATACTGCAAGGAACTGGAAAAAGAGTTATTGATTAAAGAAGAGATTATATCAGGGGCGCGATTCTATTCCGCTGACCGCTCTTCGGATAAATTTACATTTGAGAAGAGAATATTCAACCTGAGGCTAATCCACAACTCTGGGATCATAAAAAGGATTAATATGGAATATAGCTACCCTTTATTGATTCTTTTCGGCTCATTTTCCAGAGGTGAAGATGTGGAATCAAGCGACATAGATATTTTCATCGAAACCTCAGAAAACAAGATGATAGATTTGCGGTCTTATGAAAAAATCTTCGGAAAATCTTTGGAAGTGCATAAATACAAGAAGCTGACATCCATAAAGAACAAACAGCTAGCCAATAACATAATCAACGGTGCAGTGCTAAGCGGCTTTATGGATATATTCAGATGAGAGAAGGGTCATGGGAAGACTGCCTCCAAGGAGGAAGATGTATTTGCATTTCACCTGATAAGCAAAGGGCCAAGTCACTCGTCGAAACGGCTGATGCCAGGATTGCATACGCCAGAAAACAGGTCCTGGACAATCACTCTGCGAGGTTCATGCTTGAGAGTTATTACTCTTCGGCTCTTGAAGTTGTTCACGCCATTCTCTTTCTCAAAGGATACAAATGCGAGAATCACGTCTGCCTTGGTCTTTTCATAAGGGATATTCTCAAGAGGAAAGACCTCTTCGTGGCCTTTGACACTGCAAGGCTGAGGAGAAATAGCGTTGTCTATTATGGAAAGCATCTCCCACTTGACAAGGCAACGGAATCCATAAGAAAGTTAGGTTTATTAATATCAGAGATAAAAGGCATGACAGAGATGCTGATTTAAGATGCTGTATCTGTTCCTATTCATCACTTCCCGCACTGCTTCTTCAGCCATTCCCAGCGCTCGTCGATGTGCTTCTGTATCTTCTCGAGCCTATCCTGGTTCTCCGGCCTGAAGAGGTGCTTGAACCTTCCTTGGAGCTTGAGCCATTCGGTCATAGGCTTCTTGTTCTCCCCAGGATCAAAGTTAAGAGTCCATACATCATTCTCTATCTCGAACAACGGCCAGAAGCACGTGTCTACAGCCAGTTTTGCGACCTGGACTGTCTGGTTGGATGATATCTTCCACCCTGGAATGCAAGGGCAGATCACGTTTATGAATGCAGGACCCTTCACATTGAAAGCCTTCTCTGCCTTCTTCAACAAGTCCACGTAGTTGTGGATGCTTGCCTGCGCTACGTAAGGGATGTGATGGCCTGCGATGATAGCGGTTAGGTCTTTCCTGAACTGCTCTTTTCCCTGATGCGCCGACCCCACTTGGCTCGTGTTGGTCCAGGCGCCGAAAGGAGTGCTGCTGCTCCTCTGTATGCCTGTGTTATGCACTACGATTCCGTCAGCTATGAAATTATGTTCTCCCTCTACTCGCAAGTCGAGGGTGGGCTCTTTCTTAACTAGTTTTATCGAGGTTATCTTCTCGGTGCTGAACCATTGGTTATCAGCCAGGTAATCGCGTTGTTTTATTTGGGAGAGATATCTCTTCATGTCGGGCTTCTTCTTCCTGCTGAAGGCGATATATCCGTAAGATGAGTCTTCCAGGAGCTTCCTGTAGACTACGAATGTCCCTTTCTTCTTTGTCTGGATGTGTATCTTTCCGACCCTGTAATTCATGGTCTGTAAGAGTAGCCTAAGAGTCCTAAGCAACTCTGGACTTGCAGAGACATACCTGTTGCTCTCTCCGAGCTTATAGCCGTCAGATAACATGAGCCCTCTTACAAAAGCCTCTTTCTCATCTTCAGGCAAGGTGAATACCCAGGAAGGCAATGTCTTGCTCTTCGCGCCTTTTCCGAATCCAAGACTTGTTATGAACCTTGAAAGGTTTACTGAGTATATGTAGACATATAGCTTGTCAAACGAGGTGATATCTTGGCCAAAAGCTTTCCTGAAGGTTTGAATCAGGCGATTTCTTCCTTCTTTCTTCTCAGGAAGAGCAAATCCGACTTCTGTCTTCTCCTCACGCACCCATCCGTCTCCTACGAAGAGCCCGAAGAACTCCATGAGCTCTGGGCTGGTTCTCTTTGGAAGCGTAACCGGATTTATCTTGTTTACCTTGTAGTCCCCTTTTTTTGACGCGATTATCTTCTTGAAGGTGTAGCTCTTGCCTTTTGCGATCCTCTTCAGGGTCACTACCTCATCACCCTGCTTCAGGTTCTCAAGCTTCTTCCATGCAAGAGAGCTCCTGGTTTGCTTTCCATTTCTCTGGACTACAAGGAAGGGGTGGTTCGATGTGGCTTTTATGGAATGATGGTCTGTCGAGACCTCAAATACTTCCTTTATGCCATTGTCGAATATCCCTGTGCATCTCTTCAATACAAGGTTTCCTGTTTTCTGGTCGAAGGCATAGACCTTCTCTCCCACTCTCAAGTCAGTTATCTTCTTCAGGCCTTCCTCAGTCTGTATGAGTGAGTCAAGGCTTAGGCAGTTCATATAGCCTTCATTATCAACGCACACGTAGACAAAGTCGTGTCCCCTCTCAAGCGCTCCGGAGAGCGACTGCAGGCCGATGTCATATGTGCCTCCGTCTCCTCCGAACGCCAAGAACTTTATTTCCTTGTCGCTGCTGATCTTGCCTTTCTTCTTAAGGGCCCTGAATGCCGACTCCACCCCGCTTATAGTCGCGCCTGCATTCTCGAACGCGTTGTGGATCCAAGGAATCCTCCAAGCTGTGAAGGGATAAATGGTGGTGCTTACTTCAAGGCATCCCGTGGCGTTGGCAACGACGACAGGGTCTTTTGTGGCTTTCAGGATCATCCTAGAAGCTATGGCCAGCCCGCATCCCGGGCACATCCTGTGTCCTGGCGCAAGCCTCTCCTTCTCCACTGCAAGTTCGCGTATGTTGACCATTTTCTTTCTTTTCCTTGTTTCCTTATTCTTCCTATTCCCTTACCCCAGAGTACCTGACGTTGTGTCCGACATCTCCTGAAGCGACCGCTTTCAATTCCTCGAATATTGCGCGTAGCTGGGCGAGGTCTAGCTCTCTTCCTCCCAGTCCGTATATGTAGTTGATTATTGCGGGCTTTTCCTTCTCTTCATGGAAGGCGCTCCTGAACTCGTTGAAGAACGGCCCCCCGTGCCCTCCAAAGCTAGCTGCCCGGTCAAGTATAGCGACGCTCTTTGCGTGCTTCAGCTTCTCGACGACCTGCTCTGCAAGGAAAGGCCTGAAGACTCTCGGCTTGAGAAGCCCTACCTTCTCTCCTTTTGCGCGAAGCTCATCAACTACAACCTTGGTTGTCCCTGCGCTGCTGTTAGCGCACACGATGACCCTCTCTGCATCCTCAAGCAGGTATCCTTCGAAGAAGTCGTACTTCTTTCCTGTCAGCTGTCCGAACTCATCGAACACCTTCCTAATAGCGTCCTTTGCGTGCTCCATGGCGTCGATCTGCTGCATCTTGTGCTCAAAGTAGTAATCAAAAAGGTCAAGGGGCCCGTATGTGACTGGCTTGTCAGTGTCGAGAAGTGCGTCTTTCGGATGGTATTCCCCGACAAATCCCCGTGCGCTCTCATCATCAATGAGCTCGACTGTCTCGACAGAGTGGCTTGTTATGAACCCGTCCTGGCACACCATTACAGGAAGCAAGACATTAGGGTCCTCGGCGATCCTGACGGCCATCAGCGTGTTCTCATAAGCCTCTTCGCCGTTCTCAGAGTATAACTGGATCCAACCAGTATCGCGGCAGCCCATGCTGTCAGAATGGTCGCAGTGGATGTTGATAGGCCCGGACAACGCTCGGTTCACGACGTTCATGACGATGGGAAGCCTGGTGCTCGCTGCTATGTAAACTACCTCCCACATCAAGGCGAGCCCGTTTGCGCTCGTCGCTGTCATCGTCCTTGCGCCTGCTGCGCTCGACCCCACGCACGCGCTCATGGCGCTGTGCTCCGACTCTACTGTTATGAACTCAGTATCGACCTTGCCGTCGGCCACGTATTGTGAGAATGCGTGCATTATAGGAGTCTGCGGCGTGATAGGATAAGCCGCCACGACGTCAGGGTTGATCTGCCTCATGGCTTCTGCCGAGCACTCAGCCCCTGTCCTTGCCTGTTTTGTCTTCTGGACCATTGTTGTCTGCCTCAGCTTCGCCAATGCCACCAAGCGAAGTTAACTGTTGCACAAGCCGATTGCGGCTAGACTCGGCCGCATCGCCGATTTGGTATGCGAACGTAGCGTGGCATTGGTTCACAAGTGCCGCCTTGCGAAGCCTGATTGTCATTGAATCCGGTTGCGTGTAAATCTGTCGCATCGCCAGGTTATTGCGCGGGCGAAGCGCGGCACTGGAATGGATTATTATTCTCTTACTCTTTTATCTCCTTCTCCTCCAGCAAAACTTTGTTTTGCTGCACAAAAGGATTTTAGTCAAACTCCTTTTCTTGTTTCATGGTGATCGCTTTTGTCGGGCAGTTCGCTGCGCACAAACCGCACCCCTTGCAGTGCTCGAGGTCAAAGCCTCCAAAGTTGCAGGTGCTTGGCTTGTCAGACGCGCCTTTAGCTCCTTTCTCAGGGCAGTCGGGCCCGCCAGCCTTTATCGCGCTGTCAGGGCACAGCATCCAGCATATCATGCAGTTGATGCACTTCTCCTTGTCATGGATAGGCCTGAAAGTCCTCCAATCGCCAGTCCTGTACTTGGTGCTGTTGCCAGGTTCGATGATCTTCCCGCCGATGGGGATCTCCTTCCATCCTTTAGGCTTCTCTGGCATCAGGCCTGCACCTCGTTATAAGCCCTCATCAGGGCGTTGATGTTCCTTCGAGTGAGCTCCTCACCCAGCTTGTGGATGAAGTGCTTAGTAGTGTAATCCTTCAATACTTCTATGTTCACGATGTTAGACACCTTCTGCACTGCTCCTAGCATCGCCGTGTTAGTGACAGGCTTTCCAAGCTCTTCGATCGCAATCTTCGTAGCATCAATGGTCACAATCTTTCCAAGATAGCCTGTCTTCTCCCTTATGAAATCGACAGGATCCGTAGTGTTGACGACGAGGGCTCCTCCCTTGTCGAGCCCGTCAGCCACAGGCACGCTCTTGACAAGCGTGGGGTCGACTACGACAACGATATGAGGGTTCTTGATGCTTGTGTGGATTGTTATCGGCTCGTCGCTTATCCTGACAAAAGCCTTCACAGGAGCGCCTTGCCTCTCAGCCCCGTACTCCGGGAAGCTCTGGACAAACTTGCCCTGCTCAAGCGCTGCCTCTGCCAGAAGAGCTGCCGCAGTCTTTGCGCCTTGGCCTCCGCGGCCGTGGAACCTTATCTCCAGTATGCTCGCCATTGATTCACATCTAGTCTCTGTTCAGTGTGATGTGGGGGAAACAATCAAGATGACTTGTGATCTTTCTCCTCACGCTCTCTTTAAAACCCCTTGTGTTTCTTTTATATTCTCTACTCATGGTTTGTTTATATTTTTTTTGGAATTGCGCTTGCATTCCGTCATAAATGCGAGATTGAACTGTTCTGAGGCTGTTTTTCTTCAAAAGAGAAACCTACAAAACTGCTGTTTTGAGGTTGTCTTCAAAAAGGCAACATTTATAAATTTCCATTCTAAATATCGGATTATCGGTAGAGTTCAGGCTATTCCTAGCTATGGGGTGCTATCGGTTTCACGTTTAGTGCAAGAAAGAGGTGCGGTATGACAGATAAGGCTAATGCTTACATTCTATGGTTTGACCAGCTCAACAATAATGACACTCCTTTTGTAGGCGGAAAGAATGCTAGCCTGGGTGAGATGTATAGTTCTCTCTCGAGCAAGGGTGTCAGCGTGCCGAACGGTTTTGCGATTACTGCCAAGGCTTACTTCTACATCCTGGACAACGCAGGCATCAAGGACCAGATAAGACAGATTCTTGAGGGTCTCAATACCAGGAACGTTGCTGACTTGCATGACCGCGGCCACAGGATTAGGGATCTTATCAGGAACGCTGAGTTGCCTGGAGACTTGAAGGCTCATATAAGCGAGGCTTACAGGAATCTCTGTGGCTCGTACGGGGATCAGTCAAAGGATGTTGACGTGGCTGTGAGGAGCAGCGCGACAGCAGAAGACCTTCCTGACGCCAGCTTTGCAGGCCAGCAGGAGACTTATCTAAACATCATGGGCGAGTCCGCCCTCTTCGAGGCTTGCAAGAAGTGTTTTGCCTCGCTCTTCACTGACAGGGCTATCAGTTATCGTGTCGACAAGAACTTCGACCACTTCAAGGTCGGCCTCTCGATTGGAGTCCAGAAGATGGTGCGCTCTGACAAGGCATGCTCAGGAGTCATGTTCAGCCTCGACACAGAGTCTGGCTTTGAGAACGCTGTCATAATCAACGCTGCCTTTGGCCTTGGAGAGAACATCGTGCAGGGCGCAGTCAACCCTGACGAGTACATCATATTCAAGCCCACGCTCAAGCAGGGGTTCAAGCCGATCCTGAAGAAGAAGCTGGGGTCAAAGGAGATCATGATGATCTACGACACGTCGGCCGGCAAGAGCACGAAGAACATCCCTGTCCAGGAAGAGGACCGGAACAGGTTCTGCTTGTCTGATGACGAGATGCTCGAGCTTGCTAGGTGGGCGTGCAAGATAGAGGACCATTATTCTGAGAAGGCAGGTTATCACAAGCCCATGGACATGGAATGGGCGAAGGACGGAGTTACAGGAAAGCTCTTCATAGTGCAGGCAAGGCCTGAGACAGTCCAGTCCAGGAAGGACAAGAAGAAGCTCTCAAAGTTCGTGATGAAGGAGAAGGGAGACGTCCTGGTGATGGGCCAGTCAGTGGGAGAGAAGATTGGCTCCGGAAAGGTAAGGGTCATTGAGGACGTTCATAATATTGGCCAGTTCCAGGACGGTGAGGTCTTGGTGACTGACATGACGGACCCTGATTGGGAGCCGATCATGAAAGTGGCGGGTGCAATCGTGACTAACAGGGGCGGCAGGACTTGTCACGCAGCCATCATCTCGCGTGAGCTTGGCATCCCTTGCATCGTTGGGACTGAGACGGCTTCAAAATCTCTTCACACAGGCCAGGACGTCACGGTCGATGCGAGCCAGGGAGAAAAAGGCTATGTCTATTCAGGAATGCTTCATTTCGAGATAGAGGAGCACGACCTTGAGAACATTCCCAAGACCAAGACGCGGATATGCATGAACATCGGGAACCCAGAGCAGGCATTTGAGCAGAGTTTCATCCCAAACGAGGGCGTGGGGCTTGCGCGAGAGGAGTTCATAATCAGTTCAGAGATTAAGATACATCCCTTGGCTCTCATGCACTACAATGAGTTGAAAGATGCGGGTGCAAAGGCAGAGATTGCAAGGCTGACCGCAGGATATTCTGACAAGTCGCAGTTCTTCGTCGATTCTCTCGCTCGCGGGGTGGCGATGATCGTTGCCGCGTTCTATCCCAAGCACGTCATCGTCAGGATGAGCGACTTCAAGTCGAACGAGTACGCCAACCTTATCGGCGGAAAGGAGTTCGAGCCTCATGAAGACAACCCCATGATAGGATGGAGAGGGGCCTCAAGGTATTACATGGGCAACTACAGGGAAGCCTTTGGATTGGAGTGCAAGGCGATGCTTAAAGTCAGGAACGAGATGGGGCTGACAAATTTAGAAGTTATGATACCGTTTCCGAGGACAGTGGAAGAAGCCCACAAGGTCATCCAGGTCATGGCCGACAATGGCCTGCGTCAGGGAGAGAACGGCCTTCGAGTCATCGGGATGTGCGAGATACCCTCGGATGTGCTGCTTGCAGACGAGTTCCTCGAAGTATTCGACGGGTTCTCGATAGGGTCAAACGACCTGACACAGCTGACACTTGGGCTGGATAGGGACTCAGAGCTCGTGTCATCGATCTATAACGAAAGGAACCCCGCTGTGAAGAAGCTCATCAAGATGGCGATCGACGCCGCTAAAAGGAAGAACAAATACATTGGGATCTGTGGAGACGCGCCAAGCTCTTTCCCTGATTTCGCAGAATTCCTGGTGGAGGCAGGGATACCTTCGATGAGTCTTACTCCAGATGCGATGATAAAAACCATCCTTATAGTGGCTGAAGCAGAGAAGAAACTAGGGATTCATCCTCAATAATCCGACACGGTCCTGAACAACCCTGTTGTTCACTCAGAAAATCAGGGATTTTCTGTTGTCAAGACGACGCTTGTCATTGCAGAGAAGGAGAAACAGCTGGGGAAAAGTGTTATGAACCGACGTGCCTTTTCATCTTAAGCTTGTTTTCCATTAATCTTTGGGGCACTCTCCTGGAGTCCAGTAGTATACTTTCTCGTCGCTGCAAGCGCCGCACGCGTTGCCATAATTAGCTGCGCACGGATACTTTATGCACTTAATGTCCTCATTGAACCAGCCGCAGACAGGATTATACTCCATCGTGCACGCGATGTCTTCTCCTCTCTGTTCAGGCCTGCAATAAGTTTTGTCGCTCTCTCCCTCGTCAAGGCATCTTTCGAACTCGCAGTTGTTCTCAGGGTCTCGGGATACGAAGGTTCCATCAGGGCATTCCTTGACGTCTTGGGCGCATATCACGGACTCTTCATTCCCTTCCTCGTCGCTCTGCGTTATCTTCCAGTCCCTGAACTTCATCACCGTGGGTTCTCCTCTGTCAGGTCCCTGCAGGTAGACGTCGTAGCAGCCAGGACACCTGAGCGTATCGACTTTTATGATAGTGATTGGGCGGTAGCTCATCGGAAGGACGGCTAGTCTTGCCGCCTCTCGCTGGCCCTCATCAAGCTCCCACTCCCTAACGCATGCTCCGACTGTCTCGTTCCAGCTGTAGCCCGCAGGCCCTAGACAACCGTGCTCATCGCGTTCGCCGCCAATTATTTTACCTTGGTCGTCTACGGATCCGCATCCTGTTATTAGGAGGACCGCAGTGATTGCTAATGCCAGTGCGATGTTGATTTGCATAATCTTTCTCATGGTAAGCACCTTCCTTTTTTTGCATGTTTTCTGTTTTCAGTTGTTCATTTGTTCTTTGGTATTGTGCGACCTGTTTTCTCAGGTGTTAGCCCGGCGCTGTTTCGGTTCTTGTTCGGATCATGCGCCGCTCTATGGTTTGTTGTCGTCATTTAAGCATACCTCGTATTTAAATCTCTTGTAGGTTTCCATTTGAGTGGAAGCTTAAATTTGAGTGGAAGCTTTATGGATATTTATTTGGAATTTTATTGGGAAGTATAAGTATAATTGGAAGTTGAGGAGGAGAGGCTGAATGGACTGTTTGCTGGCTCACCGAAGCATTAATAAATGTGAATTCTCAAGGAGGGTCTTATTGAGGGAATTTTGCCTATTTAGCAGGCTGGAATAGCCTAGCTTAGGGAGGTGGATTTTTTGGCTAAGACTGTCTTAGTAGTAGAGGACTCTGCTTTTATCGGAGATGCGATCAGGAACATCCTTGAACCTCACGACATATTCGTCCTGCAGGAAGATGACGGCAACAAGGTATTGGATCTTGTTAAGAGCAAAGGAGTCGATCTTGTCATCCTGGACTTGATGATGCCAAAGCTTCCCGGGAGAGACGTGTTGGAAAGGCTTAAGAATGATCCGCAGACAAAGAGCCTTCCAGTCATCATATTATCAGCCAGGATAGATCATGCGAGGTGGGACCCTGAGATTCAGGCTTGTGATAAGTTCATCGCAAAGCCTTTCAAGAATGAAGACCTGATCGAAAGCGTCAAGAAACTCCTGAAGAAGAAGTAGGGTCAAGTGTTAGTCTCCAGCATTTACCAGTGACTTAAAAAAAGAGGTTGAAGTAAGCAGTATGAAGCTCGGGCTTAAGACTTTGGTTTTCATGTCGATAGTGCTTACAGGCTTCGTGCTGCTCGGATTGGCTTACTTCCTGTTCATAAGGTCCTCCTTTGCAAACCTTGAAGAGGATTTCCTTAACAGAGACCTTATCCGAACTTCTAACCAGGTGAAGATAATGCTCGAGAACATCGACTACCGCCTTGCCGACTGGTCGCAATGGGATGACTCATACAATTTTGTAGAAGATAAGAATCAGGATTATATCAGCTCGAACCTGAATGACGAGACCCTGGCGCTGCTGGACATTGACATGTTCATCCTGGCCAATAAGTCAGGGCACATTGTGCAAGAGCTGTATGCTGATGATTCCTATTCCTGCGAAAATCTCTTTGCAAAGGAATTTGGAGGCCAAAGGGTCTTGCGATTAGGATTTGACAGGAGCCAGGCAGAAATCCAATCAGGGCTCCTGACCTGCGCGAACAGCTCTATACTCTTCGTGGCCAGGCCCATCCTGAAGTCCGATGATTCGGGCCCGGCGAACGGAGTGCTGTTGTTTGCTAAGTACCTGCACCATTACATTTCTAACCTTGAGATGCAGCTCCTTCTGGACGTTGATATCAGGAATTTTAACGATCCCTCCATGGCAGAGGACTTCTGGATGGCAAAGGAGAATCTTAGGATAGGAGATGAGGTTTTTACTTATTCCGATCAAGGATCTTTCTACGGCTACTTGCTAGTCCAGGACTTCTATGACAGGCCTGGAGCCATAATCAAGATTACCCGTCCAAGGGATTTGACCGCGCACGAGAACCAGATGTTCGCATGGTTTACAGCCTTTATGCTTGCAGGACTGCTGATATTGCTGACTGCCATATACTTTTTCATTCGCATAGTGATCCTTCGCCGTCTAAAAGGTCTTTATGATTTCTTCTCCAAGGTCATACAGACTCAGGACTTGTCAAAGCGCGCTGAGTGCGATGAGGGGATGCTGAAGATGCGCGGTCGAGATGAGATTTGCGGCCTGTGCAATAACATTAACATACTCCTCGCAATGCTTGAGGAGTCCCAAAAGTCGATTGCTGAACAGGCTAATGAGGTGCTTGAGATAAACAACAAGCTTCTGGAGACGGATGTATTGAAAGAGGTGCTTTTCTCAAACATCTCTCACGAGCTGAAGACCCCGCTTACGGCGGTGCGTGCTTACAACCAGCTTCTCTATGATGAGTCGTTCGGGAAGCTCAACGCCAAGCAGAAGGAGACTTTAGAGATCGTCCTTCGAAGCACAGACTACTTGAATTCCATAATATGCGAGCTTCTGGAGCTCTCAAGATTTGAGGCCGGCAAGGCCAAGCTTTTCTGGGAGCCAGTCGACATTGGGAAGCTCATCAGAGAAACTGTGAAGGAGTTTTCTCCCAAGCTTCGCGAGGTTAAGGGCAAGGTGAAGGTTACCTGTCCGAAGAAGCTTGTCATCGACGCCGATAGCATGCGCCTGAAGGAGATCTTCCAGAATCTTATTAGCAACTCGATAAAATACAAGAGTACAAGGAGACTTGTTATTCGCATCAATTGCGTCCTGAAGAAGGAAGGTGATATACTAATATCTGTCGAGGATAATGCGCGGGGAATATCTGAGGATGACTTGGAGCACATGTTTGACCGCTTCTATCAGATCGACAAGAACGTAAGGACTGGTGAGTTTGAGAGCACGGGCCTCGGCCTCTCTATCCTAAAGCACATTGTCGAGGCTCATGGAGGCACTGTCAGGCTTGAGAGCGCCCTTGACGTAGGTACGACTTTCTTCATCACTCTCCCTGTGAAGAAGCCTGCTCCAGAGGAGATTTATGCCCGGAAGTTTAGGAATTCTCGCCAGGAGAAGAAGACTTTTGTGATGAAGAGGGATTTCTCAGGCAAGAAACTGTAAGTCTTCTCGTAATAGCGTAAAAAGCAGGTTTGTGCTTTGGGTCCTTTTGATGTTATTGCTTCGACCAGGATTGAAGCCATATAAAATTATTTATATACAAGACACTCTCTGAGACTCAGGATGAAGAAAGACCCTTTTTTGCTTGTTTCCCTGGAGGAGTCAGAGTCAAAGGCGCTCGCCCAGGTGATGAGTAATGACACTGCGAGGAAGATTCTGGACTTCTTGAGCAAGGAGGAGGATTCTGCGACTGAGACTGAGCTTTCAAAGAGGCTAAAGGTCCCGCTTTCCACTGTGCATTACAATCTTCAGGCGCTTCTCAAGGCAAATCTTGTCCAGACTGAAGAGTTTCATTATTCAGAAAAGGGCAAAGAAGTACTGCATTATTCCCTTGCCAACAAGCTGATAATTATAGCTCCTAAGAAGGCGAATGTCGAGTCCTTCAAGGATAAGCTTAAAGGCTTGCTTCCGATTGCCTTGGTCTCTCTCGGTGTTGCTGGGATAATCCATATCGTTGAGAAGTTCAATCTTGGATTTTTCAGGGTTTCTTCCAAGCTTGCTTCATTTGGCTATGCCGACTCTGCAGCTGGGAAATTGGCTCCTGAAGCAGCTCCCTTATTGGTCCGCTCTGTTGCTGATGAGGCCGCAGATTTGGCGGTTGAGTCTGCGAGCGCCACTGGTGGAGGGGCAGCCCAAGCAATGGTTGACGGTGCTGTCCAGGAAGTTGTAAAGTCTGGCGGCAATGAGGCTGCGAGGCCTGTTGCAGATGCTGTCATGCCTCACGTTGCTCCTTTGGCTTCTTCGATTCCCCATTCTGAGCCTTTCTCAATGGCTTTCTGGTTCCTTGCAGGATCGCTTTTTGTCTTGTTCGTGCTTGCGGTCTGGTACTTCTTTTCTACTCGCCAGAAGAAATGAGTGTGATAAAGCTTGCGTGGGTTTGGATGGTATTGTTTTGCATGATTTTTGAATAATACCCCTTTGTCTAAAATATTTCGGGAAAATACAATTCTGTTCAAAAAGCAGCCCCTGGCTGTGCATCATGACTCATGCGCGGTTAAGATAGACTCGATTAAAGGATGTGATGGCTGGGCGGTCGCAGCGGGCTAGGGGATATTTTGAACAGATTCCGGAAAAATACGTAAAATTATTAAATGATTCCCTCCAAAGATGCTCATATTAGCGTTTTGAATATTCGTTCGAAGCATTTGGAGCATTCGATGTATTCATAAGATTAGAGTAATTCATAAGAGTACTGTTCAACTTTAAACAGAGGTGCAGTTATGGTAGAAAAGATTAAGACATACATTGAAGATCTGGACAAGATTCTTGACGGAGGAATACCTGAGAAGAACATCATACTCCTAGCAGGAAGCGCAGGGACGGGAAAGACCACCCTCACAATGCAGTTCCTATGCGGCGCATGCTCCAACATGGACGAAAAAACCCTCTTCCTGTCGCTAAACGAGCAAGACCTAAAGCTGGTTGAGAACTTCAAGTCCTTTTCCTTCTTTAACGAGGATTGGATCAACAAGAACAAGCTAGTGCTCGTAGACGTGCGAACCGCCATCCCGGCGGACAATCCTGACAAGTCAGTATTCAAGTCAGTAGACGTGCTGAACTTTATATACGAGCAGCTCGACAGGTACAAGCCCAAGAGGCTGGTCATCGACTCAATAAGCGCCATATGCAAGCGCTTCGACGACCCTGACCACGTGAGGAAGTTCCTCTTTGACCTTGGCAACCTGCTCCTCTTCAAAGGGTGCTCTGCGATCCTCGTCTCAGAAGTAGAGCCCGGCGCAAGGCGCTACTCGAACTTTGGAGTGGAGGAGTTCATATGCGACGGCATCATATACCTGGATCACATAGAGAAGAACTACAGGCTGAGAAAAACTCTGCAGGTCGTAAAGATGAGAGGATGCAAGCACAGCGAAGAGCAATTCCTCCTCGACATCTCAGAATCAGGCATAAAGCTGTTGAAACTAATGGATCATTAGCTACACGTGCAAGAATCTCTAGGACCAGCGTCTGTACCGACATACGGATTCGACGCGCACAGGGATTTGAAGCGCAGAGATAACTGCACACGCAAATTTTGCGTACAGGCACGGCATGCAGGGCGAGTTGAAGTTTTTTGTTTTTATTTTTTTCTTCAGCATCAAAAGAGGCAAAAAAAGATCATAAGAGACCGCAAAGTGAAAAAGAGGTTAAGAGATGTTTAAGCACGGGGAGTCATACCTTATATTCGAGAATAACTTTGACAGGGTGTTTGCCCAATTCTCAGAACTTCTCAACCCTAAGACAAAAGGCCTAGTGGTATGGCGCGTGCACCCCCAGAAAGAAGATGCTTATATCAAAGGAAAGGATATCCGGACCAAGTGGATCACTAACATAAACACTTCAGAAGCCCACCTGGCGCCGCAAGACATCGAGCAGCTCTCATATGACCTAGAGCATTTCATGAAGGACAACTTCGGAGGCGCAGTCCTCCTGCTATGCGTAGAATACTTGATAAGCTTCAACTCCTTCCAAGACGTGCTTCACCTCATACAGACGATTCATGACTTCGCCGCCGAGTACGGCTGCGTGTTTATAGTACAAGTCTCAAAAGGGACTCTTGAAAAGCAACAGGAAAACCTGCTAAGGCAGGAGCTCATAGTGGCTGGTGATGCTAATGAAACGAATTAGTTCAGGAATCGAGGGTTTGGATGAACTGACAGGAGGAGGATTCATAAAAGGATCAAACGTGATGATTTTCGGCAAAGCAGGGTCCGGAAAGACCATCATGTCCCTGGAATACATCTATAAAGGCGCCGTGATGGGAGAGGCAGGGCTCTTTGTCAGTTTTGACCAGACAGAAGAGCAACTCATAGAGCAATGCATAAAGCTAGGATGGGATGTCAAGAAATACATGAGAAAAGGCTTGATGAAGATATACGCCCTGAAGATAGAGGACGTTGACAGAGACTTCGTCATCAAGGTGTTTGAGGAGGCAGGAAAGGTCAAGGCAGAGAGGATGGCCCTTGACAACCTGACCTTGCTGGCCATGAGCCCATTCTTCCTGGCTGGAGACAAGAAATTCAGCATCCTTTACCAAGATAAGATCCGCGTGTCAAACACCCCAAAGCAGCTCGTCTACAACCTCGTCACGATACTAAAAGATATACCCACGACCACAATATACGTCTCAGGGCTTGGAGACGAGCCCACCGTCACGAGCGATGGAATATCAGAATACCTTTGCGACGGAGTTGTGAAACTAGACATACGATCCATAGGAAAGTCCTTCCTCAGGACGCTGGAAGTCCAGAAGATGAGGCGATCCTCCATCAAAGGAGGAATCCACGGGTTCAAGATAACAGACGAAGGAATACAGGTGGGACCATGAAAAGAGCAACCATGATTAAGAGGAGCAAGACAGGAATCCCAGGATTCGACAAGCTCGTGCAAGGCGGATTCCCTGCCGGATCTAACATACTGCTCTGCGGAACTCCAGGATCCGCAAAGACCATCTTCTCCTTGCAGTACATAATAAACGGCGCTTCAAAGTTCAAAGAACCAAGCATGTACGTGAGCTTTGAGCAGAACAAGGACTCCATAATCCGGCAAGCATCACAGTTCGGATGGGACTTGAAGGCCCTGGAAGCTACTGGTCTGCTCCACATCGTATGCATACCCGTCAAGAAGATAGACCACCTCACATTCGACCAGATACTATCCTACGTGAAAGACTTCAAGATAAAAAGGCTAGTCATAGACTCGCTCTCCACGCTCTCGATAAACGCCCCCATATACGCTGCGATAAACGACCTGTTCCTCAGAGACCTTATAATGCCAGACAACATATACGCGCCGACCCTCAGCGGAGACTTCCTGCTCAAAAGATTCATCTACATGCTAATAGGTGAATTGCAAGACCTCGAGATAACGACGATGCTAATCTCCGAGATCGAGCAAGGATCAGAAGCATACTCGAGAGACTCGGTATCAGAGTTCTTATGTGATGGAATAATCCATATGAGTTTTGAGTCTATGGGTGGACGGTACTCGAGAAGCCTGCTCGTTAGGAAGATGAGGCATGTGCAGAATGATGAGGACATACATCCTGTGGAGATTGGATCCAAGGGATTGGTTGTGCACGATTTTGATGAGACCTCTAAATGATATTAGACGACTGAATTAAATGCAGAGTTGCAAGAGAATAAGAGGTGTATTATGGATAAGTTGCTCTTAGACGAGTTGGACCGGCTGAAAAACACAGACTCAAAGACCATCGCCGAATCCCAATCTCAGACTTTTGTCGGATTGGTGGATTTCCATTACAATAACAATGCTCGTTATAGGCGCATGATGGATCTGCATGGTGTCTCTCCGAAACACATCAAATCCTCTTCTGACATCACCAGACTGCCGATTGTCACTTCCAAAGACATAACTGATGATCCGATTGACGAGTTTCATTCTGTGCCTGAACACGAGATCGCGAGGTTTCTTCAGACGTCAGGTTCCACAGGGAAATGCAAGAGGATACCTGTGACCAATCAGGAGAAAGAGGGCATTTTTGTCCAGACGGCAGTCATGAATTTCTTGGCCGGAGTGAAGGGATACTATAAGACAAATGGCGGCGATGATGCCGGAGGAAAGATATATTCTCTCTTTCCTTGCGGTCCATGGCCTAGTCAGTTTTTCTCACTCAACGCATGTTCTTTGATCGGCCCGACTGTCACTGCCGGGATTCATCTCCCGTTCGATTGGCATGTTGAAGAGCTGCTTACCATGAAGCCGAAATATCTGATTACCTATCCTTCTTTTCTGTCGTTTTTCTGGAAGAAGATGTCGCCTAAAATGGATATCTCTTCTTTAGGTCTTGAGAGGATAGTCCTTGCGGGAGAGCCTTTTTCCGAGACGGACAGGAAACGGTATGAGCGTCTGTTCAAGACTTCTGTCTCTGATCTCTATGGCTGTGCCGAGATATATGGCGCTGCTTCCGAATGTGATCACCTGAGGGAATCCGGATGGATGCATTGGTATTCTCCGAACCTGATCATGGAAGTCCTTGATAAGGAAACGTTAGAACCTATAGACGAGCCTCAGAAGGAAGGTATCATGGTGGTAACGAACCTTTTAAAAAGGGCGATTCCCATTGTCAGGTATCGGATGGGAGATCTGATCTCAAAAGGGGAACCGAACGGATCTTGCGGCTGCGGGCTCAACCTGCCTTTGATCAGTCGTATCAAGGGAAGGTACGATGATACTTTCCAGTATGGAGGAGCCAACATATATCCTGATCAGATCCACAGCGCCGCCGAGTTAGCAGGATTTGAGGACAAATACCAGTTGACGCTCACTCGGAAGTCAGATGAGAATGATGGCGTCTTCTCGGACGCCATGGTCATCTACGTGGAGAAAGAAGTTGCCAATGAACGGGAAAAACGCGAGATGGAATCCGCATTTTCCAGAAAATTCAATGAGGCTCTGTCTAACTCTTCGCTTGAGTACTCTCAAATTGTCAATATCATAGAATTTTGCCCTCCGGCGCAGATAGAGCTGGTGGAACCTGGCAGGCTATTCAATGAATCAAAAACAAAACTCAAAAAGATCATTGATCTGAGGAGGTGATCGTATGCATCCTTTTATGAGAAAATTGCTTTTCGAGAAGCAGATTAAGCATGAAGCAGGAGGATATCTTATGGTCCTGGGATCTCCGGGCTACCTGTTGTCATTGAACGTGATGGTGATCGTCCATAAGCTGCTGGAAGAGGAATTCGGGAAGAAAGGCAGCGATGTATTCTATAAGATACTGGAGATCCAGACGAAGATGGGCGCTAAGATGATGATCAAGCGGTTTGGTTATTCTCCTCAGAAAGCATTGGAGATGCAGCAGGGTCATGCTGAGATGATAGGTGCGGGGACTGTGGATCTGGTTCATGTCGATACTGAGAAGAATCAGTACATCTTGAGGGCCCAGTCGACTTATGCGAAGGAATACCTGAAGACTTTCGGCTTACAGAAATATCCTGTAGATGTCTTGTTCCGCGGAGGCATGACTTCTCTTCTTAGAGAGATGACTCAGAATGAAGATCTGATCTGCATTGAGACGCAATGCATCGCCCAGGGAAAGCCATACTGCGAATTCGTGATAAAGAACAAGAGCGAGTTCAATCTGAAAGATTCTCTTATCAAGAGGCAGCTGCCTGAGAAGTTCAAGTTCGACCTGTCGAAATTGACAGACAAGCCGGTTCCATTAGCGGCGCAGAGATGACTTTTGATTGTGGTTTATCACCGTGACGATCTTTTCCAGGCTCTCATAATCAGAGGTAGCGATGCTTTTCCGGATCTCCTTGTTGAAATGGATTATCTTCTGGCGACGTTCGTTTTGTTCTGTTGGAAGACCGTTATAGAAAAGGTCTGCCATGAGCACAATTTCATCCGCTACCGGTTCGAATCCCTCTTCAATCAGTTTTCCAAGGAAATGCTTGTGATTTATCAGGAAAGGGTTCCCGCAGAACTTTCCGTCGACCTTCAGTTCCCAGGGAGGAGGGCTCCATGCCGACGGAGGCTGAAGCAAGTCAAGTTCCCATAACATCAGCTCATGCTCATAGTCTGGACTGAGCCTTATGCCAGATTCCTCTCCTAAGTTCAAGGCAGAGAAATAATCCTGTGTCCCTGGCAAGGGTCCAAGCGCCACACCCACGACAAAGTCCGGGTTGAGCTCCTTTACCATGTTATAATCATATTCTATCCTCCGGATCGTGTCGTTGGCCACAGGAACTATTATGGCCACGACCGAGGGGATGCCCTGTTTTTTCGCCGTTTCAATAAGACTCGTGGCGTCCCGCACGTACTTCTCTGGGTTCCTTGTCTTGTTCAGCTTTAGGAGCGTTTCAAAGTCGAATGATTCGATGCCTACAAACGCCCCTGCTTGGATCTTTTTTGTCTTCTCAAAGTTATACAGTGCATCCGCATAATTGAAAGAAGAGACCTTCATCTGTCCTGGAAACCGGCTCTCGATTCCCTCTGCAATCCTGACCATCTCTTTTGGAGGAGGGTTGGGATCGCTGAGCCTGATCCTGCTGAATGAGTGCTCTTCTTTTAGGTAATATATCTCCTGCAGCAGGTTATCGATGTTCCGGATCCTGAAGGGTCCGTCAGTCTTTGGCTGGATGCAAAAAGAGCATTGGCCGTAGCGGCACCCGACACTTCCTCTGCATACAGGTATTTGTATCTTATGTTTTATGTCAGGATAGAATTGAGGGTCATATGTTGGAAATGGCAATTCAGAGATGTTGGTCACTTCTCTTCTTGTTCTGCTTCCGTCTTTAAATAATAGGTTGGGAGCATCCGAGAACGACATGCTTCCATCATAGATTGAATCGGCTGTGCGGGGAAGGGACAGATCCCCCTCCCCGATGCATAAGACGTCGAATGCGTCGGTGTATCGGAAGATGGCCTTCTCCACCCAAGTTGTCAGAGGTCCCCCTCCCATGATGAATATTCCGGGAAGCGTTTCTCTTACCATCTCAGCTATCCTTACCGTGCCTTTGAAACCATTGCTGTAAAGAGTGAACCCGACAAGTTTAGCTTCATGCTCGCGCGCATAAGATATGATCTCTTGAGCGCATTCCTTTTCATAAGCTTCGCTGCCTGATTCTGCGAGGCGTCTGACCCCTCGCACGCTGTTGAAATCAAAGATCCTGGGAATATAGCCTTCTTTTAGAAGCCGGCCGGCAAGATGCGGCGTGCCTTCTAGCATGAGTCCGCTCGGGACTGGTCCTCTTACTTTCCCTCCGTAACTCACATTGGCATATGAAACTAACGCTACATGTCTTTCGCTCATATGGCTCACAACCGTTTAATAGGTGAAAACTCTCCGCGCTAATCCGCTATTCATTTCTATCTCGGACCGCAACATTTATATCCTTTTCGCCACGGAACAGATTGTAGGGTATTTATCTGTTATGCTCCTTTGATAAGGAGTTTCCGGAGGTCAACAAGATGGTTGTCATAAAAAGGATTGGTGTTATGAGTTTTGCAAAGATAGAGGCCTTGCTCATGGCTGTTATGGGCTTGATCCTCGGGATCATAGTGGCTGTCATGCAGGTCGTCGACCCTTCAATTGCTGTGGCGTCTGGTCCTGATCCCTTGCTTAGCATGGGTTTTTGGATAGTTCTTCTGCTCCCGGTCCAGTACGCGGTTATGGGTTTCATAGCAGGCCTTCTCGGTTCAGTGTTCTATAACTTATTTTCCGGCTGGATCGGCGGAATTGAGATTGAGCTTGAGGAGAAGGGTCAGGCAATGGCTTCTCATAAGAAGAGGCGCTGAGCCATCCTTGATAAATTCTTTTGTGGTGATTTTTTGTCGCTTAGGTCATAGATAGTTGTAGTAAACTTCGAAGAATTTCCTGTAAGTCTCTTTTGCTTGTTCCAGGGCGAATCTCATTAATGGGATGGACTTTCCCAGGTCGGCCGCTCTAAGGGCTTTCAGATACCTGTTCCTGTGGCTCTTCCTTATTATTATAGGATAATATCCTTTTCTGATGAGGATGTGGTTGAGCAGCATTCTTCCCACACGGCCGTTGCCGTCTGCGAAGGGGTGTATTCTTTCGAATTTATGATGAAACTTGAAGGCAAGCTCTAATGGGTGAAGCTTGTTGTTTTCCTCATACCATCTGATCAGTTTTTTCATCTCTTCCGGAACGTTTTCAGGGATGGTTAGCTCCATGTTCCTTCCTAGGATTACGTTTGGAATCTTCTTGTATCCGGTCCTTTCGTCTATGTTCTTCATTATCATCCTGTGAATGCCCAGAATAGAGGCCTCGCTCATTTCTTTTCTTTCATTGAACAGTTTTGAAAAGACAGCATAGGAATTCTTTGCATCATAAACCTCCCGAAGGTCTGTTGAGGCGGCCGTTTTGTTTTCAAAGATTATCTCTGAGAAGTTCTTCAATGTCAATGAATTGCCTTCCAATGCATTGGATTCGAAAATGAAATTTGCTATGAATCTCTTTTTTATGTCCAGCCAGTCGCTTCTGGTTAATGATCTCTTTATCTCTTTGTACTTCAGGTTCATCTCCTCGATTTTCCTGACTTCCTCTTGTATTAACGGATATTGGATCTTGAAATTATTTTCAATGTGCTTCGTCAGGTACGAGACTATCTTTTCATCAAGTTCCAATGAGAATTTCTTCATCTCATCGTTTATTCTGGCTTTTGATAAGTCTGCCTTCACCCCGAGGTACTTTGATATCTTGAATACTTTCCCTCCGATCCTTATGGATTTGTCAAGATACAGGTAAGACTTCCCCTTTAATTTCCTTTCTTGCACGTGGACCATGAAAGACAGTTATACCTACGCTTATTTAAATATTTCGTTTAATGTAGGTATAATAAAAAGAAAGATGGCTTTTCGGCGCTTAAATGGCCCGTTGTCATCGTATGCTTCGCTTGGTTTGGAGTGCTGAGGAAAGAAAATTATTGGTGAATGTTAACTAGTCAGTATGTTTGATGCCTTGCCTTTTAGGTCTGCTGTTTCCATGCTTTACTCTCATACTTTCAGCGCAGCGTAGAATGCTTCGAATATCGGCCTGTCGGATGTTATGCTTATGAAGTCTGCTCCCATCTTCTCGCACGCGTCCTTTATCGAGTAGATGTGGCCTTCGAGCTTCTCCCTATAGTTCTTGAGCAGCCTGTTGGATATGAACGTGCGCAGCTTCGTGTGCATCTCGCTGTCCTCGAGCATCACGTCGCCGTAGAGCGCAAGCTTCCTTTCCTCAGGGTCTAGTACTTGGATTATCACGACCTCGTGTTTCGTGAACCTTGATATGACGCTCTTTATCTCCTCGAGGTCGTATAGGAAGTCTGATATCACCACGACGAATCCCTTGTTGTGCATGAACTTCTTGTATTCCTCGAACGCGCCTTCAAGCTTCGAGTTCCCGGTTATCTTCTGCTTCTCAAGCCTCTTTATGATCTCGAGAAGCTGGTTCATTCCTTTCTTAGCTTTGAAGTAGTTGAGCTGGTCTGCAAAAGTCGAGAAGTTGAACTTCTCGTTGTTCTTGAGCGCCATGTAGGCGAACCCTATGCCTATCATGCTCGCGTACTCGAACTTCTTTATCTGCTTCCCGTAGTCCATGCTGCTGCTGGCATCCACTATTATGTGGACTGACAAGTCCCTTTCCTCCTCGTACTTCTTGATGTAGAGCTTGTTGGTCCTGGCGAACACCTTCCAGTCGATGTTCCTGAAGTCGTCTCCTGGGACGTAGTCCTTGTAGTCTGCGAACGTCAGGCCTGACCCTTGCGCGTGGCTTTGCCTCTCTCCCTGATAGTTGGAGAGCACTCTCTTCTTGAGGACTAGGTGGAAGCGGTCAAGCTGCCTTAGGAATGCGGTGTCGATCATTTTTCTTCTCTTCTTTACCTTTGCAAGCAGCTCCACCAAGTGAAGTCTGTCATTGCCTGTTCAGACTGTATCGAGACTCGGTTGCGTCAGACGAGTTGCCATGGGGACGGAACGTGGAGCTGCTTGGATGCAGGTTTGGGTCGCGGTCTATTTCAGCAGTTCCCTTATCACGTCGTCCGCTGTCTTTCCATCCCTCTCTGCCTTGAAGCTCAGGATTAGCCTGTGACGCAGGACTGGGAATGCCATTTCTTCAATGTCCTTCTCGCTCACGAACTTCCGGCCGTTGACTAGTGCCTTGGCCTTGGCGGCGAGTATGAGTCCGATGCTGGCCCTGGGTGAAGCTCCGTACTCTATGAGGTCCTTGTTGCTTCTGGTCTTGTGGACGATCTTCAAGGCCTTCTTCTTGATGTCATCAGCTATAGGGACCTGCCTCGTGAGGTTCTGCAATAACAGGACAGAATCCTTGCTAAGAAGGGTCTTCACCTCTGTCTTCACGTGCGTCTTGGTGAACCTGTTCATGACCTCAAACTCGTCCTCGAAAGTCGGATAATTTACAAGGATCTTGAGGAGGAACCTGTCGACCTGTGCTTCGGGCAGCGGGTATGTCCCTTCCATGTCTATCGGGTTCTGAGTTGCCAGGACAAAGAACGGCTTGTCGAGCTCGAAAGTCTGGTTTCCGACCGTGACCTGCTTCTCCTGCATGGCCTCTAGGAGGGCTGACTGCGTCTTCGGGGTCGCCCTGTTGATCTCGTCTGCGAGGATGGTGTTCGCGAATATAGGCCCCTTCTGGAACCTGAACACCTTCTTTCCTTTGTCCTCATCGATAAGGTACGTCCCTATAATGTCTGAGGGCATGAGGTCAGGCGTGTTCTGTATCCTGCTGAATCCCAAGTCCATTATCTGGCTGATGGTCTTGATAAGCGTTGTCTTTCCGAGTCCAGGGTAGCTTTCCAGCAAGGCGTTTGAGTCGCACAGGATTGCTATCAGGATCTGTTCTATCACTTCTTCTTGCCCCACGATAATCTTTCCTATCTCGCTTTTTATGTTGTTGAACGTCTCCTTGAGCTTCTCAATATTTTTTACGCTTTCAAGGTCTTTTGCATTTGCCATTTTTACATCACTCCTCCAATATCATCTGTTGCATCATGATCCTGCTGCTGATAGCATTAGTCTATTCCTCCATCTGTCATCATGATATCTTGCTGATCCTCTGGCTGTAGTTCACCGCAGCCTCTGCCTCTTCAAGTATCTGCTGGTTGCTGTAAGCGTCCGAGCTTATGCTGATCTCCTGGGGGATTGCCCCGCTTACAAGCTCCTTTTCCTCTACCTCGCTCGTCTTTGTAAGGTCGATTTCGCCTATCGTCGGGTTCACCTTGATGTTCACGACGTCATTCCCGAGCTTTGCGATGCTTGCATCACCGTATATCACGTCCGTCTGGTTGAACACCAGCTCTGTGATGTTGCCTTCAGTCCTTTCCTTTGCGTCTAAGTCTGTCAGGAATTTGAGCTTGTCGAATGGTATGTCAATCTTTTGAATGTTAATCGTGACGGTTGATAGGAACAAGATGAGGAAGACGATCGTGATCGCGCTTATCACCCTCGTCGTTATCTTCTTCGAGTCTATAAGGTTTCCTGACGACGCGTTCCTGAGCTTCTCCTTTAAGTCCCTAAAAAGTGCCTGGACCAGGATGTTGTCCTCTTCCTGATTGTCGTGCGCCGTCCTAAGGATCTCCCGCAGCTGCGGGTTGGCCTTCTCCATATCCTTAAGCCTGCTGTTCTGAGTCCTTTTGATGAACGTCGCCACGAAGAATATGAAGCTTATGATCCCAGGGATGGTAAGGGCGTACTCAAGCTTCACGTTGAAGAGTGAGATGACGAAGTATATGAGGAAGAACATCATGAGCGCGTCCAGGAAACTGTTCATCAGGCTTACCTTTAGCAGCTCAAATTTCACCTCGTTGAATAATATCCTTACCTTGTTCATCTCTTCCACTTTCTCCCTTTATCGGAAAGATAAAGCCATAATCCAATCGTCACGGCTAAGATGTGCTTTGTCAGTCTTTTCCTCACTCATTCATAGCACGTGTATTCATAGCTCTCTATCTCCTCGTCAAGGCATTCTACCCTCTCGTTAAGGACGTTTACTTGGAACTGCAGCGCGTTGTTCTGCTTTCGAATCTCCTCCAGCTCCTCTGTCTGTTCAAGGATCTGCTTTTCATAGTTCTCAGCCTTCTTCTTGAACTGCTCCTTGAACATAGTCTCGCTCTGCAGCTTAGTCTGGGTTTCCTTGAGTGTGCTTTCAATGTCAGAGAGTTCCTGTGCCTTTTGCTCGTAGAGAGTGTCATACTTCCTTATGTCGCTCTCTGTATTGTTAAGGTTCCTGATGGTCTGCTGGAGCGTGCTCACTGCGTAAGTGAGGTTTTGCTGGCAGGAGCCGTAGTCCTGGTTCAGGTCCTGGAATCTCTTGTCAAAGTTCTTGAAAGTGACTTGGTAGTAAATGCTCAGCATGCCCATCCCGCACAGTACGAGCATTATCATTATCACAAGGAAGAAATTTATCTTTTTTCCCATGAATTCGCTCATCTAATCACCTTCACGCATCGTTCCACGTTATGATTGTCTTTGCCTCTTTTTATTTTTTGGCTATTTTCGATTGGTTTGGCGCATTTGCTCACTAATCTTCTCCTTGCATCCTCGCCCTTGCTAATGCGTCCTGCCACTCTATCATCAATTACCCGTTTAGGCGATACTCCCTGATCTTCCTATATAACAATTCTATCAGGAATACGCAGGCGGCTGCTATCAAGAAGGGCCAGACGATCGTGGTCCTCTCCCGTCTTGTCTTCTTTGAGACTGACTTGACAAAGTCAATCATCTCATCCACGTCCTTAGGCTCAAAGAGCTTTCCGCCGCTCATGCCTACTATTGCTTCCATTTTCGAGTTCATTCCGACGTTTTGGAACTCTTCCTCATAGTTAATAGCGTATTCCTTTCCTATGATACTGCTGAATCCAGTTTCCTCAGGAGTTACTATTGTCTTGTACTGGTTCTCTCCAATCTTCGTCAGGGTGATTCCTTCAGTATCAGGATACTTGACGCTCTTGATTATGACATCGGTAGGCTTGTTCACGCGTGCGTCTGATATTGTGACGTAATAATCCTCCTTTCTCTGCGGGTCTCCTATGACCCAGTTAGTGATTCTCGTTAGGAGGACTGAGTTCCTGCTATTCATGAGCTCTCCTAGGTTGTTGTTTCCGCTGAACACGTTAAGGGTGGCTACACGTCCTAGGCCGTAATTCCAGACTGTGACCGCCGGCTCCCCGTGCTGGGTCGTGACAAGCGTTATCGCGTTGCTCTTCGGAATGACCTGGTTGAAGCCATAAAGTGATGCGTCAAGCGCAAGCCCTTGGGTTATGAAGTGATAAGGGTTGAGGATGAACAGGTCAAATACCTCCCCAAACTTGCTCTCTGCGGCTTCGCCAAAGAGTATCTTCAAATTATTGGACTTGTCAGCCGGGAAGTATACTCCTCGGCCGTTGTATGCGATGTCCTTGAGGAAGGCATCGTTCACGCTCCTTCCAGTGCCTACCACGTAAACCTTCACGCCCCGCTCGCTTAGGGTCTTTGCCGTATCAATCGTAGTCTTCTTAATCTCATCACTTCCTGTCTGGCCGTCGGTTATAAGTATGATGTTGTTGCTGCCAACATGATCCTTCAGCAGGAGATATGCTCCTGTCAGTCCGATGTTGAAGAATGACTGTCCTGGTGGCTGCTGAATCCTCGCGATCTTGTCAAGCAGCTCCTCCTTGATCATGAACAGCGGGGCTAGTTCCTGCACTGTGCCGCTTTGGCTGCTGAAGATGCTGACACCCACAGTATTGTCAGGTCCAAGACTCTTTATGATGCTTGATGCCAATGCCTTGTTGACTTCCTGGACGTCTGATTTTTCCTCAACCCATTCTCCTTTCCTGCACCCGACTTCTGGAGGGTTAGGGCAGTACCATCTGGTGCCTGTGGTGCCTGAAAAGTCAATTGCGATCGCGATGTTGCTTGATCCCCTCTTCTTTGCAGCCTTGCCCACGGTTACTGGCAGGTATGACTCAAGGACGGATCCCTTATACCCTCCACGGTCGAAGCTGTCAAATCCTCCGATGACAAAGAGCCCGTTCCCATAATACCCTCCTTCCTTGTCTATGAGGTAGTCTGCAAGATTCTCAGTCCCTTTAACACTGCCTGGCATATCATTCAGGATGATGGCGTAATACTCGTCCAAGTTATCCGGTATTCGGTCTGATTTTGTGACTTCGTATAGCCCGTTGAAGATCTGCTCCACAGGATCGTACGAGTCCTGCACTAGGAGAATTCGGGGCTTTTTCACGACGCTCACGGTCTTGTAGAACCGGTTGTTCTCAAGGAAGAAGTCAGATAGCGACGATACCTCTGCGACGATCTTGTGCGTGCCTTCATCAAAGCTCTTCTGGAACGAGTAATAGTCTCCCTTAACTTCCTGGTTAATTATCTCCTCGTTGTCTATGAGCACCCTCAAGTTTGCCTTCTCGTCCTTTGGATTGATTAGGTGGACGACGTAAGTATTGTTCACTCCCTTCACGCTAGAGTCAGAGCCCGTGATGTAGACACCTATTTCAGAGTTCCTCTCAGAGAGGCTGACAGCGCTTATGGTGCTGTTAAGGTTGGCTGCAAGCAAGGCCACTTCATCAAGTGAGGCGCCTGAGTTTGATTGCCCATCTGATATGAGGAGGATGTTCGTGTCCTTCTCTAGGTAATTCAGTATCTCCTCACCTATGGCCGACTCTTTCTCTGACCCGATGTACTTCAACACGACAGGAAACTCTCCTTCGAATCTCGCCTTTAGGCTCTCGACAAACCTTGTTTCCAGCAGCTTCATCGAGCTGCTGTTATCGACGAGAAGCACGATCTTCGGATCCCCTTGGCTTGTCATTGTGACTTCGCCGTAAGGGTGTGCAAGGGCTGTTATAAGGAGCGTTAATATAATCATCTTTGATATCAAGATCATGATTCTTGTGCTCCCCCTCTCTTTCCTGTTGCCTATCTCGTTAGAGACGAAGTTGAACATGATTATAGCTGCGAGTATGGCCGCCGCCGGTATGAGAAGATAATACGCTTCAGGATTGAGGAAGCTTGTGATTCCGAGCATTCCCATCAAAAGTCACCTCTCAGCTTCACGTAAATGAGTTCCAGGATCAGGAGGATAATCGCGGCGTACACCAGGTTATCTGTGAGCTCATAAGGGACTTTCTCCTTAAAACGCTCGCCTTCCTTTACATAAGACCTGCTCTCTTCTGTCTCCTCTTTTCCGATGTCAGACTCTTTTTCGTCGGCAAGGTTGATCGCAATGGTCCTGTCCTGCAAGGTATAGAGGCCTGTCTGGTCAAGCACGAGCTCATTAGTTTTTATCTTTCCCTTTGGAGTCTGGATTGTTTGCTCCTCTGGGAATGAGATATAGCTTCCTGTCCTGTAGTTCAGGTTCTTGACTGAAGGAGTGTTGGTGATGAAGTCAACAGTCCTCTTCCAGAAGACAAAGAATGCAGGACTCTTCGCAAAGAAGGTCTCGGCTTCCACGTCCTCGTCAAGTATCCCGTAATACACGACTTTTCCCTCCCCCATCTTGTTGAAAGCTATGATGGGCACCTTGTACTCGCTACTTGCAAGAACAGAAAGGGTTCTTCCCTCTATGCTCTCGACTCCAAAGTATTTCTTGGTGACTCCTAGCTCGAGTCCG
The DNA here is from genome assembly GCA_016933095.1 of Candidatus Woesearchaeota archaeon. GTDB lineage: Archaea > Nanobdellota > Nanobdellia > Woesearchaeales > SM23-78 > SM23-78. The sequence goes on along the minus strand of JAFGBP010000042.1, from coordinate 64,882 downwards.
CTCATGATGCCTTCGTTTCCTGTCGTGATTATGTTTATTGCATCGCCCTTTTCAAGAGTCGAAGGCACGACCGGAAGTATGCCTTGGTAGTTGATGGCGAGGAGGTTTGTCTGGGCCATGACTACGGCGGCCTTTCCCTTAGTTTCAATTTCCTTCTTTATGCCAGTGTAGGTCCCTGGCAAGAGGAGGTTGGGGTCTATATCCTTGAAGAAGTAAAGGTCAAATTCTCCAAGCGCAGGTATTTTTGGAGGGATGGCCACTGTCAGCTCAACTCCTTTCATGACGTCCAAGGCGTTGTATATGAACGTCTTCTTGTAGTCGGCGTTGTTTGTTATGAACAAGACTTTCTTCTTGTCCTCGCCAGGAGCGCTTATGTAAGCCTGGTTGTCAAGCTTGAACTCGTCATTTCCGGACAAGACTTCGAGCTCTAGTTTGCTTGTCAACGGAGGCGTCGTGAAGGAGAATATTTCCCTTGATCCGCCTGCAATGATCATCTCCTCGCTCAAATCGTTTATTTTCAGGCGCACGCTTGCTTCTTCAGGGTTGAAGTTCTTGGCAACCGCTGTTGTCTTGGAGTCAGACACTGTCAGGTCAACGATCCCGACGTTCGGCACAGGCGACCTTACCTTGAGGAAATCAACTTTTATTCCCTGAGATTCTATGGTCTTCTTGATGGTGTTCAGGTCTGCTTCTGAACCCGTATCGATGAAGTCGCTTATCACTACTATTCTTGAGTCTGCCTTTGCATAAGTTCCTGCAGTGCTTATGGCAGCATACAGGTTGGTGGGTGAGTCTGTGGCTTCCATTTCGGATATGATGCTTCTAACCTTACCGGCAGTCTCGTCTACGAGGGAGACTTCAGGGATCTTTTTGACAAGTATGAGGGTGTTGATGCTTCCAAGGTTCTCCTTCGCAATCCTTACGGCTTCCTCAAAACGGGTCTCTCCTTGGTAAGGAGCCTTCATGCTCGCGCTCGCGTCAAGCACTATGACTGTGTTCTTGAACAGGGTTTCCTTGCTAACGTCTATGAATGGCTTGGCGCTCGAGAAGGCTATGAAGACGATTATGAGGAGCTGCATTATGAAAAGTATGTTCGTGATGAGCTTTCTTAGGATGTTGGCGGTCCTGTGGCGCCCCATATCCTTGAACAGGAACATTAGGGTTGGCATGACGAACTGCTTGGGCTTTGGCTTGATGAAATAGAATAGGATGAAAATCAGCACTAGTCCCGCGGCGTAGGGCAACAGTTTTGGATCTAGGAACTGTCCTGTTATGAAAGATGTCCATCCCGCCATGTAATTTACCCTTTTACCTTTGCTTTATTATACTTTATCTTTAATTTTACCCTCGATAGCACTTCCTCTAGATACTCTCTAAATCTTATTAATCGGCTTTATAAATCTTTTTCCTGGAAAGTCTCTGTATCTCTGTAGAATAAAGTGACCTCAAATCGAGCATTCAGTGAGAATAAGCGACTGAAGAATACTCGTAACCATGTTGGGTTTGGCGTTCGATGTGAGCAGAGCACGATGAAATTCTACAACGCCTCCGGGAAAAAGAAGTGAGGAGGTGGGAATCAAGAGAGGCCATACGGATGCGGTCAGATGCAGAGCCTTTGGCCTTTATTCCTCATCACCTGGCGCGGCAGGCCGTATTGAGCAGGCAATGCAGGAGTCAAAGCCCTTCACGACAAGAGAGGCTTCAATGAGGCTGTCTTTGTCCTTTATCCTGCAGCCGATCAGGGCCTGCTCTAGGGCGCCGTGAGCCCCGTTAGAGTCTATTGGCGAGGCGTTCCAGTCGATAGGGCTGATCATCTGGTATGTTGTGCACTTGCCTTCCTTTATGTTTATCCAGTGGCCAAGAGCCCCTCTAGGGGACTCCACCAGGCCGTATCCGGAGCCGTTGCTGACTTCGGGGAATGGTTTGTAGAATGGCTTTTCCAATTCGATCTCTGCAATCCACTCTTTGAGCTTTGGGACTATAAGGGTTATCTCGCGGAACCTTGCCAGGGTTCTTGTGAACGTGTTCACCCCAAAGGTCTTTACTAAGTCCATGCAGAGCAGGTCTGCATTTACTATCTGCCTTGCAAGCGGTCCTACCTCGCAGGCTCTGCCAAAGTATCTGGGAGACTTGACCCAGCTGTAAGCTCCCTCTTTCCTTGGGATAGGCTTTGTCATGCCGTGCTGGGGGCTTCTCCAGTCCCTTTCAGTCTCATAATAAGAGTGGGAAGTATCTTCGGTTATGTGCTGGATGTCTAGGTCGTGGTACTGGCCATTCTCCACGTATCCGGGTTTGAAGAGCCATGAATCGGGACTGCTATCAATGCCGTTATTATGCTTGTTCTCTCCGAATCCGAAGGACAAGAAATTGTTGTGGGTTCCTTCGCCTAGTTTGTGAAGTCCTATTTCCTGAGAATACCTGATGAAAAGCCCGATGTCTGAATCAGCAAACGCCTTGTCCTTTAGTAGTTCAAGGAGCTCGTCGGCGGTCCTTATCCTGGCCCATTCTTCCATCTTCACCCCGCCAAGCAAGTTCTCTTCCAAAAATTCCTTGGCGCCTGCGACGCTTGTACTGGCCGCTGCCAGATCAGAGTACTTTGGGATGCTGCATACTCCTCCTGGCACTGCGTGCATGGGGTGATATGATCTTCCGCCGAAAATCGCGATGGCCCTATGCAACGGCATCCTTGCCTTTCTCAACACGTCCTTGAGAAGCGCGCTTTTTGATGGGTCAAATCTCTTTTGCATTTCGTGATGCATCTTGAACTTTTTGTATTCAGGGCTTGCTAATCCGGGGCCCAAGGTGAAATAAAAATGAGTGAGGTGGTTTGCTGCAATGCTGGCCCCGAGCACTATATCCCTGATGAGCTGTCCATTCCTTGGAGGCTTGAACCCCATCATCCTCTCAATGGCCAGGGCTCCGGCAGTCCCATTCGCCGTGGAGCAAGCGGCGTCAGCCCTCTGGCTCATCCTCATGGCGTCAAACGGCCTTTGCCCGATGAAGATGTTTTCCAGCCCCCTATACATCAATCCCATGGCTTTTGCATCGGCTATCTTGTTGTGGGCGTTGACTGTAATCTCAACTGTAAGGTCTCCTTCAATCCAGTTTGTCGGGGTGCTTGTCATGTCCTTTTCAGTCATATCTTCTTCCATCTCATCGTCTCCATGATATTAATCTCCGTATAGGATCTTTTTCTTCTCATTCGCAAGGGATCTGACGTCCTCTGGCAGGTTTAAGGTTTCCTTGTTGAAGGGTGTCATTGAGATGGGGAATCCTGGATCGCAGCAGCCTATGCACGGGGCTCCGCTCCTGGTGCAGGAGGAAACGCCGTTCCAGAGCCTCACGTTGCAGTCTGCGTTCGTGGTCCTTCCCTTGCATCCAAGCTTTGCTGCCAGGCATCCTGTCTCTGTGAACTCCTCTGCCCACAGCCCTCGCTCGTGAAACTCGCATTGCTTGCATCCTCTGTGGGCTTTCTCCTCGAAAAAGTCTTTGGGCCTGTTGTAGTCGTCCAAAATGACTGGCTTTTCCAACACAAAAGCTTGAATTGTTCTTATGATCCAGTCTGGGTGTGCAGGGCATCCAGGAATATTTATGACGGGAGCGCCTTGCTCTGAGATGTAGTTCTCTCCCAGCCATCCGCCTTTCTTGTGGCCGTGAAATTGGAGTCCTACTGATCCTGACTCGTTGGGAGGCGCCGAAGGGATTCCTCCGAACGACGCGCAGGTTCCTAGCGCGATCGTGATTCCTGCTTTGGACGCAAGGTCTTTTACAAGGGTCTTAATGTCGGTTCCAGGCCAGTCTCCGCATCCTTCTTTTGTCGGGATTGTGCCTTCGAATATGAAAATGTCTACTTTTGTTCTTCCTTCCTTGCAGTCTTCAAAGAGTTTCTTTGCCTCTGGTCCGTCGACTGGGTGGAGAATGGGGTGATAAAGCAGCTTTATTTTGTTTTGTGAGAGGAATGTAAGAAGGTCAGGCCGCTCTGTATCCATGATTGCCATGGAATCTCCGCCACAGGTTTGCCCTTGCACCCAAATGAGATTAAGAATTTCCAGACCAGAATCCATGTTTTTTAATCCTCTTTTTTCCCTATCTTCCTAGCTTATTGAGTCAAATTCCTTTGCCTTGTCGGCTCCTAAGAAAGCAGTCACTTTTGCTTTGCATTTGGCAACGCATTCATCTTCTGGCATGCTATCAACTAACGCGGCTGAAGCGGGACCGAAAAGCTTTGCCATGATTGCTTTGCATTGTTCTTTCTTCGACAAGCGCGGGCACCTCTCTTTTGTGAATCTAATATCTATAACTATATTACTAAATACATGAATCTCTTTATATATCCACTTATTATCTTTTTCTAGGCAGAAAAGTTTTTAAAGTAGCACTACACAATATTGTAGTTAGTTGTGTTTGGAGAAAACCAAGCGCTCACGAAACGATACCATTACAAATGGCGGCAACTTTTTTTTTTTTTTTTAATACGAATCCACGTTTTTTGAAAAGGGAGAACGGCAGAGAGAAAGGCAGATATACATGGTTCAAGATTGTGTGTGGAACAGCTTTTACAAGCTCATAGGAAAAAAATACACTCTTGTTTTGATAGAGCTTGTAAATGAGAAAAATCGGAGCTACAATGAACTGCTCCTGTATTCCAAAAGGATGATAAACCCAACCCTTCTCGCCTCTCGGCTGAAAGAGCTTACGCACATAGGATTGCTAACAAAGAATACTGCCGGGAAGTATAAGATTACATCAAAAGGAAAGAAGGTCTGCGAGCAGCTTACAGTATTGAACAGCATTCTCCTTTCTGACTTGCACAGCCCCTATCCTGTATGCATGTACAATAAGATGAAATGCTTCTGCGACATCCTCCACAGATAAGAGGATGGGTGGACTTCGCCCGAAAACTAGCAAGAAGAACTCATATCCCTCCTACGTGAAGCAAAAGATTCCCTAAGAGCCTAGTTCTTTGCATTTTTTTGCATTATCGACCCTGTCTCCAACAAGGCCCTGTAGAATTTCTTTCATGCCGGGCTCTGTTCGACCCCTCATTGGTTGCAGCCACAGAGTCTTTTGCTGCCGGCTGTTGAACTGCAGACCACGCTAGGCGCCGGGAAAAAAAGGTTTTTCTGGCACGAGGAATCGAAGATTCCCCCGCGGCACTTTTTCTGCAGAGCCCTCAAACAATGACATCTATCAAAACCCTCATCCCTGCATGCTGGAAAGGATCGAACCCGCGACCATGTTGAACAGTATCGAAACAGCAAGAGTGATGAAAGCATATGTCAAGATTGTGTTCTTTAGATTGGATCCGAGCATGTACTTCTCGCTTAGCTTGTCGCTCCCGTTCTCTATGCCGTTGATCATCAGGGTCATTATGAAAGTAATCTCGAAGACATACATGCCTACCATTATCTGGAAGAAATAAGTCGGGACTCCAGTCCCGAACATAGACAGCAGGCTCGTTCCGGCGCCTACATTCCCGGCCTGGCTTGCCTCAGTAGCCAACTCGCCGAGCCTCCTGGACAGGTTCCCGATTATCTGGGTGATCATGCTGGTGATCCCGACGACGATGCCGGCGATGGCAGGCGTCAGAAACTTGATCTGGCTCCTCATGTCGCTGATGATGTCAGCCATGAGATCCTTTAGCCTCTCATCGACCCTGTGGATCTGCTTGATGTATTCAGAGACGTTGATAAGAGCCTGGCTCGCTACCATAGGACCCTTCTTGCTGCTCTCAACGAGCACCTTCATGCTGCTCTCGATGAGATTCGAAGGATAATAGATGAGCGCTCCCTTCTTCTCGTCGAAGACGGCCTGCTCGACATTCATGCCAAGCTTGGTTATGTTCATGCTTACCTGCTCAAAGAACTTGCCGCTCACAGTCCCCTCCATTACTTCCGCAGCCTTGTTGAACGCAATCTCTGCGGGAAGGCCATCTCCCAGACGGTTGCCTAGCTGGAAGAGGGCGGCGGCGAACTCCTGCTCAAGCTTCTTCGACTGATCCCGAATCTTAATCACGTTCTTGCTCTTGAGGCTGTAATAAAGACCTGTACTAACTCCGAACGCCACGACGAAGACAATGCTGAGGATCAAGGCACCGAGGCCGAACGGACCGATGCGAGTGTCAGTCACAGTGCCTGCGATTATCTCGTTCCTGTATCCCAGGAAGTAATGCGTTGCCTCAGGATCATTGATAGTGGATATCTGCTTTAGGCCCTTTGCAGTAAGCACTATGTCAAAATCAGGATTGGATGCATGGAGTATTAGAGGGAACGTCCCGATGAGGAAAAGGATCCCGAACACTATCACTGCGACTATGAGCGGGCTTATCTTTATCTCCAGCTTCCCGATAGGTATCAGGATGTACCTGTACTTGCGGAGCTCAGGATTGCTCTCTGAGATGTCCGTATCTCCGTATCCTGTAGGCCTTGTCGACAAGATGCTCTTCGATAGCAAGAGCACGAGCGCCGGAAGCACAAAGTTGTAGAGCGAGACGAGATGATACCACTTCACTTCGGGCATGAAGCTCACCATCAATGGCAGGATGACAAGGCCGAGGATGGGAAGGATGATGCCAAGCATGTGAAGCGCTGAGAGAGGCCCTTTCAGGTTGTGGGCGTAGTGGAGCATCTTCTCATAGGTCTCGTCAAGGATGACGTTCAAGGACTTATCAAGCGCGTTCAGCCTTCTCGTCTCGCTCGACTCGTAGAGCGAGGACTCAATGAGGTGTATGGCCTCGACGAACTCCATGTTGAACTTCCTCCATGTCTGGAGGTATTCATCAAGGCTCTCCTTCAGGCTGCTGAACTTCTCGCTCTCGACATCCCAGAGTACCTTCTTCAGGTCGAGCGACAAGGGAGGGGTCAGGTGGTCTGATGCGAAGCTGATAGCCCGCTCCAGATTGCTCGTGTGCCTCATGTACGTGACGACGTAGAACACGCACAGCACCATCTGGTTGCTTGCCTTCATCCTCCAGCTGTTCGCAAGGAAGAAAGGGAGCTTCTGCAGCGGCAGTATCATGCCGAGCCCCACAAAGAGAGAGAATACAACAAAGAACATGCTCTCCTTGCCAGGGTAGAGAAGTGCGGGAACAAGATAAGTGAGGGTTATTGTGACAAGGGCAATGATGAGCGGCATGAGGATGGAGAAGCTCGTCGCGCCGGCAGGAGTGATCTGCAGGTGGCAGGTCTCTATGGCCTCTTTCATCTCGGCAATCTTAGCCTTGTCAGGCTCGATCTTGAGGACCTGCTCTGCCAGGTTGCACGCCTTCTCATAAAGCGTGAAGTGGGCAGGCACACTCTCTTTCTTGAAATTGTAATAATCACTTGAGATATAGCTCTGATCATCATCTGCATCTGGCTCTCCGCCAGACTTATCCTTCTTTTTCTTCGAGCTGAATCCCGGCTCTTCGCCGAAACTGCCCTTTAGCTTGCTCTCATACTTCTTCCGAAGCTCATCCATGTTCTCAAAAGGCATTTTTCAAATCAGTCCTGTGTTTCCTGGTATTCGAGTATCTTGATAGTGTCTCTTATGCATATCTCGTCGGTATTTCATCTCTCAAACGATTTCTTAGATTGCTTGGCTTTAAGCTCTTTCTTCAGCCACTCCTTCCATTCGAAGAGTATCCTCTCGCTGTCAAGCTTGCCATACCTGGCTCTCACCTTCTCTGATATCTTATGGAAGTAATCGTTGCACTTGATGACAAAAGGAGCCTCTAGAAGGTCAGGGTTGTTCTCCTCCTCTGCAGCCTTCACAATTGCGGTCTTCATGTCTGCGCGGAGGGTTATGTTCTCCCAGACAGCATCCCAACTGCCGGCCCACTCGCGCACGTTTCCGGCAATGGCCTTGAGAATGTCGCTGTCTCCGTTTATCAGGTCATCGGTCGGTTCTAGCTGGTCTGTCTTCGAGTCATATTTCATGAGGTCGACAAAACCCTTCTCCCGCAGCGGATCGTCTTCCCATTCCTTCCGGACCTCGGTGATCTGCGTCACCCTCCTCCACTTGTGTATTCCGTCAGGGCTCCTGATAGGATTAGAGACTATTATTATGTCTGTCGCTTTGAAGCTGGTCTTAGGGACTTTGAGGTCGTTTACTACCCTGTCGAACACTCCATAAGGGCTGTCACCATGGATCGTACCGGCGACTACGTTAGCAAGAGCGCCGACCCTCATGGCCTCATATAGCGCAGCTGCTTCCGTACTCCTTACCTCTCCAACAATAAGGGCCGAATCTCCAAGTCTCAAGGTTGTCCTGATACCTTCATCTGCAGGCACTTCTGTAGTGCCTTTCGTGAAGGCACTTGCCACCTTCATCGGCTGGATATTGTATCCCATGGCCCGCAGGCTGTCAGTAGGAAGCTCCAACGTATCCTCAATTGTTATGATCCTGTACTTCCTCATAATCTCTACGAGCAGGCTGCCAACGACGCTGGTCTTTCCCGCGCTCCTAGTCCCCGCAACGAGTATAGTCCTGTTGCCGTCGACTATGAAGCTGATGAGGCCGGCAGCCAGCGTGCTTATCATCCTGCTCTTGATGAACAACGGAAGGGTCCAGGGCTTGTCCCTGTGCCTTCTGAAAGCATAAGCGATCCCGAAAGGGTTCAGCGGCGGAGCTATCACTCCGATCCTCGCCCTTGCTACGCCCGGGATCTCGATCTCAGTATCAAGGATCGGGTTGGCCTCATCCAAGGGACGGCCGCTTATCATCCTGAGCTTCGACGCCCAGCTCTCGCTGTCAGGGATCGTCGGTATTATGTTAGTCTTGCACTCTCCGAAGTCCTGGTGGACGAGGAATATCGTGCTCTGCCCTGCAGGGCTGTTGAATGTTATATCTTGAATCTTCGGATCCTCGAGAAGCACTTCTATCAGGCCGAATCCGACAGTGTACCTGATAAGTATCATCGTGAGATCCTTGATCTCATCCGGAGTTATCTTAACCTTGCGATACCCTGAAAGCTCTTCAATCAAGTCCTGGCCTACGTTGAAGAATACCTCCCTCATCCTCGTAGGGTCTATGAACTCCTGCCTCGTTGGCTTGTGCTCAGAGATTATGTTCCTCGCAATGTCTAGGATCTCGTAATGCTCCTCTTTCAGCTTGAATTCCGGAGGAGTTATGTGATAGAGGTACTGGACGTTGTCTTCGAGCTCAAAGATCACGACCTCACTCTGACCGATCTTGTAGTTGTCAAGCTCCACCGCACCTTTGGGATAGGTAGCCATGAGTTTTGTGAACAAGAAATCAGGCTTGATGTTAGGGGTGAATATCTTCCTGTACACTTCCCTGTCATAAGGCTTGTGGCCTGCCAGGTAAGGCTTTAGGATAGTAATGAGTCTTGTCTTGTCAAGCTCCTCTATGAAATAAGCAAGGGTGTGCGTGAAGAGCTTGTATGACTCTATGCTCTGCCCCCTCTCCTTCTCCTCGGATTCGAAGAGTATCTTCTCATGCCTATACATCCGACGGAGCTCGACGTACGCGGTCGCCGGGTCCTTCTTCAAGACATCGAATATCAGGTTGTGGATCTGGGTGTAGAACCTGGCAGCCTCGCGGCTTCGCAGCTTCATGTTAAGGTTCTCGTAGCTGAAGAGCTCCTTCTGCTTGATCAGCTTGTTGTAGACTGAGGCTAGCTCTGCAAGGATCCTCGTCTGAGCATAGTCATACTCGTACTCGCGTTTCTGGCTGAAGACGATCTTTGTCGCGGCCTTGTTCTCGATGAGCCTCTCGACCACGAAAGACATGATGTTGGCATTGTCCTCTATGGAAGGGATGGTGTTCAGCTTCTCGCAGTCTACCTTCAGGATAGTGTCTTCTCCCACATGGTCGATCCTGTAAGGTATGCCTGGCTTCCTGCCTTCCTTATCATCAACCAATCTAGTTCCAACCTCTTTTGCTGTTAATTTTCCCTTTTCCTCTTCTTTTCCGTCAGCCCAGCGATGTTATAGCTAAAGCTAACTGATATCTCTCTCCTGAGCTTGAGATTATATAAATCTTTTGCCCCTCTTCTGACGTCTTTTGACATCATTTTTTCCCAGAGCAGAACTTCGTTCTTTGTCTGGAAAAGCCTTCGCTTTTCCGGCTCTGTTCAAAGAGTAGCCCCTGGCTGCGCCTACGAAATGCCATGCTGTCAGACTAGACTCGGCTCGAGGACGTTATTGATGAGCGGTAGCAGCGGGCTACGAGAGAAGTAGCCCCTGGCTGCGCCTACGAAATGCCATGCGGTCAGACTAGACTCGGCTCGAGGACGTTATTGATGAGCGGTAGCAGCGGGCTACGAGAGATTTTGACAGAGCCTCTCTTTTCCAAAAATATTAAATACTCTGAATCCAGGAGTCGATACTATCATGAACCAGAATATCCCGCCTCCTCCAATGGCAGGAGTGCCTCCGCCTCCACCGCAAAGGCCAAGCGCTAAGCCCGTAAAGAAGATGCCTGCTACCATGGATGCCTTCGAGAAGATGGGGAAAGACGTGAACACTATAGGTGCCAACTTAAGGATTCTTGAAGAGCGGTTCGTGCTGATGAGGAACAAGAGCCAGGTCTCCGAGGGCGGCATGATAGAGCTGGAGAGAGGCCTTTCCAAAGACTTGAAGATGATAAACGATGACATCCTAGACCTAAAGCACGAGCTAAAGGACATCATGGACAAGCTCATGCTGATTAACAATGAGATGAAGAACCTCACGAAGAAAGAGGAGTTCAAAGTGATTGAGCGCTACCTTGACATGTGGCAGCCTATGGAGTTCCTGACAAGGAAGGAGTTTGATCGCCTAATCGAGGAGAAAGGAATAATATTAAGGACGCTACCTTCTTCTTTTGATGATTCGCCTGTTGGTTCTCCGGCTTCAACAGCTCCAAAGTCGGAATCATCTTCTGCTTCCAAGCCTGCTCCTCGCCTAGCCGTTGCCCAGAGGGTGCGTGCAAAACCTCCTGTTCGCAGGCGAAGATAGGAACTTGCAACATCGGGTGCGTCCAGAGTCTCCTGGCCGCGCTTCGTCCGCATCCTTTCTTTCGTGTTGCAAACGAGTGTAGACGCATCTCTACAAATCACCATCAGACTACGCGAGGCGGCCTTTCTGGACGCACCCCTTGCAACATCAAAAATTTTATATACCCGATAAATCAAGATGACTTGTTAAGAGGGAAAACTTTCCACGCATGGTGGAAAACAAGAGGTGTTTCATAATTGGCATCATTCAATAGGCCTTCAGACCTTCCAGTGGACCAGGTGAAGACTTTAAGATCTAGAGGTTTTGACAACAACCAAATCGTCCAGGCCCTTCAGAGGAACGGCTATAGTTCTACACAGATATTTGATGCTCTCAACCAGGCAGATCTGGTCGGAGGCGCTGCTCCAGGATCTCCAGTCCCTGACATGGGAAGCGCGCCTATGGGCGGGCCTGATGAGCCTCCTCCTCCCGATGCTGCGGGAGCCGTGGGCGCTGACGAGCCCATGGATGAGCAGATAGATGAGATGATAGAGAGCATCGTCGAGGAGAAATGGAACGCTGTCTCCAAAGACTTCTCGGGACTCATGGATTGGAAGGGTGAGGTGGATTCCAAGATTATCAAGATCAACCAGCGCATCGACACCTTGCAGGAGAGCTTTGACAAGCTCCACCAAGCCATCATTGGGAAGGTCGGCGAGTATGACAAGAACATTTTGGCGGTCGGGGCCGAGATCAAGGCCATGGAGCGCGTATTTGCCAAGGTGTTGCCTGTCTTCACAGAGAACGTGAACGAGCTCAATCGGATTACTCAGGGACTTAAGAAGAAATAAAGGGATAAGGCTTTTTGGTTTTCTTTCTCTATGCAGTTTTCGATGCAAAACTCAGAACTATACTGAGACAGGCTTTGTCAGGAATATCATCAGGAACGCGCCGGTCAGCAGCACAAAGATCATCCCTAAGACTTTTGGATGCCTAAGCGTGTTCATGAGGTTCACTGTGAAGTTGCTTGTCGTGGTGCTCGTTGTGCTCGCGCTTGCAGTACTCACTGGAATGGAAACGGGTTCTCCGTCAGGTCCAATGACTACTTCCGCACCTGAAGACGGCTGGCCTATGACTGTGTTTCCTCCGCCGCCTGCCTCGAGGAAGCTTTGACCAAAGACATTTCCCAACGCTCCCATCATTACAAGAATGGCGAAGATTATTATCCAGATATAGACTTGGGATGTCCCGACGACCTTCACGAACGTATTGTCCTCTACGCCGAACATCCTGAACATTAGCATGACAAAGAAGATGAATATTATGACGACGACAAACCAAGGCACCAAGACCTTTATCATCCCTGATGCTTCACTTGATACCAGAAATAAGGCCGCTACAAAGAGCGCTAGGATTGCATTCAAACCCTTGCTGGCATCTCCGAAAGGCTTCTTCGCCTCCAGAATCCCGAATACGATCGCGAAGAGGATTATGACTACGAATATCGAGCCGAAGTGTTCCAGTATTCCAACATCAAGTAGCGTTGCCATCTAGATTTCTCTTGCCTGCTTAAATGAGGATTTTGACAAATTAAAATGGTTATTAAAATAAAAATAATTTGCTTTTAATTAACTACTTATTATCCAGCTCCAGCCATCACTTTCCATGATCACTTCTTCTTTATCATGGGGCTTCCGAAGGTCTCCTGAATTATGTCGCCAAACGTCCTCTTCTTGTCCTTGCTGTCCTCCTTCGTGACGAACCAGATTATGATACCAAACACTAGTATCATCACGACAAGGGACTGTATTTCCGGATCCCTCAGGAAGTAGAGCCAGTCCGGGAGGTAGAACCATCCGACGGCGCTGCCAAATATGAGCCCGACTGCGATGAAGGCCAATATGACTATCCAACCTGATAGAGGTGTTCCCGCAAAGTCGATCTGGTTACCAAAGACCCCTATTATAAGAAGGACCATGATGATGGCCACGACGATAATGGAGACTTGGGGCAAGGATTGGTTGAGCACAACTACCGGGTCGAACCCAATAAGCTCTATATAGGATCCTGTTATGTGCGGCATGACAAAGGTTGCGCCCATGACAAGAGCGAATACAGTGTTGTACTGCCTTTTTCCTTCGCCCAGTATCTTGATCTTCTCAAGGACCGCGAAGACTATCGTGAATACAAGTATGAACGGGAGCACCACATCCATGACGCCCCACATTTCCAGCGTGTAAAAAAAGTCTTGGAAAGCCATTTTTCATTAACCTCCTTTGCCCACCTTGGTTTTTCTCATCCAGGATTTATATATTTTTGGTTTGATGACGTTGAATAACGATTTTTCTGTTTTCTTGGAAGATTCGCTTACGCGCCACTAGGCTCGTGGTACCTAGCTCTTCTTGTCCTTTTCTTCCTTTGGGCCCACCCCTCCGGTAATATACCACATAAAGGCGACAATCGCAATTATGAGTATGATGGATGAAACTGTTACAGAGTCGAACTTGTAGAATATGGCCTCCCAAATGATGGGCAGCCACCCCACTGCATTGAAGAATATCAGGACTATGCCTATGAACATGATGACCATGAATGCGGTGTTCCATCCTCCTTCAAGGGCAAATTCCTTGTCTCCTTTGTGGAAGGATCCTGCAAGTAGCAGGAAGCAAATGGAAACGAGCAGTAGAAGGACGGTGTTGGCTAGCACCTCGTTCACAATGGCAACGAGCTGAGCTGAGGCCACGACAAAGAAAGCCGCGACAAAGGCAACCATCGCGTTTAGGTTCTTCCTCGTGTATTCCCTGTCGCCTATCTTCTCAAGGCCGAAGGCCTTTGTCTTTTCAAGGATGGCGAAGACGATAGTGAACACGAGCAGGAATGGCAGGACTACATCATATATTCCAAGGTCCATGAAGAATCCTAATGTGCCTCTGAAAACACTATCTGCCATGCTATGGATTACTGCGCTCGGGGTTATTTAAAGCTTTCGCCTCTACGAGGCGAAAGTTAAGGATGTTAATCCTCTAAGTTTAGGAGTTTTACTTCGAAATCCCCGATGTTAGTTCTGTTGGCTTTCGCCTCTACTCCCTTTTCTTCCTGAGAACGTTCTTCAGCATTATCGCGATTGCAGCCAGGACTACGATTATGGCCACTGCAAGGATCATGTTCCCTATGAGCCTTGTAGGCGGCTCAGCTTCAGGCTCTCCCTCCTCAATGCTTACAAGGTAATCCTCTGTCCTGATCTGGTCTGCATATCCGAGCATGATGCTCATGTTCTTGAGCCCTGGCGTCGTGTCTGTCGCATCAAAGTAGCCTATGACTTCCTTCTCTTCTCCTGGTGCCAGGGTGACGAGAGGCATCTCAGTCTGGAATCCGTCGATCCTTATGAACCCCGTCACTAGGAGCTCCCTGTTCCACTCGCTGCGGACTCCGAACACGACTGTGTTTATCCTCTTCGTTAAGATGTTTCGCGTGGCTAGGTGGGTTACGCGGACTATTGGCTTCCCTATGCTAACATTTCGGTCGAAGTCTACATGGGTGTTATCATAATGGGATCTTACCTGTGCCAGGTATTCCCCGCTCCTCAAGGCTTGGGTCGGCTCGCATGCCGTCTTTCCGTAAGAGTTGGCGCCGACGCTAATCTTCGGGCATTCAAGCACTGCAGTGCTTCCTATCAAGCTCTCTTCACCTGCCGTTCCAGTTTCTGCCAGGTTAATAAGGGTCACGCTTCCCTCTGCCACCGCGATGTCCTCAGAACCCAGGTTGTCAAACTCTAAAAGCACTGGGACTGCAGTCCCCTCATCAACTTCCTGGATTGCAAGGTCTACCTCTGCGTACTTAGAGGGATAAGGAACCCTAACCAACACTGGGATCATGGGCGCTGCAAACGCCCTTAGCATGTTGCCTGTGCTTGGGAACTGCGGCGTCAGCTTGATGTAAGTCGTATGTACTCCCGGGCTCATCTCTTCCGGAAGATTCAGGAACACCTTGAAGCTCATAATCCCGACGTCCTTCTGCAACAATAGCTTATTCCCTTCGGAGAAGAACATGCGATCCTGGAGGTCTCCCAGGGCGTTGAGGAATACTGGCACGTCCAGAGCGTCCGAGTTTATCACTTTGAAATTAAGTTCAACTGTCTGGTTGGGCTCAAAGTAAACTGTCTTCTTCGCAGGGCTAACTCCAAGAGCCGATGCCGATGCTGTGAGAGAGAGCATCAAGGCTATGATGAACGCGATGATGAAGGTGTTCTTCACGTTTTTTTTGGTGATGCTGCTTATTCTCATATTTTTATCATCTCAGCTGTTTAGTGATCGTCTTTTTCTCTTCTTCTCATTGCGCTCTCTTATTCGGCGCTTACGTAAATTATCTCTATCGTGCTGTTAGTATCCCTTGGAGGCTCGTCTGGCGGGATGGTGATCTCAAAGTCTATCCTGACCTCGTCGCTTGCATTCTCGAATGACAAGTTGCAGAAGGCATTCTTCTCTGCTGTGTCCATGTTGGCGAACGTGGTTTGCGAGCACGCCGTCACTATGCTGCCAGTCTCATTATCAGCCGCCAAGTACCTGAAATAGATCGTGTCCATTCCTACCGAGGTGTAGAGCGCTGTCGCGTTTATGGTCGCGTTGATCAGGACGTTACCTAGGTTCCTTCCTACCAGTGGGATGGGGTCGTTGTTGGTCGTGTCATTCGTCTGGCCAGGGCTCAGCGTGCCGAAATCCGTGCCGTTGGCTATCATTATGAAGTCTAGCACGCTCGGGATCGTGAAGTTTGACTGTTCGGACGTGTTGCAGGAGCCGTAGCTGTCGCACGCGCTCACAGTCCAGTTGTAATTCACGTCAACACACAAGTATCCTCCATAAGAGTAGTTGGTTTGGTTTATGCCGCTTACTCCGATGTCGGCGCAGGAGCATCCAGCCCCGCAAGTCAGGTTGATCGTGAAAGTCACGTCATCCCCTTCAGGGTCTGATACGTTTGTCCAGTTGAAGTTAGGCCCCCTCTCACTCACAGTGTCATTACCGTCGATCGGATATGTGGTGGTGGGCTGCTCTGGCGGGTAGTTCAATAGACCGCAGCAGGCCTTGTACGAATAAGTGCTGCAGTTCCCGACGTGGGCATTGGTCCCGTTATAGCCCTCGCTGCTCGCCATCGTAAGCACGCAGTTCTGGGTGCCCGAGCAGCTCCCGCTCGTGTAGGAACAGTATACTGCCTGGAAATTGCTTGCAAGGCATGCGGATATGGATGCGTCGCAGTAATCGACAGAGATGTCATTCACCGATATGTTGTAGACTGATGAGTTGTCAGAATACTCAAGCAAGTATTGGAAGTACCTGTTGTCACTCTCGCCTGTTGCGACTTTTGAGCTCATAAAGCTCGTGTCGGTTATCTGGGTGTATGAATCTCCAGAGCAGGAGGCGTCGTCACAGCTCCTGACTGAGAGGTTGAGCCTAAAGGCGCCTCTACGGTAGAAGTTCATTATCTCCTCTTCTGAAAGAGAACGGTTCCATATCGCGACTTCATCCATCCGGCCGTCAAACTCGTATTCAGCCGCCGGCAGGTCCATGATGCACAGCGTCCTTGTGCTTGATAACGAAGAGGTAAGGACTCCTTCCTCCACCCGCACCCCGTCGTGATAGAGTGTGATGTTGGTGGTGTTGCCTCTGGCGCCGATCATCTGCCATTCGCCCACACTAAGGACTTCTTGGGTGCCTCCCACGTTGTTTCCATCATAGAACTGTAAGCTCGTGGCAAGCCCTGTGTCGTTAATCCTGAAGAGCCATTCTGTGCCGCTCCCGCTTCCTCCGTACGTTCCTATGAAGTTGTCGTTCGCTCCCAAGGTGTTTGGGTATATCCACATTAAGATTGTGTACTCATCCTCAAGGCCTATACCTCCATCCTTACAGAGTTGTCCGTCTGCACCACTTGATTCGTAGGCCTTGTCGAACTGCCCGAAGCTCGTAATTTGCACGTTGCTCAGATTAGTAAGATTGTTGTTGCTCCCTGAGAAGTCATACACTTGCGTGTCGTTCTCGTCATACGCGCTCTCATTGTTCAAGTGCCAGAGCGCTATCAAGCTTGTCGTATCGATCGAAGGGAGGCTTGCTCCTGGCCCGTCATCACTCCATCTTCCTGTCTCAAGTCCATAATACGCCTCGGTCGAGACCGTGATGTTGTACCACTTCCTTGTCTTTAACCCATCTATTAACATGCTGAAGCTTCCGCTCGTATCGCTGCTTGTCAGGTTCGCGTTTGTCCCAGTTCCCTGGACTGCCATGTTAGAGCTCGTCCCTGCTGAAAAGTCTGTGTCGTCAGTGTCTGTACGGGCTACGCAGTTTCCACCAGTATACAACGTTCCATTTCCCTCCTCAATATGAGCGTTGGTCTCTGCGCTCAACTTGATTACGGGCTCTGTCTCGCAGGTGTTGTTCAGCGTGATGCTCGCGTTAGTCGTGTTGCAGCATAAGGAGTAAGCATACGTGTCGACAGTATAATTCTGGGCGTGCGCGTTGTTGAAGCCGCCAGTGTCATTCTGCACGCCTATCAGCTTCACACTATCACCAGGACAGCTGGTTCCTAGGACGAACTCGCAAGTGATGTTGCCAGTCGCGAGCGTGAAGACGGGCATGAGAATCAAGGCACCAGCTAGAATGGTGACTAGGACGAATACAGCCATAATTACCTCAAAGGTGTCTTTCTTCAATTAACCAGTCCACCCCTTGTCTTCATTCCTGAGGAGAATATATAAAACTTTTTATTGAAGAAGCGCTATAAGTCTCTGATGGTAAGATGTGTTTGGATGCTTGAGTGGCCCGTCACGAGACTTGTCACGCTATTTGTCGTGTTGCTCATCTTTGTATTCGGCCTCGTAGGATGCGTTCATCAGGAATCAGGAGCCTCTGATGCACGGAATTCATTAACTTTAAATAATGGTGATGCCAAGGACAATATCACAATCTCAGGACGTGAAGATGACATGAAGATACTGGGGCTTGACATCGAGTCGACAGGCCACGCTGGCGTTAAGATCAAGAACAGGCGCGTATTCTACATCGACCCTTTCCAGCTTGTGGAGGGAGGACAAGGCTTGGAGAAAGCAGACTATATTCTTATCACCCACCCTCACTACGACCATTGCAGCATAAAGGACGTAGAGAAGATAATACAGCCCGAGACTGTGATCATCACGGTGCCTGACTGCCAGAGCAAGCTGAGCGGCCTTCAAGTCAAGGAGATAATGCTGATAAGCGTTGGGCAGACGATTGATCTTGGTGATGAGAAAGTGACTGCAGTCCCGGCATATACTGTGGACAAGAACACGCATCCAAAAGAGAACGGATGGGTGGGTTTCATATTGGAGATGGATGGCGTCCGTGTCTACCACGCGGGTGACACAGACCTGATACCTGAGATGCAGCAGATAGAGACGGACATCGCGCTTCTTCCGGTCGGAGGGACTTATACGATGAGCGCCAAGGAAGCTGCCCAGGCGACTGCCATCTTCAAGAAGTGCAAGGTCGCGATCCCGATGCACTACGGCGTCATAGTCGGGACCGCGAGCGACGCAGAGGACTTCAAGGAGAGCGCGACTTGCGACGTGAAGATACTGCGCTGAGATGGGTTTTTCTGTCTTTGTTTTGAGGATGTCTTCGGATATCTCGGATATCATACTCCACAGGTCGTCCTTAGTATGGTCCCGTCCACTGCCAGAGTAAAGGCTTCTTCATATCCTGTCGTGTCTTCCGTGAAGACGTTGTAGAATACGTTGTTGATTTTCACTGCGCTTTTGGCCAAGGTTTCGCTCTTATCTTCAAGCTTCAAGTATTCCTGCACGTACGCAACGGCCTGTTCCTCGTTGGAAATGATGGTGTTTTCCTTCTCGTAGAGGATGGGTTTCGATCTGGAGTCGTCGCACCAGCACATGTCGACCATGCAGGAGAACAATCCACAGGCGTCATCCTGGTATTCCGCGCAGGTCTCTAGTGGTCCTGCGCTCTCTATGCCCTTGTAATATGCCGTGCTCGTGGATGCACTGCAGCCTCCCAGGAAAATCAGCGTAATCACCGTGAAATAAATATACTTGATGTTATACTTGATGTTCATTTTGATACCTCAGATGCCATATGGCATCCTGTCTTCTCCTAAACTGTTTTTCTTTTTGCGATTCATGTTATAAATAGTTTGTCTTTTTTAGTAAACTTCTTAAATGGGCACTTACTATCTTGCCCTGATGTTAAGGACACATACTTGCGGAGAACTCAGGGGCTCTGACGCCGGAAAGACAGTCACTCTTTGCGGCTGGGTTGACTCCCAGAGGATACAAGGCAAGCTAAGCTTCATAATTCTAAGAGACAGATACGGATCGACCCAAGTGTTCGTAAACCCTGCTCTCACGAAGGAATTCGGAGAGATCAGGAGAGAGAGCGTGATCAGGGTCGTGGGTGAGGTAAAAAAGAGGCCAGAGAACCAGGTGAGGAAAGAGCTGGCGACAGGAGAAGTGGAGCTGTCTGCAAAGGAGATAGAGATATTGAACGCTGCAGACGCCCTTCCCTTGGAGCTGGACGAGAAAGTCGAGTCGAGTGAGGATGTTCGGCTAAAGTACAGGTTCCTTGACCTCAGGAAGAAGAGGCTCCAGAAGAACCTCATGCTGAGGAGCAAGGTGTGCATCGCCATAAGAAAATTCCTCGACAAGGAAGGGTTCATTGACCTCGAGACTCCAGTCCTTGGGAAATCTACGCCAGAAGGCGCGCGTGATTATCTTGTACCTAGCAGGGTGTCGAAGAAGCAGTTCTACGCGCTTCCCCAGAGTCCCCAGATATTCAAGCAATTGTTCATGGTCGCAGGCTATGACAAGTACTACCAGATAGCTAAGTGTTTCAGGGACGAGGACCTGCGGGCCGACCGTCAGCCTGAGTTCACACAGCTCGACATGGAGATGAGCTTCATAGAGCAGCAGGACATCCAGGACGTCATCGAGAGGCTCTTGCAGTTCGTCTGGAAGGAAGTCTTGAATGTCGATGTCAAGATCCCATTCCAGAAGCTGACTTACAAAGAGGCTATTGAGAAGTATAAGAGCGACAAGCCTGACATTCGCAAGGACAAGAATGATCCTCAGGAATATGCGTTCGAGTGGGTCGTCGACTTCCCGCTACTCGAGTGGAACGATGATGACAAGCGATACTACGCCATGCACCACCCGTTCACTTCTCCTAAGAAGGAAGACATTGCGCTCATGGAAGCAAAGGACGAGAAGGAGAAGGCAGGCATCAGGGCCAACGCCTACGACATCGTGCTCAACGGCACAGAGCTCGGCGGAGGCTCCATAAGGATTCACAAGCGCGAGCTTCAGGACAAGATGTTCAGGTGCCTCGGGATCGACGAGGCAGAGGCCGATAAGAAGTTCGGGTTCCTGCTGAACGCCTTCACGTTCGGAGCTCCTCCGCACGGCGGGATCGCCTTGGGTCTTGACAGGATGATAATGCTCATGGCAGGAGAGAAGAGCATAAAGGAAGTCATCGCGTATCCTAAGAACAAGGATGCAAGGGACCTCATGCTCGACGCGCCTTCGGACGTCCACACCATGCAGATGGACGAGCTGGGTTTGAAGATCAAGGACAAATAGTGCTTTCTTTTTTTTGAACGTTCTGCGGCTTTGGCAGGCGAGGTAACGCTGAAGATACGTTTCCTGAAGCCGCTTGTTTTTTTTGCAAATATTTATAAAACCCCCTCTGTTCTTTTGCCTTACCATCAAAACTTTTGGGGCTGTAGTATAAGCTATTCTTGGAATTCCAAGGTAGGTACATCCTGGCTAGAATAGTGGCCTCCAGCACTGGAGAGATGAGCCGCAAGGCGATGACAACTCTATCCACTGAAGTCAGCCGAAGATCAGGGTTCGAATCCCTGCAGCCCCATCTTTTCTATTTTTATATGGATGTTCAGTTCTCGCTCCGATAAGAAAACTATATAAATACACTTTGCTCTACTTCCAATTATTAGCGGATGGGCTGCTTTTGCGGCTTGCGCCAGCGGTTTGCAGCGGGCGATTATTTTAAGGATTTTTCATGGGTGGATGAAATGGCGAGACATGACTTGTTCAATAGGGATTTAGGGGATTATCTTAACAGGAGGATCAAGCCTAGGAAATCGTTCTCAGGGCTGAAGATCAGGCTTCCGAAGATATTCGAGGATGAGAATGAGCCTTCTGCTCCGCAGATACGCTCGAACAAGGTGCACGTCGTGTATGGCAAGCCAGGGTTCTTGGACAGGCTTTTTGGCAGGCGCCAGGATTATGATGACATCCAGGAAGAGGAAGCAGAGCTGGAGGACATGAAGGAGGAGATCCGAGAGACTGACCGCCAGATCGAGGCGGCTCATGAGATCGAGGAGGAGCTCGAGGAGAAGCGCGAAGGTTTGACTAAGAGGTTCTTCAGATCATTGTTTGGGGGTCGCGAGCAGCCTGACGACGTCGAGGTTGGCATGCCTGAGGAAGTAGAGCCAGAAGCCGAGCCCATCACTCCGGAGGTCAAGGAGGTGCTTCGCATCTCAGGCAAGTGGCTTAACAGGCTTGACAAGAAGGCTAAGGCAGAGTTCCGCGAGAGCAATGACTTCGAGAAGTACAAGTTCTACCTTGACAAGTGGGGCTTGACCAAGAAGAAGGAATAAGTCTTATAAATTCCATGAGTTTTCTCAAAGGCTAATGAATGCAAGGTTAGCTAGCAATGGACTTGAAGTCATTCTATCATATAAAGGCGAGACAGACCGCCTCCAAGCCAAGACATACCCCTTCGGCGCAGAGGAATATTTTGCGCAGTTTGCAGCCATGCACCTCCTGGGGCCGAGGATGCCCCGAAAGATTTACAGTGACTTTCCGATTGCAAAGCCGATGCAGGTCTTGATTGGGAAGATGTACAAGAGCGAGGGGAGGACTCCTCCAGAAATTCACTGCCGCTCCTACAACCCGCTTCATTCAAGATCTACCAGCTCCAGAAAAGCAGTAGTCTCATTCTCAGCAGGCAAGGATTCCTTGTGGAACTTGATGAACGCCCAGAAGCGCTACGGTGCAGAGAACGTCCTCGCAGTGCACATAGCCGGCCTCAACAAGTCAAACGGCTCTGACGAGAGGAAATATGCCATTAGGCAGAGCAAGAAGTTTGGTTTCGACCTTGAGGTTTTGGAGCTGAAAAACGGTTCGGCCGGCGGGAACTATAAGGTGATGGTTTCAAGGGATATGTTCCTCACTGGAATTTTGATTCCGTATGCGCATGGCTTTGGCGCGGCGCACATATGGACTGAGGGATTCGGAGAGACTTCTGACCTTGCCTTGTTCACGGGACAGGAAGACAACATGAAGATGTTTAATGATGTCCTTAGGAAGCTGGGTCTCGGCGTCCGGGTAAAATGGAAGAACAGGAGCGAGATGAGCGTCATACGTGACATGTACGAGCAAGAGCCTGATTGGATGAAGGAAGTGTGCAACTGCTTCTCGGCCAACTGCTTCAAGGCCGCTCACAGAAAGAACATGCAGAAGAAGCTTCCGAGCTTCCGGCTTTATGATTCTCAGTGCGGCGTCTGCCTGAAATGCAGGACCGTCAACATCGGAAGGATACTATGGGAGCCTGGATTTCGTGCGGATGACGAGGACGTGCGCGCGTATATCAAGAGCACTGAGAACTGGTTGTTTTCCAACAGCACCAACGCGCGCCATAGGGATATCATCACAGAAAGCTTTAAGAATGCCATAAGACGTGCTGCCATGAAGAACAGAGTCGTACTGAAGAAATTATGATTTTATGCAGCCGTGGTCTAGTGGCTATGATCTGGGCTTCCCAAGGGTCCTTTCTTGGATCTGGAAAGAGCCTGTGACTCGGGTTCGAATCCCGGCGGCTGCATTATACGTTCCGCGTCATTTTGTTGTGATAATGGGTGTTCTTATTAAACTTACGCATATTGCCAAAATTTGGCATATTTGTGCCAAAAAATGGCAAACTATATAAATTGAAATCGCCTCCCTGCAATCATGAATGCGGAAGAAAAGATTTTCAAGGCTTTTTATGATTCCAAAAAGGAAATGTTGTATTTTAATGAGATCAAAAGCCTAACTGGCTTGTCAAACAGCTCAATACAAAACACAACTCTCGCCCTGTTGAAGAAGAATGTTCTGGGAAGTCAGAAGACTAAGGCAAACGTATTTTTTACAATGGCTGACCAAGAAAGATTCGCGATAGAATTCACAAAAATAGACCTAACTCGGTTGAATGGGCTAAATCGAAACATAAGGTTGCCATTAAAGGAGTTAGTAGGCAAGACGCCGAATGAGGTGGCAAGTATGGTCTTGTTTGGATCAAGCGCCAGAAAAGCTGAGACTGAGAAGAGCGACATTGATTTGCTTGTTGTGCTTCACAAGTTTAACACCCTGAAATTACAGCAAATGTATGAGACTGAAATAATTCAGCAGATGGAATCCCTGAAAAGAGATGTGCAGTCAAGATCCAACCATAATTTAAGCTTAGCTTTCACCAATACGCAACTGTTAAAAGAAGGCAAAGACCACCTAGTAAGTCAGGCAAAAGAAACTGGTTTTCCAATATTCAACCAACAACTCTATCACGAGGTCATCAAAAAATGAACGTCGGACAATTTTATGACAATGAAAAATTGCTAAATGATGAACTTGAAAAATACAAGCACCATAATCTGCTCAGAAAAGAACCATTTGCAACGAGCCTGATAAAAGCCCATCTGGACAAAGCTAAGCATAACCTCAAATTCTTCCAGAAAAACGTGAGCGAGTCAGAGTTCAACGATTGGCTTATTGTGGTGCTGTACTACGCCGCGTACCACGCGGCACTCGCGCTAATTGCAAACAAAGGATATACTTCCAAAAGTCACGATTCGACGCTGCTGTTCCTCATTAAAGAGTACAAGATTAAAAAGGCAGATGCAGAGCTGATAGAAAACTTAGCAATTACAAAATCCGATGCGGAATTCTATGCGAACCTTAAAGAAACAAGAAGGCAGGCAAACTACGCGACAAACACGCTGTTTACAACAGAAAAAGTGAAGGAATATCAGAAGAAAACAATAGACTTCCTGAACAAGGCAGAAGAACTGTTGGAAAAGAACAGACTGCCTAAATGAATTGATTGCGCTGTGTTTTTAACCCGTGTTGCACACAACCCGGAGGCTGCATTTCTTCTATTTTTATCATCAACCGCCGCGATAGTCATACGATTGATCTGGCCACGCGGCGCGCCGATGAAAGAAAAGTATCTTGCTTATCCCTTTCTATTGTTCTTACTCTTCTTCAGCAAACCTTTTTATCTCGTCGAAGTTCTCGACGATCATCCTTGCCTTGTTCTTGCCGAATGAGAACGGGAACTTCTCGTCTTCCCCTCTCTTGAGGATTATCATCTTGTTTCCTTTGAACTCTCCGAATTCTACGACCATTCTATCACCTTTTCTTAGTCTTTGAATAAAAAGTTTTCCCTGTGATATCTGTTGGTTTTTGCCCTTCATTTAAAAGGTTTTTGCCCAAAAACGTTATAAAATCCCCTTGTGTCCTGTTTTCCATGGGTGGTGATTTCATTCCTTGGATCCAGAAGCATTCTCCTAAATCAGAGTCTGACCTGGTGGGCTTGGACAAGGCTTTCTCCCAGATGAAGTCTTTTGTCGAGCGGCACAAGCCTGGGAAGGCTCTTCTTCTCTACGGCCTGAGCGGAGCAGGGAAGACCAGCAGCGTGTACGCGCTTGCTCATTCTCTTGGTTTGGAGCTCATCGAGGTTAATGCCAGCGATTCCAGGACTGCTGACCAGATCGAGGCGATCGTCGGCACTGCTTCCAAGCAGATGAGCCTGTTTTCCAAGGGAAAGATCATCCTTGTCGATGAGGTGGAAGGGGTAACCGGACGCGAGGACCGCGGAGGCTTGACAGCTCTCATCAAGATAATCTCTGAGAGCCGGTTCCCTATAATATTGACTTGCCAGGACCCGTTCGGCCAGAAGCATAAGGCCCTTCGAAAGGCTTGCACTATGATAGAGTTCGCGCCCAGGCCTCATTCTGATGTCGTCTCGTTTCTGCAGCATGTTTGCGAGGGCGAGGGGCTTTCTTGCGATGAGGATGCATTGTCTATCGTGGCCCGCAGGAGCAACGGTGACTTTCGCGCAGCTCTCAATGACCTGCAAAGCGTGGCTAATTCCGGCAAGAGAGTTACACGAGCTGACGTAGAGTTCCTGAGCGACCGCGAGCACGTGGAGAGGATCGAGAATGCTCTTCTTAGGATTTTCAAGACGTCAGACCCTGGCGTTGCGAGGCAGGCGCTTGACTCTGTGGCAGAGGACCTGGATGAGATTTTCCTCTGGGTGGATGAGAACCTGCCTAAGGAGTATCTCCGGCCTGAGGACTTGGCGCGCGGTTTTGAGCAGATGAGCAGGGCTGATGTCTTCAAGGGCAGGATCATGCGCTGGCAGCACTACCGCTTCTATGTATATTGCTATGACCTCTTATCGGCTGGGATCGCGGTCTCCAAGGACGAGCGCTACAAGAGCCAGGTGGATTACAAGCAGACGACGCGCAAGCTTAAGATTTGGCTTGCTAACATGAAGCAGATGAAGAAGAAGGCGATTTGCGAGAAGATTGCGGCGAAGACTCATTCGAGCCGTAAGCAGGCGCTCCAGGCGACTTATCCTTATGTGAAGAGCCTGTTCAAAGGCAAGGGGCCTGGGGCTGCTGAGGGTAGGAGTGCCCTGTCGGAGTTCTTTGAGTTCGATCCTGAGCAGGTGGCTTACTTGGAGCGCTAGTGCACCGAAAGTAGAATTGTGGTTCTTGTTCGGTTTCATGCGGAAACCGAAAAATATAAATAAATATAATTGTTATATCTCATTATGAATACTACGATATCGATTTCAAGAGAGACAAGGGACGTGCTGCTTGATTTTGGCAAGAAATCAGAGAACTACGATGACGTCATAAGAAGGATGCACAACACGATAATGCTTCAGGAAGAGCTAAGGCGGTTTGTCGACGAGAACGAGTTCTCCTCTCTTGAAGAGGCCAAAGAATGGACAAGGCTGAAGCTCAAGGGCCGATGATAAAGATCATTGTCCTTCACTCTCTGAGGGATGAGATATACAAGACTTTCAAGAAGGAATCCTTGAAGGTGTATTCTCTCATGGAGGCGCTCAAGGCAAACCCTTCAAAAGGAAAGGTCCTGGGCCACGTCGGGAGCGTGAGTATAAGGGAGCTTAAATATGAGAGCTTCAGGTTCTATTTTATTCTGGACGGCCACAGGCTGATCCTCTTCTCCAAAGGGAAGATAGAAGAGCTTTTGATAAGGTTCGTCAAGATGTCAAAGAAGAACCACCAGCAGAAGACCATTGACGAGATAAAAGCGATACTTAAGGCGGTTGGGGAGGGGGGTTTCTAGAATTTCTTTCAACCTGGCGGAGTTCTTTTAGTTCGACCCTGGGCGACTTGAGGATGTCGGAGATTTCCTTCTGAAACAATAACCTTTATAAAGACCGGATTCGTTCCAGGATTAAAAACACCACTATTGAGTAAATAATTTATGGGGTTATAACATGAGCGGCATAACAAAAACGATCACAATCATTCTACTTGTAATGGCACTGGCAAGCGCAGTATGGGCAGCTAAAGGCTACGAATACACTCCGGGCGTCGTGCCACACACAAGATACAACCCATTAAGGGAAGACTGCTATTATTACTACGGCTACGGAAGCTGCAACGTCACAAAGACAGAGTGCGACGGAGTCCGAGTCGGAGTCAACAGGTGGGTAGACCTCGGAGATGCATGCCTGAGAAACGAGCCACCCCAGATGACCAACAACCCAGGAACCATCACAGTCTACGAGACAGAGAAGGTAATCATACCAGACACTTGCGTGGACGAAGACCCGGTGAACTACACCTACAGCGGATGGACAGACAAGAAAGTCACAGTGACGACCTATGATGATGCAGGCACCTACAAGGTCCACATCGTCTGCACCGACAGCTTCGGAGAGACAGACTCCGGAGAGCTGACCATAACAGTGCTCAACAAGAACAGGGCGCCGCTCTTCAGGTTCGTAGACTGGGAAGTCACCCAGCCAGAGCTGAAGTGATCCCGAATCATAAAATATTTTAATCTTATTTTCCATTTATCACAAGAGGTGAGGGAGCAGCGTATATGAACAGATACTTGGTATCAGCAGCTCTTGCCATCGGATCGATCTCTCTGGGAGGAAACGCTTCTGCGAGCAAGACGAACAATCTTCATGCAGGAATGCCGCCCCAGCACTCTATGGAGGAAGCCAAGCAGTCGCCCCACATAAAGCTCTTCCGCCCGGATTCTGACTTCATGTCCATTGGGGAGAAGATAGGCTACATCAAGATATTCTACGAGGCCTTCCACCAGAGGCATGGGTGTGGGTGTGATCTGACAGATGCACTAGTCGTATTGAACCGGAAAGACTACAACGCGCTGAAGGCAAGCGGATTCAACAACTATTACTATGGGAAGAAAGACGTTACCTCCATGCTGAAAGATAGACTCCTCCAGGTGGCCATCATTCATCCTCCTGAGCAAGAAGGAGGCCTCACGATCGAGTATAACTCTGACAAGATTAACCTTATCATAAACGACAATCCACCCTTTGGCGTGATCAATCCTGAGAAGGATGATTATCTCCAGCTGACGATCCATGAGATTGGGAAAGCTTCTCGCTGGAACGGAAAGCCTCCTGAACAAAAACCAGGCCGCCGCCCACTAACCCGTGAGGAAGAGGAGGGTATAAGACAAGCCAATCTGAGCTTATACAACAATTTCATAAGAGACGTCTACCAGGCCATAAGAAGATATTACCTGCCAGACTTATAAGGGATAAAACCCAGCGCGTTTCACATTCTTATTGCCAAAAGTGATAAGTTTTATAAAAGCCTCCCGACTCTTTGACCTCTATGACGGATAAGAATGAGCCCCACGCCAAGGAGGCTCACAAAGAGCACGCCAAGGAACACGAGGCAGAGCACAAGGCAAAGCCTGAGAACGCTCCAAAGCCAGCTAAGCCTGTCAAGGCCGACCCTGTCCAGGAACTCGTAAGCTTCCTGCAGAGGAAGGGATTTGTCTGGGGGCCCGAGCCAGAGATATATGGCGGCGTCGCAGGATTCTACACATACGGGCCTTTAGGAAAGCTCCTCAAGAACAACGTCGAGAACATGATCAGGAAGACCTTTGGATCAGAGAGCTTCTTAGAGGTTGAGTGCCCGATCGTGATGGAGCGGAAAGTATGGGAGGCATCAGGCCACCTCGCAGGATTCTCAGACGCAATCATCACCTGTTCAAAATGCAACGCCAACCACAGGCTAGACCACCTGTTGGGGGATAACCCTGAGACCAGGCACTTCAAGGAGCACAAGCAGTTCCTGGATTTCATAAAGAAGCACAAGATTGCCTGCCCGTCGTGCGGCGGAGCGCTCAAGGAAGAGATCAAGAACCACGACCTCATGATGAGGACCACGATAGGCATCGACACAGAAGCCTACAATCGGCCAGAGACCGCGACTACCACATACCTGCCCTTCCTAAGGTATGTCGACTACTTCAGGAAGAAGCCGGCCTTCGGAGTCTTCCAGATCGGAAAAGCCTTCAGGAACGAGATCAGCCCGAGGCAGCACGTAGTACGGGGGCGCGAGTTCACGCAGGCAGAAGCGCAGTTCTTCATAAAGAAAGAGCTCAAGAACAACTTCGACCGCTTCAAGGCAGTCGCAAATGACGAGCTGCCGCTCTGGGACTACAAGAGCCAGGAGAAAGCAGAAGCAGTCAAGAAGATCTCACTCAAGCACGCGCTTGAGAAGAAATACTTCAAGAGCCAGGCATACGCCTGGGCAATCAATCTCGCTTACAAGTTCTTCAAGAACATTGGCATACCAGACAGCCACATCAGGATGAGGCAACACTTCCCGGATGAGAAGGCGTTCTACGCCGACGACGCATGGGACGTGGAAGTCAAGACCAAGAGCTTCGGATGGGTAGAGATGTGCGGAGTGCACGACAGGACTGACTACGACCTCACCCAGCACGCCAAGTTCAGCGGCACAGAGCTCAAGTCATTCGACGAGGAATCAAAAGAGAAGTACATCCCTCACGTGCTCGAGATAGCGTTCGGCTCTGACAGGCCGACGTTCGCCATCCTGGACAACTTCTACGACCAGAAAGCGGTCGACGAAGGGAAGACTACGCTTAAGATACCATACCAGATGAGTCCGATACCAGTATCGGTCTTCCCATTGATGAAGAAGCCGGAGCTGGTCAAGGTCGCGATGGCGATATTCCAGGATTTAAGGAAAGACATGGTATGCTCTTACGACGAGACCGGAGCCATCGGACGGAGATACCTGCGCGCCGCAGAGGCAGGGACTGCCTACTGCATCACAGTCGACTACGAGACGCTCGAAGGGGAAGAGACAGTCACTCTTCGAGACAGGGACACTGAGAAGCAGGTGAGAGTGAAGACATCCGAGCTGAAGGACGTCATCAGGAAGCTCCTCGCAGGCGAGAAGAAGTTCGAGGGCATTTAATTGTCATAAGAGGTGAGGGATATGCGAAAATGGTTGTGACACCAGAAGAAGCTTTGGCCGGGGAACAACAATGGCAAGAGCTGACGGAAAGAGTCGATTCGGCGCTTATACGAAAGTTAAGCGGCAAACCGCTCGATAAGACGACCGTACGCATTGTATTAGAACATACGCTTATCCCTGGAAGTGTATTAAGCGGCTATTTTGTGGAAAGATACCGGCGGGCGGGTTGGCAAGTGAAAGACGTTTCTGAAGAATACAAAAACATACTTCATGGAACCATACTGGAATTCTCGCGCAGACAAACATTACGCGACCGATTAAAGTCCTTCGTAGGTTACAGCACAACAAATGATGTCATCGCGCATCTGAAACCCGATGGCTGCGAGGGATATGCTTATATGGATATGAACGCCCGATAATATTTTTTGAGTAAGCTTTATAAAGAAACTATTTTTACTTAGCATAACGGGTCGGTAGCTCAGACTGAGAGCTGGATCATCACTCGTCTAAGGAGAGCACATGCATTTCAGGGAAACCGGATTTGCAGCTTAGACGGCTGAAGACCGTGGAGTCAGATAACAGGAATGGTGTCTGGCACGGAATGTCGCGTGTTCAAATCACGCCCGACCCACTTATTCTTCTTAATCTCTCTTGCTTGTAAGAGTTGGAGAATCCGATTATTTCTCTCCATAACATCATGTTCTTATGTCCGTACAACGAGACTTTGTGTGTATCCAGAACGCTTCTTTTTGATTTGTACCTCCGGACATTAGCCACCCTGAAGCCTTTTTTTATGAGAATGTCTCTGACTTGTTCTGCTAAGCGGATGCTTGTGGTTGTCAATTCTATTGTGGGATAATCGGGTGCTCCTTTCTTGTTGGACGTGAAGATGCTACCATCCGTATCGAATAAGCCTCTAATTAAACTATTAAGAAGAGAATCGTCCTTCAGGAATACTTGTGGAATTGTCACGTTTTCTCCCTTACCTTTGCCGTGAACAAGACCGATTTCTTTTGTTAAGAGAGTGCATGCTTGCTTTGAGTAAAGAGTAAGTCTTAATCCTCTGGCTCTTGTGACAATCGTAGGTTTATGCTGGAAAAGGGACATGATAAGATCATTAATGTGCTTGAAATGCGCTCTGTCTTTTTTTGGATGCCCCACAATGCCTAGAAGATACTTGCCTTTATTCAAATAGATATATCCATCTCCCATGACAATGCCTACAAACTCTGCCAGTTCTGGACTCAATTCTGTTTTCATCTTGTCCTCCTGATGAAACAGGATTGGCGAAGGAGAAGAGTTTTTAAGGGTTGCGCGGGATTGTCCAGTGTGTCTAGTGATGAAGTCAGTAGACTCAGAAATGTAAGCATTTCTGTTGTCCTGTGATTTCTTTCGGTTTATCGGATTCCCGGACCTTTTCTCTTGTTTTCCGCTTATTTTATAAACTGCATATCTTTCCTTTGCTTCGGTGATGCTGTTATGAAGAGTTTGGTTGCGAAGTTGATGGTTCCGGCGTCGTTGCTGGCGGCCGGGTTATGCATGTCTTGCAGGGCAGAGGATTATGTTTCTAAGGTTGTCGTGCCTGTTCCTGGGCTTATGGAGGCTTATGATAATCCCGTGGCAGAGGCCCTTCACAAGGCGAACCCTGATAAGAAGGCCGGAGTCGCTTATCTTCTTGACATATCAGGCTCCATGAGCGACGTTATCAAGGACAATAAAGGAGAGGACGTGAGAAAGATCGACGTCCTGAAGAAGTTTCCATTTCCGGTCGGGGCTGATGTCTATGTTTTCAGCGGTTGTGCCGGAGGCAAGGATGGCATGTTCATTGAGGATGTGAAAGCTGATTGCGGCACGCCCATGCTCACTTCCATCAATTATGTGATGGGGAAGAAGCCTTATGAGAAGGTCATAACCTTGACGGATGGTGCGAATAACGAAGAACTTGTCTCTACCAGGACGGTTCTGGATTATGCAAAGCAGAACGGCGTGAAGCTTTCCTTTGTGCCGGTTGGCGTATCAACGTCAACCCAACTGGATCTTGAGAGGATTGCCCAGAGCACCGGCGGCGAGATGATCCCTGTAGAGTAATCTTTTCAGGATTTTCTCTTTCAAGATAAACTTTTTAAATAATCATTTCTCAGTTTATCCCATGATACTGTTCGATTCTTTCTGGAACAACGTGGCCTTCGGCTTCCTCGCGATAGTCGTGCTTGTATTGAGCGCCAACTACGTCGTCGACAAGCTGATAAGGATCGCCCATCACTTCGGGGTCTCGAACACGTTTATCGGCCTTACGGTCCTCTCCATCGGGACGAGCCTTCCGGAGATCGGCTCTCACCTGGTCGCGTCTTTCGGCATCCTAGCGGGCCATATGGATTACAGGATCGCTTCTGCGACTGTCGTCGGGGCGAATATCGGATCGGACGTCGTCCAGCAGACTCTTATCCTTGGGGTTGCCATCCTGATAATAGGGACGGTCCATTTCCCGAAGAGCTTCCTGCAGACAAGCTATTCCTTGCTCATCGTGACGACCTTGCTTGTCTTGGGGCTCGGATGGGATGGCCAGATATCCAGGATAGATGGAGCCATCCTCCTGGGATTGTTTGGAGTGTACCTGTTCTACCTGTACATCTCAGAGCCGAAAGAGGAGATATCAGAGGAAGAGCGCAAGGTCCACGTGATAAAGGAGATCCTGCTGACCTGTGCCGGGCTTCTCGTGCTTCTCTTCAGTAGCATAATAACCTTGGACGTGACCGAATACGTCGTCCTCAAGACGGGCGTAGGAGGAAGCCTGATCGGGGTCTTGACATTGGGAGTCGCTTCTGCCCTTCCAGAGCTCTTCACAGCCATCATAAGCGCGAGGAAGAAGGCGACCGGGCTCGCCGTAGGGACCCTCATAGGGAGCAACATCGTGAATCCTCTGTTCGGCATAGGCCTCGGCGGGCTAATCTCATCTTATTATGTTCCTTACCCAATCCTGTTCTGGGACCTGCCAATGAAGGCAATCTCGGCAGTCATACTGCTGGTATGGATACTCTCTCACCAGAAGAAGCTCAACCGCTGGGGTGCGTTCATGCTCATACTGATGTACGTCGTGTACGTCGCCGTGAGGATTGCTTACTTCCCATTCGACTGAGGCGATTCTCTCATAACCCTTATTTTTTGATGCCTGAAGATGGCCTGCTCCCTTTCAGGACAAGTTCAAAGCCTTCGGTAAATGTTCACGAGATAATCCAGGCTTTTCTTAAGAAGGGATGTTGGTGCTTTGATTTTCTTATCGGCCGGATGGAGAAGATTAAAACGCATGAGATGTTCAGGATCGAAGGATGTCGGTCGGATTGCCTCATGAATATGGTGTGTGGGAGTTATACTGTCGCTTTTTGGTTCATATCCGCGATAAGATTCCAGTGCTTTCCTGTTCATCTCCTCCCATTCATCCTGTTCTTCCTTCGTATACTGGTCCCAAGTATATGCCATGCGAGAAAGGTAACACCTCTCAGTTTAAAAAACTTTTTCCTGCTCATGACGATGTTGGGTGAGGCGTCCCTGACAGCGTTTCAATGCGGATATTGCATTCCATTGATGCGCTCTTTTTTTTGTTATTTTAGGCCTTCTTCTCTGACTTGAATATCACGATCTTGTCACGCACTACTTTTGCCACGGCTTCGTGGGCGTGTCCCAGGTACTTGTAAGGGGTGTCATCAGTCCGCTCTGCGAGTCCCTGCTCTATGGCTTTCTCGAATGCGATCCTCATCTCTGTGTTGATGTTTATCTTCGTGATGCCATGGGCGATCGCGCGCCTGAAATCGATAGGCCTTATTCCCGAACCTCCATGTAGGACTAAGAACTTGCCTGTAAGCTCCTTTATCTTCTGGATCCTCTTGAAGTCGAGCTTCGGCGCATCCTTCCAGATGCCGTGGGCGTTCCCCACGTTCACGGCGAGCGAGTCGACGCCTGTCCTGTTGACGAAGTCCTTTGCCTGCTCAGGATGCGTCAGGTACTCCTCCTTTGCGACGGACTTGATGCTCTCCTTGTGAAGGCTCGAGCCGCCGGGGATTCCTCCGAGCTCTCCCTCGATGAAGACGTCGTGGGCGTGCGCGTACTCGACCGCCTTCCTGGTCTGCTCTAAGTTAGTCAGGTAGTCGAGTCCTGAGCCGTCGAAGTGGACGCTAGGGTAGCCCGCGTCTACAACTTTCTTCAGCTCTTCAAGCGTCTTGGTGTGGTCTGCGTGCAGTATCGTAGGTGGGTGCCTTGCCTTAAGGACGTTGTAGACTGCCACGCTCTCCTCGCAGCCGAAGAAGTTCCTCTCGCCCTGGCTCGTGGCGATGATCACAGGCGCCTTCATGGCGATGGCAGTCTCGTGTATGCCATGCACTAGGTCCATAGTCGAGAAGTTGAAAGCCCCGATGGCGTAGCCGCCGAGCCAAGCCTTGCGGTAAAGTTTGATAATGCTTTCGCGATTGCCCTTTTCTGCCAAGCTGCACCTCTTTTTAAAAAACAAAAGCCTTAGACCTAATCCTATAAGGCAAAGTTTATAAACTTATATCTTTATGATTAGACTTGATTTTAACACTTTCGATTTTGTGAATGCTGTGAGGTGAAAAAATGGGATTGTTCAAAAGGCACATATATTCTATGAATGTGTTGGAGAAGAGGCTTAGGGATCAGGATAAGGCTTTGGCTAAACAAGAGGCAGAAGCCAAGGTCTTGATGAGAGAACTCGAGCAATTCGAGGAGAAGATTCTCCAGCGTTATGGTGAGAAAGAGGGAGAAAAGATTATCAAGGAGAGTTTCAAGGCTCATTTTGACAAGCTTAATTCTCTTATTGGAACTTTTCGATTTATTGAGGCGGAAGAAAAGCTTCGTTTCCTAGAGGCCACTTTGCGTCTTTGATCCTTATTAGAATCTTATGGTTTTTGGTATGCGGAGACGAGGAGTTCCACTTCTCTTATTTTATTTTTTGCGTTGTTCCTTAGATTATGGATGGTGGGTTTTTGGTCGGGCTGGTTTGTTGTCAATTGGAAGTATTTGACTTCTCCTTCTTCTTCTGAACATACCATGATGCCTTGTATTTTTAGGAATTCTACTAGATAATCTCGATTGGCTTCGTGGAAGTCCTTGATAATAGCCATTCCATTCTGGAAGCTTGTCTTAATTCTTTCTGCTATTCTTTTCTCAAGCTCTTTTTGAGTATTGTATGCTTTCTCCTTCTTCTTTCCTTCGGATGTTTCCGCCAATTCTTGGGTTTTAGTGATATCTTTTTCTCTTCTGCGTACGAATAAAGCTATTGTGGTGCTTTGTTCGATGTAGTGCATTGCTATGTTTTGTGCTTGTGAGAAGTAGATTTGGGCGTCGTCATTAAGAGCTTGCAGTTTGTGCAGGGCTTTTGGTGTGGGCTGCGAATTGGTGATGATGAGTTCTGCTATGTTTCTCATTTTTTTTGGATTATTCTCTTATTTATAAACCTTTCGTTTTATTTACTACTTCGTGGTGGTCACATTATCTTTTATAGCTCTCTGGCTTCCCCTCCTCCTATGCGATTCGCACATCTAGCAGACGTCCACATAGGAGCATGGAGAGACCCGCTCATGAAGAACCTCTCACTCGAAGCCTTCAGGAGAGCCATCACCGTCATTCTCGAGAAGAAACTCGACTTCGTCATAATAGCAGGGGATCTCTTCAACACCGCAGTACCTGCGATAGACCACCTGCAGGAGACCGTCATCCTGCTGAAGAAACTGAAGCAAGCCCACATCCCTGTCTACGTCGTCCCCGGAAGCCACGACTACTCAGCCAGCGGGAAGACCATCCTCGACGTCCTCGAAGAGACAGAGCTCCTGAAGAACGTCATGAAAGGAGAAGTTATCGAAGGCAAGCTAAAACTCAGTTTCACAGAGGACCCGAAGACCAAGGCCAAGCTTACAGGCATAGGCGGCAGGAAAGGAAGCCTGGAGCAGGAAGAATACGATTCCCTGGACATAGAGCCTTTGGAGCAGGCATTGGGCCCTAAGATATTCCTCTTCCACACGACAGTCGAAGAGCTCCTCCCAACGGAGATGAAAGTGATACGGGGGATAAGCGCAAGCGAGTTTCCGAGAGGATTCGACTATTACGCTGGCGGTCACATTCATATAGTAGAAGCAAAGGATTTAGCAGAGCGAAAAAATGTCGTTTACCCGGGCCCCATCTTCCCTGCCAATTTCAGCGAGGCATGGAGCCTGGGAAAGGGCGGGTTCTACATCTATGAAGACGGAGAGCTTGAATACCAGCCCCTGAACGTCAAGAGCGTCTACCGAATAGAGGCAGATGCCCAGAACAAGACTCCTGAAGAAGTCTACCACGAGCTCGACTCTGCAATAAAGCTCAAGGAGTTCAACAACGCGATAGTGCTCGTAAAGGTCCACGGCGAGCTCAAGAGCGGCAAGCCCTCCGACATTGACTTCAAGTCATTCGTAAAGAGCCTTTACAACAAAGGAGCGTTCTTCGTGATGAGAAGCACGTCAAAGCTCACGTCAAAGGAATTCACAGAGATGATAGTCCACTCAGGCACTGCAGAAGAGCTGGAAGCAGAGCTAATACAGAAGCACGCAGCGAAGCAGGACGCCTCAAGATACTCCGGCGACCAGAAGAAGGAAGAGAAGCTGATAAGAGAGCTCCTTCGGCTGCTATCAGATGAGCAGAAAGACGGCGAGAAGAAATACGAGTACGAGGCGAGGATGAAGAAAGAGACTGATCACCTCTTAAGCTCTTAGATGTATGTTTTCTCACTCGTGACCTAGTGCCTCTTCGAACGCTTCCACCATATCATCATCGACATCTATCAATATGATCGTCTGGACGTATTCGAACCTTTTACCTTTGATCTTCCCTATCATGGCCTTGGCGGCTTCCTTCTTGTCAAGGCCGCCGACACCTGTTCCCATGCCGGGGATCGCGACATTCCTGCACTTCTCCTTCTCAGCAAGCTCAAGCGCCGCCTCCACAGCACACCCTACTTTATGGGTATCTGTCAATTCACCAGGATTATGCATCGTCGGAGCGTGTATGACCTTCTTGCAGACAAGCAGGCCTGGGGTTGTAGCCACTGCTTCTCCCACTTGAATCGGAGCATGCTCTACCGCCTCATCTTCTATCTCCTGGCCGCCCACTTCCTTAAGCACTCCTGCGACTCCCCCGCCCATGTAGCCGAAGCTGTTCGCAGGATTGACTACAGCGTCTACCCTGATGGTTGCGATGCTTCCCTTCCGCACCTCGATCTTAGGAGTGTAAGTCTCTTTCATGATACGTCAGGTATGGGGCCTTGTTTAAAACTCTTTTCCTGCTTAAGCATTCTTTCCGTGCCCCGCTCCGCGCTCCAGTTCATCGTGTATCGAACCGATTCTTCCTCTGTTTGAACATGCTGTCGTAAGCTGCGCTAGGGGGCACGGCCTTTTGGTTGGCTTCCGGCGGCTCTGTTCAAAAAGTAGCCCCTTGCTGCGCATACGAAATACCATACGATCAGACTAGACTCGGCTAAAGGATGTTATTAATAAGCGGTCGCGGCGGGCTACGAGAGATTTTGAACAGAGCCGCTTCCGGCGAAAAGCTTAAATAACAATAAGCCTAGAAATGTTGAAAAGAGGTGGAATCAGCAGTTTGGAGGATGTAGTCATACCTAAAGTCCCTGCAAGGGATAAAAAGAAGGCTGACGAGGCCAGGATCTTGCCGACGCCGCATACATTCCACCACGTACCTGCAAATCCTGTTCCATCTCATCCGCATCATCATCCGGTTCACAACCATCATCCCGCTCATGCTTCTCATCAGGTCTTGCATCACCATCCAGGTTCGATCCATTCCCATCCGTCCATGCGTTCGCAGGCTCATATGCATGCTTTACGGCAGGCTTATCACCAGCCGCTCCACTCATCGCATACTGCCACTCACGAGAAGACTGTCGAGAAGACAGTGGAGACTGAGACTCATCAGGAGGATGAGGTCGAGATCATCGTTGATAAGGTGTTGAAGGTCACTTGCGTGATCGCTCTGATATTGTGGTTCATTGGCGTGATAGTGCTGAGCTTGATAACTGACTCCGGGCCTTTCTACACGTTCCTCGGATTCTCTCCAGCACTGCTTACTATAGTCGTCACTTACGTACTAGTCGATAAGTATCACATGGAGTCTGGCTTTTTGATGGTATTTCCGTTCATATTCACAGGGCTCTTCCTTGTATTGGGGCTGGCCAAGCTTCTTGGCCCTCTCGACTACCTGACTCTTAGCACCATCAACATAGTGATTGGGCTTCTCTTCGAGGCCATCCTCGTGCTGCAGCACGCCTTTGTGCGTCATGAGCACGCGCGTTCAAAAGAGGTAGAGGAGACGACGACCAGGGAGAGGGAGCACGAGACCAGCGAGACTGAGTCAAAGGTTCCTGTTGAGAAGAAGGAGATTGTGATAATAAAGGAGAAAGCTGCTCCGGCACCTAAGCCGAAGCCCGCTTCCAAGCCCAAAGTTGCAGTCCTCGATACAGAGGATGACGTTAAGAAGTTTGTGGCGAGTATCGAGGATAAGGCCAAGGCCATCAATGCAGTCATCGGGCGCGTGTATAGCGTGCGCCGCGGCGGCACAGAGTCGATGAGGAAGAAGATAAGGGTTGACGCCGAGCATTACAACGAGTTTACAGAGTTGAAAGACGAGACTCCTGCTAGGAGGAAGGCGGCTGCTGTGAGACTGCTCAAGAAGATTCAGGACACCCTATTGGTTTCGACGAAGAAGGAATCTGAGGTGTTCGATCTCAATGATCTTACAGGCCTGCTCAAGCTCGACCGTGATCCCTATGGAAACGACAAGATAATCGACGTCTTGGCAAAGAACGACTCTGACCCTGTGAAGAACTTCCACGAGGGAGCATTGCAGTTCTGCGAGGAAGCGTTGTCAGACCTCGGATTCGTGCAAGAGCACCTGGACAAGATTGCAGAAGGCTCTCCGCCGAAGGACCACAAGCCAACGGTGTCAAAGCCAGCGCCCATGGCAAAGAGCGCTTCGCCGGCCATGCACCAGCTGTCCATTGCTGACTCGGGAGCTGCAGCTGCCTACGTGAGTCACATCAAACAGCCTGCGCATAAACCAGTGGCGGGGAAGGTGAAGAAGAGCGGCAAGAAGAGGCTGACGCCAAGGCAGAAAGAGAAGAAGAAGCATAAGGATAACATGAAGAAGATGGCGCTGCACTAGTTCTCGGAGTTTCTGTTTTTATTGTCGCCGCCCAACAACCGTCATCAGGGCTTGTATCTCAACGGCGTCCTCGGGAATGGTATTGCGTCTTTCACTGAGTCCAGGCCGCAGATCCATGTGAGCACTCTCTCGATTCCGACGCCGTATCCTGAGTGCGGCACGGAGCCGTACCGTCGGAGGTCGAAGTACCATTCTAATGAGGATGGATCTTCTCCTGCCTCGACGAGCCTTTCTTTCATGTCCTCGATGTCAAGGCTTCTCTGGCTTCCTCCGACTATTTCTACCCCTGTGGGGGATAGCATGTCAAAGCAGAGCGCCTCTTCCGGGAAGTCTTGGTCTCGTGGCTTGTAGAATGCCATTGCGACGACAGGATAGTGCGTGACGACGACAGGGGTGTCATAGTGCTTTGCTAGCTTCTCTTCCTCTATGGTTCGGAGGTCTTTGCCGAACTCTACTTCCATCTTGTCCTTTTCCTTGAGCATCTGCAATGCGTCCCTGTACTTGATGGTCGGCCAATCCTTCTCGACGACCTTTCTTAGTTTCTCAGGGTCTTGTTCCAGAGTCTTCAGGTCGTCAGAGCGTTCCTCGACTACTTTCTTGATGCAGTATCTTATTTCTTCCTTTGCAAACTCGCTGACTTGGTGGAGGTCCCACCACGCGGCTTCCATCTCTGCCATCCAGAATTCTGAGAGGTGCCTTGAGGTCTTGCTCTTCTCAGCCCTGAACGTGGGTCCCATGTCATATATCTTCTCGAGTGCGAATATGGCGGACTCTGCGTACAGCTGCCATGACTGTGACAGGTAGGTCTTCTTGTCATAATACTTGACTTCGAAGAGCGTGCTTCCGCCTTCTGACTGGCTTGGTTGCAGGATGGGTGCGTCGAACCTGAAGAATCCTTTCTTCCTGTAGAACTCATCCCTTGCTTGCACGTAGGTGCTCCTGATCTTCATTATGGCGGTCATCCTCCTCGTCCTGAGGGTCAGGTGTCTGTTGTCGTCCATGAACTCCCTGTTCTGGTCGGCTTTTATGGGGAAGCTGTCGCATGCTCCTACAATCTGGAAATCGTCAACCTCGACCTCGTATCCGGTCGGGGCTCGCTTATCTTCCTTGATAGTGCCGTGTATCTCGAGGCTTGCCTCCACCTGGAGCTTGTCTGCCTCTGCGTACTTCTCCTCGGAGAACTTGTCTTTCTTGACCACACACTGGATGATGTTCGAGCTGTCTCTCAGCACGATGAACTTGAGCTTGTTTGACCCTCTTTCTCGGTGCACCCATCCGCGCATGCTTACCTTGCCTGAACCCTTGTTCATGGCTTCCTGGATTGATGTGAATTTCATTTTGCTTGTGGTTAACTTCGTGTTTTTATTAATTTTTTCTTAATTTGTGCCGTTTCAGGGCCTGTTTTCACGTAAAGTATTTAAATACCTTTCTTAGGGTTATGTATGCAATGGAGATATTAAACGTTCCGGCGGAGAAGTATTTTTACGTTTGTGACGGCAGCGTGATTAGGCATTTGAGGGAGCTTCCTGACGCCCTCAGGAACATGAACCCTGACGCGTTCGCCCATCACGTGAATGCCGGGAAGAATGACTTCCATTCCTGGGTTTCTGACGTCTTCCTGCATTCCAGGCTTGCCAGGAAGATCAAGACTGAGACTAACAAGGAGATGATGGCCAAGAAGGTCTTCATGGAGCTTTATCTTTAAGGTTTTAGGCCGCCTATAGCTGCTTCGAGATGATGTTATGCCATTCGATTTCTATTTGTAGTCACTAACAAGTGGCTACAAAACCGAAAGCTTTATAAAGAAAGACATTCACATAAGATAAAAAAAGGTGATATTGAACATGAATGACGATAAAACCTCACAAGAGAATGCGACGCCAACGCCGCTTGCGGCATCAGTCTATGCAGCATACGATATTCTAAAGGAAAGGTGCTATTCCGCAGTCAATCCATCTGCAAAGGTTCGAGGGGCAAAAGGAGTGGCTCTAAGCCAGATCTTGACCTATCTGGAACAGGATTCTTTTGCAAAAGCAGTCGGCGATTTCAATTCCAATGTAGATGCTAAGTCTGAGAAAGTCCAGGCGATGAATCTGGAAGAAAGAGCCCTATCCTCTGAAGAGATGTGTGCTGTGGAAGTCATGCTCTCTGAGATAAATCAGGTTGAGGAGAGAGTGAGGCTAGCGCTAGACGCTACTAATCGTGCATACAAGGCCCTGGCTGGCGTTCCAGAGAATCTGAGAGCCAGTCTTAAGATGTACCCGGTTACATGGGATGCTCTGGCAAAGAAGCTTGCTTATTCAAAGGATCGCCTTAGTACAGCATATGAGGGAAACACTCCCAATCAAGTACTTTCTAGGGAAGGCTGGCAGGAAGTGGCTGAAAGGAAAGGATATCTTCCTCCCGAACCAAAGCCAGACAAGTCTCTCCTGGGACACCCTAAGCTCGTCCTTGAAGGCAACGCCGAGGGTCAGGATTCCGTTCCTGTCGTTGACCAGATTGTTGACAATGATTACATGATCGGAGCGCAGAAAGACGAAGTCTTCGAGATGCCAAGCGAATGGCTTACTCGTATTTATTCTTCTGATGACACCCAGCCTTACACGCCTTTGACAGTCGTGGATGGCAAGGTCGTGGCTCCGCCGGAAGCTGTGGCTGAGCTAGCGTCTGCTGGATCGGCTCCTAAGCCTGCTTATGAGACTACTCCTGCATCTGCCGTGGTGTTCGACGCTAAGACTTGGAGACCTGGCAAGGAACCATTGCCTGAGTGGATCACTGCAGATACTGCTTGGGGCATAAGGATCAGGGCAGGTGTCGGAACTCCTGCTGAGCGCGATGACTGGTACATGACCACGTCGAATGAATGGAAGCCTTTTGAGGAACAACTGCCGTTTGGCATGTCTCCTAAGGAAGCTTGGCGTTACCGTGTACTCGCAGATTCGAGCCAGGAAAGTGACCGTGATAAGTGGTATACTCTTCAGGAATGCATCAAGACTGAAGCCTTGCAGGAAGCGGCGCAACAGTTCCCTACCAAAAGTGCCAAAAAGGTTTCTGCCAATAAATAAATTCTTCTAGGTTTCTTTCACTCTTAATTCTGATCTCTCTTAGCTGATTCTATCCCAGAGACGTTATCTGTGTGGGTGTTGAGAAAGATAAAGAAAGACTATGATAAAGAGTTTAGATCAGCTTCGCGCTTACCTTCTCGGCAAGTATCGCCTGTAGCCTCTCTCTTCTACCACGTCTGTTATGACGAGGAGGAGCGCGAGTATCACCATCATCAGGACGATGTTGACCTGTTTGCAGTAGAGGCTCCAGTAGTCAAAGAAGTCCATTGGGTTCTTCTTCACGACTGAGAGTGTCATCACGTCGCTGTCTGTGATGCCTCCTTTCTCGTCGCTTGCCGTGAAGACTACGTTCTCTTCGCCACTCCAGCCGTGCTCTGGCGTGAGCGTCGCTATGCTTCCTTCAATCCTTATCTGGATGTGGTCTGGCTGGCTTGCAGTGTAGACGAGGACGTCCATGTCAGGGTCTGTGAAGTAGTAGTCTAGGTTGAGCTTGTAGGCGGTGTTCTGCTTCCACTCGTGGAACAATGGCCCTGTCTGGTTGCTTCCCTGATCGTAGAACCTTGTCTCGTCTGGGGTTCCCATGAATATCAGGAATACCA
Source organism: Candidatus Woesearchaeota archaeon (assembly GCA_016933095.1). Taxonomy (GTDB): domain Archaea; phylum Nanobdellota; class Nanobdellia; order Woesearchaeales; family SM23-78; genus SM23-78. The sequence goes on along the minus strand of JAFGBP010000042.1, from coordinate 22,516 downwards.
GGCCTGCGAGTATCAGTGCCGTCATGATGATGTTCAGCACTTTCAGGTTCTTGATCCTTGACGCCTTTATCCTCTTGATCTTGAGGTCCTTGTTGGATTTCATGCCAGCTGCCAGGACTGCAAGGGTGAGTGCGATCACGAAGAGTATCACGCCGATTGCTCCGCACACTCCGATCCTCGTGTAGTTGAAGTTCTTTATGTACGACCATGCCTTTGAGAGGAAGCTCTTGTCTTTGAGGACTATCCAGAACTGCCTGTCGTAGTCGATCGTCTTGTCGGTCGGCTTTATTGTCAGGCTCAGCTTGTTGAGGTATGTCCCTGTCTTGTAGGCTGACTGGTTCGTAGGAGTTATGTGGATTACCTTGAACTCTCCTGGCTCGAAAGTGACTGTGTCCTCTTCTAGGCTGACGAACTTGGAATCAAGCTCTCCTAGCTCAAGCGAGTATTCTCCTCCTTTCAGGCCTGTGTGCTTCAAGAGCAGCGGGATGACTGGGGTCTCGTAGTTGATCTCGTAGGTCTGCTGGATTAGGTCTACGTTGTAGCAGGTCCTCTCGCTCAGCGACTCGATGTCCAGCCTTATCTCGTGGGTCTGGTACGGCGCTCTGAGCTGCTTCACCAGGACGAATGAGGTCTTGGTCTCATCGACAGGAGGCAGTACTGCCTTGATAGGCACGATGACTTCCTGCGCAGGCCTGAGCCTCACGAACTCGTTGTCCTCTGAGACTGAGAGCCAGCCTTCGCTGTCGACCTCTATCTGGTATGCTTCCTCGTAGAGTCCCTTGTTGACAATCCTGAGCTCGTACTCCTTCTCTCCAGTGCATGACTGGTCCTTGACGTGTCCGCTCTCAGAGATGTCTGCGCTCGACTCGAAGCAGTCCTTGACGTTCAGGTCAAAGGTCTTTGTCTTGACCACGTCGCCGAACTTGGTCCTTGCCTCCAGGATTACTGTGTACTTGCCGATGTCTGCTTGGCTGGGGGCCACGTTCATGACAATCGCGTCTTCCTCTTCTCCGTCAAGGGTCAGCGAGTATTGGCTGAGGTTGACGAAGTAAGGCGCCTTGAGGCTCAAGTAGTACTCGTTAGGAGTCCTTGCAAGGTTCTTGAACATTATTACTTGCTTGTTCAGCACGTCTTCGCAGGCATCGACCTTGAAGTCTTCTGTCTGGATCGCGAAGTCATAGTCCTTGACTATCTCGTACTTCTCTGATCCGAAGGCTGAGTTCTTGCCTTTCTCGCTCTCTATGCTGAACGCTTGCTCGACTTCCCCGTATGATCCTAGAGGAAGGGTTGTGTGGATGACTACCGCGGTCTTCTCGTCAGGCTCTAGCGTGACTGAGTCCCTGCTTATCCATGCGTATGGAAGGTTGTTTGTAGGGACTATCTTGAACGTGTCTGTGAATTCTGCGACGTTCTGCAGCTCTATCTCGAGCTGTGCCTCTTCGCCAGGGTATATTGTATCGTTGAGCATGCTGCTCTCGAACTTGATGTTCTGGCACTTCTGGCTCGTGAACTCCTTGTAGAGTTCTTTGCTTCGGCCGTAGTTGGTGCTTACCTGGACTACGTAGAATGAGCTGATTGGGAGGTCGCATGGCGCGTCGATGTACACGTGGATCTTGGTCGCTTCGCCTGGCTTGAGGGAGAATGAGCCTCGGCTGAGCGTTATGTACTGTGACATTGGGGAGAACAGTTCCACGTCGAACAGTGTCGTGAAGTCTCCGAGGTTGGTTATCTCGACCACTTCAGTCCTGAGACCGCATTGGCAGGTCTTGACGCTCTGGACCGGGTATGGGCTCTCTATCGAGAACTCGTCGGTCACGACGTTTACGTAAAGTGCAGCCTCTGCGAGGCTCAGTGTCAGTACCAATATCATTGGCAATATAAGGATTTTCCACGCGTTGTTTTTCATTTTGTTCTATTCCCCCAATTTTTTTCTTGTTAGCATGCTTTTTTTATGATTTCTTTAATGCATCTCCGTATTTGTGTGCGTATGCATCCAACTTCTTCTCATCTCGGCCTATGCATTCTACAAGATGTTTATCATCTCGGCCTATGCATTCGACAAGATGTTTATCATCAGGGCCAAAGCCTTTTAATCGGTATTCGTCAGATATCTGGAGCGCACTCTCGAAGATTATTATTCTTTCATACAATTCGTTGAATGCTCTGTTCACTGCTGTATTCATGAGATGCGTGATGGCTCCATATAAAGCTTGGAACTCATCGACCCTCTCTGCCCTGCTTCTTACTCCTATAGCGATGTCTTTGAGTTGAAGCGCTTGTGGAAGCTCGGAATAGTTATCTTTCTTATATTTGGAAAATGCATGTTTAAGATATCTTTTATTATATCTTATTATCTCGGACGCCGTAGCTCTTTCAAGCGATATGCCAGAACTCCTCTCGTGCGATATCTTATGGGTGCTTTTGACGGTAAATCTTAGTGCTGGGTGGAGATCGTATGTTGTCTCTTTGTGGAGTTCTACGGTGTTATCTCCAGGCTCTTCTGTGACGCTGTAGCGAGGTTGTGCCAAGATCATTCCGAAAGCTGATGCGAGTCCATGGAATATGTCTTTATATATCTGCTCCTGCAAATTCACTGATAGCTCTGGGTAACAAGGGAGATTTCTCAGTCTAAGGTTCTCTTCTACAATTGTGGAAAGCGAGAACTCTCGGTTGTATTCATTGTTCATCTTCTTTCTCCTCTTAGTAGTACGTCTCCACTTCTGGCTTGTCACCTTCCTTCTTCTTCCTGAAGAGGGTTGCTACGAGCGCGATTATGATTATGACGACGAGTGCCAGGAAGAGTATCTTGAGGACCTGGTTCCAGAATCCTACTGTTTTAGCTTCCTGGAATGGGCCTATCTTCCTTGCCACGAGCTCTAGCTTCACGCTTTCGTCTCCTGAAATCACTTCGATCGGAATCACGAGCCTTGACGGCGCGTCGTTCTCGAGTTTAAGGTAGAAGTTGAGCGTCTTTGCCTGGTCTGGCTTGAGTTCGATGTTGTAGCTCGGGTCAACCCTGTATGTGCCTATGCTTCGGACCACGTCGCTGTCTGGGACGATCTCGTATGTTTTTGTTTCGTCTCCTGTGTTCTTGAGGTTTATCTTGTAGACGACTCCTGCTTCGCCTGCGACTATCTCCCTGTAGTCCGTGTAGTCGATGTTCGTGTCTGATAGCTCGCTTGCGCTTGCCAGGGCTGTCATTGATATTAAGAGTATGATTGCGATTCCGAAAATTAGGCTTTTTTCCATTTTTTTCTCTCTTGCGAATGCGCGTTTCATATTTAAAGCTTTCGTCTGTTAACCACTTGAAAATGGTTAAAAAGATACTTTGAAGGAATGTAAAAAATAGCCTAATGGCCTTAGTAGTACTTCTGGCTGGCTTCACTACCTACCTTAGCGCTGTACTTGGCGATCCCGACACCCAATGCCACCAGGAGCAGGACGACCAGTAAGGTTATCAGGACTATCCTGAAGCCGAACACGAAGAACAGGTGCTGGTCGTTTGCAGGGTGGTCCTTCACGTTAGCTATGAGGATGAATCTCTGGATCTCATCCCCGCTCCTTATCGAGGTCACAAAGACCCTTTCGCCGGCAGGCACTTCAGGCCTTGCGCTCACGTAGAGATCTATTACCCTGTCGCTCTCAGCAGGCACGATCACGAGGCTGTTAGGCGTAATCCTTGAATCTCCCCACTCGTCAAGCCCCACGACGCTTATCTCGTAAGCCTTACTCTCGAACTCCCTGTTCGAGATCTTGATAGGGTACACTGCCTCAGATCCCTTGTACACGTCCTGAATCTCCATGACATCGATGTAGGTGTTGCCTATGTTGCCGCCTGATTGCATCACCATCTGGCAGTACTGGTCTGGTATGACCCTGACGCTCGACACGCCGCCGATCTTCTCCTGGACCCCGAACACGTTCATGAACGTGGCCTCGAGGAAGATCCTGTAGTCCTGTTCAGGAGCGCAGATAGGCGCCCTGACCTGGAACTCAACACTGTTGCTCTCACACACGTCCAAGTTGTCTATGTACTGGACGCTCTCGATCCCCAGCTCTGGGATCAATACTCTAACCCGGATATTTCGAATATTATACTCCCTGTTGTTGTGGAAGGTGCCCACGACGTTGAAAGCCCTGCCGTTGTATACGAAGTCGGCTGGATTCGTGCCCATGCTCTCAAGGAACAGGTCGCACGCGTTGCCAAGGCCGTTCCCGTCGCTGTCCTGCTGAAGCGGATTCGCTATCGTGGGGCAGTTGTCGACTACATCGATGTAGCCGTCGCAGTCGCTGTCTGGCATCAATGGCTGGTTTATGCTTGGGCTTACCATGCATCCGCCGTACGCGCTTGCTAGGCTTCCTGCCAGTATCACAAACATTGTTGCAATCATCAGCAATATGGTCTTTTTCATCTTGTTCTCTCCTTTTTTTGTATCTTGTATCATTTGGATCTGAATTTGATATTGTTGATTATCTGTATTTCTCTATCGCTTTGACAATACGATTCCAACCTGTGCGGCTGCATTCCTGTACATCTCTGTATGCACTCCGTCATTAAAGCTAGTCATGTAGCCGCTGAGCGCGACTCCGAAGTTCTTTGAGACAGGGATTATCACCATACCTTTGGCTGACATTGTTGTAGTCTTTATCTCTCCAAGCCCTTTGCTGTAAGAGCCGCTTATCCTGAGCTTGTCATTAAGCAGCCTAAGGCTCGCTTCGACTGCGACATCGTAGACTGTGCTTGAGCTCGTGGTCCTGTTTGAGTCGTTGTATCCCCCTGACCTGGTCATCTTCTCTGTCTGCCTGACGAATGATCCGATCCCTGCGATCGAGAACCTGTTGCCGCACGTGAATGAAGATGAGCTTCCGTCAAGGCATATGTTGATGACTGGCCCTGCACCAAGCACTGTCGAGCTTGCCGATGGCAGCCACTCGCTGTATGTCCTTGAGTGGTATGTGCCGCTGAGGCTGTTCTCAAAGAACCCTACCTCTGCTCTGATGCCGAATGGTCCTGCAAGGAGCCTTTCTGCGGTTATCTGGGCGTTCGTCTCGTTTAATGAGTATGTCTGGGGTGAATATGCAGATGGTTTCTCTTCGCTGTATTGAGCATGTGAAGCTGTTATCTTAAGGTGATTCTTCCTATCCATTGCTTCAAGCATTGCGCTGAACTCTGTCGCGTTGCCATGATTCTCATCCCCTTCCCTTTCTTCCTGGTTCCTGAAGGCGTTTGTCTTCATGCCGGCTCCGAGGTACAGCTCGAGCTTGCCCTCTTTAGGCTTTGCAGATGTTTTCTTGCTTCCGGTCTTTCTCGGCCTTGCACCGAGCTTTCTTGATCCGTTTTGTCTCGAGTCTCTGGTTGTTTTCGCTGTCTGGGCGGTCCTTGTCGATCTTTCAAGATTTCCTTCGACTTCTGCCGTGTAGACATGGTCTGCTGTGTAGGGTACGCAGGCCGAGCCCTGTTGTTCTCGACCGTCTTCGTTGATTAGGCATATGATCCCTGCGCCTTCCTGGATCCCGATGATTTGGTTTGCGAATACGTTATTGTCCAGGCCTTGTTCTGCTGCCTGTGCGTTGATGTAGTCCACGTGCCTTCCGTTCACTTTTTGTGTGGCTGAGAAATCAAGCGTCCTGTTGAGGTCGTATGATTTTGTGGTTTTGTTCCAGGGGTGGTTTGAGGCGATGCTCTTTCCCCTTCTTACTCCGCCACCTATGGGTATCCGGATGGCTTCTTTTTGCATGTGCTGGAGGCCGGTTTTTGTCTCAACGTTGCGTCCATAGGCATCCACTATCTCCAGATCGAATGCGTGGATTAAGTAATCTGAGTTTTTCGGTTTCACGCTCTCTGTTGCCACAGGATTCTTTGTTTTCGCATTTTTTGCTTTCTGGCTTGCTTCTGCGCTGTTGCCTGAGAATGCCATGAGTGCGCTTATTCCAAGGGTGAGGCCTGTTATCCTTGCCGCAGTCATCGCTTTCTGTCCAAGGTTTTTCTCCTGCCTGTTCTTAGTTATGATGCTGTCGAGAGTGCTCTCTTTCATGCTAAGATATGGTCCTATGGTCGTGAATCCTGCCATTTTGCGGTTATCGCCTCTTTGTTCTCTTGGTGGAGAGGGTGATGGTTTATAAATCTTTTGATTTTTTAACTACTAAGAAATGATAACATTGATTGGATTTTAGCTTATATCATACAAAAAAGACCTGCTTTTCATTAAATTATTAAATCATGCAGTCATTCATAATAGCATGAGAATCCTCATCATAGGAGCAGGCCCCTCAGGCTCATATGCAGCATCCATACTCGCCAAGCACCACGACGTCTCAGTCCTAGAAGAGCATTCAACCATAGGCACGCCCGTTCAGTGCACAGGGATAATCACAGATGACATATTCAGGTTTATACCAAAGAACCATAAGTCAATCTGCAACAAGGTAAAAGATGTGAGAATAATCTCTCCCTTAGGATCCGTTCTGGACATCCGCCTTCAAAAACCCGATGTAATAATTGACAGGACAGAATTTGACAGGCATTTCTATAACGAGGCCAAAGAAGCAGGCGCCATGTTCTACCTGAAAAAGAAATTCATTAACCACAAAGGCAACAAGGCATCGGTTAAGAACCTGGCGTCTGGAAAGAAACTACAGCTAGAATTTGACTGCTTGATAGGAGCTGACGGCCCCCAAAGCGCTGTTGCTAAGTCAGCCAGCATGTTTGGCCACCGCAAGTTCTTTATCGGAGTCCAGGCAGTCATACGCAAAAGAAACGACAACTGCATCGAGTTTTTTCCCAGGAAGAACGGCTTTGGTTGGAGCGTCCCAGTAGATGACGATCACTTGCGCGTAGGATTTGCAAGCACGAATCGCACCAGAGATGAATTCCAGGCGCTTCTCAAGAGGTATGAAGGAAAAGTCCTGGAGACTCAAGGCGGTCTGATACCGTTGTACGATCCAACCCAACAATTCCAGTCAGGCAGCATTTTCCTGGTAGGTGACGCGGCGACCTTTGTCAAGGCCACGACAGGCGGCGGCATCATTCCAGGCTTGGAATCCGCAGAGCTTGCAAGCAAAGCCATCGACGAAAGGAAAGACTATGCGAGTCTTCTCAAGAGAAAAGTATGCCCCTCCCTCTCGTTAAATCTCAAGATGCGAAAAATAATGAATACATTCTCGGACGAGGAGTGGGACAAGCTTATAATAGAGCTTGACAACGAGCATTCGAGGAAGGTATTCTCAAAAGTCAACAGGGACAGGATATTTCCGCTCGTCGCAAAGACTGCCATTGCAAACCCGAAGCTCATGAAATACGCGTTTAAGCGGTTTAACTTATTGTTCTAAGAGAAGATCGGATGAAGTTCCGGAAGAAATCACAAGACAACAAAAACCTGTGGTTTTTGAGTCTTGCTTAGAAAAATGTTATGAGACAACAAAAACCTGATGGTTTTTGAGTCTCGCAGCGAACACTCCTCTCCCTTGTATCGAGGACTTCCTGACCTCCACCCCTTCCAGACATATCTTTGCGACGGTTTTCACCCAATCAGCTTCTTGAAGATCATCTTGCCAAGGATCCGCAAGGCCCCAAGGAAAGAGGCAGTGCCCTTGGCCTGAGAATAACTCGTGTACTTTATGACGACAGGCACCTCGCGGTAGCTGATCCTCTTCTTCACGATCTCCTCTACGATCTCAGACGCGTGCTCCATCCTGTCCGACGTTATGTTGATCCGCTGAGCCGCCTTCCTGCTAAGGACCCTAAAGCCGTTATGCGCATCCGAGAGCCAAACCCCGTAGAACATCCACTGTATGAGAACCGATCCTTTGAGCAGGATCCTCCTTGCAAGGGGCATCTTGGTCTTTTTCAAGAACCTAGAACCCAAAGTCACGTCGACCTCACCATCCAGGACCGGCCTCACCATCGCAGGCAAGTCCTCGACCCGATGCTGGCCGTCAGAATCAAAATGCACGATGACGTCAGCGCCTTGCTTCAAGGCAAAGTCCATCCCCGTCCTGATAGCCGCGCCCTGACCCCTATTAATAATATGGCGAAGGACAAATATCCTCTCCCTCTTAGCCTCCTGGAACGTCCGATCGCGAGAACAGTCATCCACGACAACGATATCTTTGTACCCTGCTTTCTTCAGGCCCTTGACTACCTTGGAGATGCTCCTCGCCTCGTTATAAGCGGGTATGACGAAGAATACTCTCTTGCCTGCCTTTTCTCTCTTCTCCATGCAAGGAAAGTGCGCGGAGGGCAGTTAAAAAGATTGTGAAAGAGAAAGGGGTGCGTCCAGAAAGGCCGCACTGCGCAGTATGACAATTGAACAGGCAAAGGTTCTAGACTCGGCCAAACAGGATTCTTCTGGATCAGTACGGAGCGCGGCCAAGAGATTCTGGACGCGCCCGAAAGAGAAAGCATACAAGCGCGCGCATGGTCGGAATGCAAGCCGATCAGCGCGCGGACTCACAACTAACATCATACCCCGTACAGAAAGAAAAGTGTCCATTCATAATAGCGGGTTCTGTCCGCCGTACAGCGCCTGGAATCTGTTGTGCTTGAACTCGAGCGAGAATATGTCATTGTTCGTCGCTGTCGAACGCATCTTGACGACTGAGATCTCTCGCACCACGTTCCTCCTGAAAGGCGTGAGCTTCAGGAAGACTATGCCGTCGCAGAGGAACTCTTCGATCTCGAACTCGCTGTACTTGCCGCTCTGAGGCTGTGCTTCTGATATGAGATAAGAAGTAATGTTTAAGTCTCTTAGGAACTCGAACAGATAGAAGAGTTCAATCCTCGGATTCTCAAATCTTGACAATACATACAAGGCACTCAGGGAGTCGAGGCAGAACAGGTTGCAACCAGCCCCTTCCTTTATCTTCTTGACGACGTTCTTCACTACGTTGAGCCAGCTCTTGTTGTCAGCGACCTTGACATCCTTGATCTCCTTCCTGATGCACCCGACGTCTACGATCACGAGACCTCCCTTGCCGGCCTTCAGTTTGCTGATCGCGACCCCGATCTCAGACAAGTCCCTGATTATGAGAAGGTTTATCTTAGTCAGGTCGAAGTTCATGTTGACCATCTGCTGGATGATGGAAGGATAGCTCTGCTCCAGGCTGCAGTACACGCTGACATGCCCGCGCATTGCCTCGTTGTACATCACGTTGAAAGTGATAGAGGTCTTCATGGTTCCTGCACTTCCACTGATCAGGACGATGTGGCCTTCGGGGATTCCGCCTTCTATGTTGTCATCCAATCCTTCAATGTACAGGGGCACCCTCTTTATCTCTGACTTGTTAGAGATTACGTTAACCACTTACAAAACACCTCTTCTTGTTTTCTTCCTGAATATTCTCTTTAATAAACTTTTCTCTTTTCAGCACCAGGCCTCGCTTGGCGCCATAAATCCGCTTTATTCCTTATGCTTGATATTGTCGATCTTTCCCGGCTTTGTATTCACGACTATGCTCTTGCTCTCAGGCAGGAAGGCGCATCCGACAATCACGCCGTTGGTCTTAAACTGCCATATCTTCTTTCCGGCAGTCTTGCCAGGCTCCTTTGTCATGACGTCGCTGTAGCTGCCTGTCTGTCCGACTATGCCTCCAAGGCCCGGCACAAAGTCGAGCACGTAGCTTCCCTCTGCGTCGAGCACGTATATGTTATGATCGTAGCTTCCGATGATGACTTCCTTCTTGCCGTCTCCGTCAAGATCCTCCAGTATCGGTTCGCTCCCGATCCAGAAGTCAGTCTCATAGCTCCAAACCTTGTCACCATCCCTGTTGAGGCAATAGACCTTGTTGTCGCAGCTGCCGAACACGACCTCTTTTCTCTTGTCGCCTGTTATGTCATCGATCGAGGCCTTGGCTATCACAGCCCCTTCAGTCTTGTATTTCCAGAGGAGCTCTCCCGCGTCGTCAAGCACGTATAAATAATTGTCAGAGCTTCCTATCACGACGCAAGTGCGGCCATCACCATAAAGGTCAGAGAATGCAGGCTGCGCAAGTATTTTGGCGCCTGTCTTGTAGCTCCAAACCTTGTCTCCCTTGTTGTTCAGGCAATATATCATGCCGTTGTTGCACCCGAAGACTATGAAAGAGTTGCCGTCCTTCTGAAACGTACCTGGAGTGCTCTCTATCTCGCTCTCAGCGTCAAAGAACCAGACATCCTTTCCCTTGCTGTCAAGCACTCGAAGCTTCTTGTCGCCGCAACCTACGATCACCTTTGGCTTCTTGTCATGCAGCAGGTCATATATGACTGGCTGGCCCCTGATCGTGCCCTCGAACTTCTTCTTCCAAAGAAGCATGCCCTTGTCGCTAAGGCAGTAGAGTACGCCCATCTCGGTCCCGAAGACAATCTCGTCCTTGCCGTTCCCGTCTATGTCTCCATGATTTGGAGGCCCTTCTATGCTGCTCGCAGTCTCAGTATCAAGGAACATGACCTCGACGTTGTCGACCTGCTCGTAGGTATCGTAGAACCACTTGATGCCCGCGTTCATGTCAAGCACGAAGAGCTTGCCCTTTTTGGTGCCGAAGACTATCTCCTTCTTGCCATCCCCGTCGATATCTGCCACTAGAGGGCTACTGCTAATATTGCTCTCCGCGTCGAATTCCCAGACCCTATCAAGCCTACCCGACCTCTTTTTGAACCCGAATGTAAGGTTAGCCATTCTGAATAACCGGATTTTCTGGTTTTCTCTATATATAGTTTTTCATTTTATGTTGACTCATCTTATAGTCTGCCTCGGCTGCCCCTAAGATGATAGTAACTGTGCTGGTGCGTGTGCTGGCTAATCTGGTAAGTAAGTATTATATATTAGGGGAATCTCACAGTGTTTATGCGTGGTATAAGACTGTCTCCAAGACTCCGGATGATATTTCTATTATGGGATGAGGCCCTTCTGATAGGAGTGTTTGTGCTTTTCGGATATTTTCGGCCTGACCTGATACTCTTGCCCACTTTTGTGATGGCATGGTTTTACATCATATTCACCAAAAGGACACATCTCTTCCGTCCGCTTCTAATCTCTTCAGCACTTGCATTTTTTTGGGTGGTATTGTTCAGAAACCATTACGGCTACAACCAGGATTTCATAAGTGTCCTAGGCATTAACTTCTTTCCTCTCTTTGCATGGGCCCTTGGCTTGTTTGTAGTATACATGTTATTCTCAAACTTCTCTGCAATCCTGAAGCTTGATGGATTCTGGAAGAAATTATCATTCTTTACAGTGATATACTGGATCTTGCTGTTGTTAGGGGAGAAGATAGGCTACGAACTCTTCAACATCAGGAACCTGGCGACTGCCCACTACTCGCCTTTGCCCATATGTCAGTGCTTGCACGCTCCAGTATGGATGCAAGCCTCATACTTGTTTATGGGTCCGCTCTTTTTCATTTTATGCTACTTTCTTATGAAGCCTTCTAATGAGAAGTCTAGATACTGAGAGCTTTTTCAAAGTGGCGTCTGGTCGCGTCCAGAATCTCCTAGCCGCGCTCCGTGAAAAGATATGAGTGATTATATTCCGAATACAAAAAGACAAGCTTTTTGATTATGCAACAAGTTGCATATCCTAGAGATACTGCATATTGAACTGGCAGACTACGCCGTGCGACCTTTCTGGACGCACCCCGTGGCGTCCAATAAATTTATAAACATTCATCCCTCTAATTCCGTTTGTCATGGGTAGTGAGCTTTTCGACAAGATAAAAAAGGGGTTGGATTCTGGCAAGTCACCTGACATGCTCAAGTCCGAGCTCGTGGACCAGGGATTCATCGAGGACGAGGTCCTTGACATAATCCACGAGATCAACGGCGTCGAGCGAAGCGCAGAGGACAAGCGGAACGTTAAGATATTCACGTTCAAGGAGGTTTTCGACCGCGTCGGCTATGGCTTTGCGAGCGTGCAGTTCATCAACATATTGTTCTCCATAACAGGCGCAGGATTCTTTCTCATAGGCCTTATGAATGGCCTCAAGAACATCCTTTCGCTACTGCTGTCATCGTTCCTCCAGGAATACGCAAGGGTCAAGCCTGTCAGCACCAAGTTCATGAGCAAGGCAGGAGTCTTGTTTGGCCTTAGTTTTCTGTTCATCGCAATGGCAGTCTCCATAAGGTCAGTGCCTTTGTTCTCAGTGGCTCTCCTTGTGGGCGCGGTTGGAGTCATCACTTATGGTGATCTCTACGAGCGCCTGGCCGAGGTGCACTTAAAAAAGGAGAAGCTAAGCCGCTTCCTCCTCAACATCTCGCATTTCGGAGTGATAATAACAGGCCTCGCATTCTTGCTTTCAGGCATCCTGTTTGACCGCTTCCCCATGATCTCAGCTACCAAGGTGAATTTCTTTGGCAACATGGTCCCACTCTACGGCTACCTGATATGCTTCGAGATAACAGCCATCGCATTCATACTTTCAGGATACGTCCTTCATTTCGTGAACGAGAAGGTCCAGAAGTCAGGAGACTCAAGGGGCTTTGCCAGGAGCTACTGGGTCAAAGTGAGCGGCCAGCTCAAGTTGCTTTTTAGGAGCAAGCACCTTACTCTCCTCTTGATTGCTGGCGCGCTGACAAGCCTAGTCCAGATACTCGGGAACTCTTATTACGGCATCTTCATCTACAAGAAGTTCATTGCGAAGACGTTCCAGGGTCTTATTCCCGGCATGATATTCCTGAACATCGCAATCATCTTCCTCTTTGCACTCCTGGTATCATTCATGGGACCGGCTTTGGCAAAATACCTTAACAAGAAGGTCGGCCTAGCGCCTTCACTGGTTTTCGGAACTCTTCTCATCGCCATCATGCCATTGGTGTGCGTGTACAATCCAAGCTTCCTACCCATAACAGTGGCGAACGCCCTTGGAGTGTTGGGAGCAGCCATCCTCGGGATGGGCCAAGGACTCTTGGTGCGAAAGCTAGTGCACGAGATTGAGAGGCCCCTCTACTACGCTGCATCAAGCGTGGGCGTCGTGATACCATTTGCAATCCTTATTCCGCTAGGTGCGTGGATTGCCCAGGCATTCGGACTCGCAGTCCTCTTCCAGCTATTAGCCCTCGTAAGCCTTGGCCTCGCAGCGCCATTGTTCTTCATACTAGTGATATTTGCGAATAAGCAGAGGCTGTAAGATTTCCGTCGCACTGGACCCACTAGACACTTCTGCGCAGCTCTTAAAAACCGTCGCTAATTTTGTCTCATCTAATCTGGATGAAGATGAAAACAAAATTAACTCCTGAATTAGCTGAGGCAATTGGTGTTCTAGTGGCCGACGGTTGCATACAGAAATCATACATCTGTGTTTGGGGCAATATTCGTGAAGATAGACAATACTTTTATAATCATTTAGTGCCTTTATTTTCTCGTCTATTCAATAAGAAGATTAACGCACATGAAAAGAAATCAAATTCAGTTTATGGTTTCTATTTGTGCAGTAAAGAGGTGGTTTCTTTCTTGTCCGAGAACTTTGGATTGACACCGGGCACCAAAACATATGATGTGAAAATCCCTGCTGTAATCCTTGACTCTGATGATGACATCATCTGCTCTTTCATTAGAGGATTTGCAGATTGCGATGGTTGCCTCACATTTGATAAGAGCTATGGGAATTATATTCCTTTTAAGAGAACTCATAACCATTATCCAAGAATCATTCTGATTTCAGTATCTGAAGAACTCGTCAGGCAGCTTTATCAAGTCTTGACTCGTCTAGGTTTTAAGTGTCATTTGCGCATAGAAAAACCCAAATCAACTCTCGCCCATACATATAGGATATTCTTGAAAGGCCCACATAATCTTGAATTATGGACGAGCTTGATTGGATTTAACAATCCTGTGCAGTCTTCAAGATATCTGATTTGGAAGAAGTTGGGCTTCTGCCCCACAAAGATCACTCTTCTTCAAAGACAGAAACTTTTAAAAGGCCATAAAAATCCTTAATATTACTACGGTGGCCCCGTAGCCTAGCCTGGATAGGGCACCAAGAATCTTACGAGAATTCGTGAGCTTCGTGCTGGCCTTCTAAGCTGGGGGTCGTGGGTTCGAATCCCTCCGGGGTCAGTGAACGAAGTGAACTGAACCAGGAGGCTCAGAAAAACAGAGTTTTTCTGTTGTCTCCGGGGTCATACGAAGCATGACACTGGAGGCTTAGAAGCTTTTGCTTCTACTGTCTCTGGGGTCATAGTATTCTTTAGTATTCTTTAGTAACCTTTATTAAGGGCTATTTTCTCCTCAGTCCAAAGCGCGCCCGTGGCCAAGCGGCTAAGGCAACAGGCTGCAACCCTGTGATCGAGAGTTCGAGTCTCTCCGGGCGCTTACGAAGTAAGCTGGTTGGAGGCTAAGAAGCTTTTGCTTCTACTGTCTCCGGGCGCTTGTTTTCAATTCTTTTACCCTTAGAGTCTATTTCTGATAAACTTTAAATAATTAGAGCAGATTCCCTGAGGTGATGGTTAGCAGAAGAAGAGTTATGGCAGCGGTTTCCGGAGTCGCGGGGTTGGCAGCTACTAATGTGTCTGCGCGTGTTTTTTCTACAAATGAGATGTTAGACCAGATCATAGCGGCAACGCCTCTTTTGTTTGTTGATAACACTTTTATTGATGAAGAAGCCGGCACGCCTGAGGAGCGGGATTATCATCGCAGATCAAGGTTTATAGGCGTTATTTTCCAGGATTATATCTTAACGACAGCGCACGGCATCGTTTCCGATATTAAGAGAAGCCATTCTGTGAGAAGAGGGAAACAATCCCGGAAGGTAATATTGAAAGATTCCGATCGGCAGGTATATCTTCCTTACAAGCCTGAGGGCAGTGATAAGGAGAAGTCCCATCTTGTTAAACAGCTCTTGCTTGATGAGAAACTTGACTTTGCGGTTTTAGAGCTTCCAAGAGATTACGCCGGGCCCAGAGTCCCTGTGAGGTTGGGGGATAGTGATAAGGTCAAGTTGGGGCAAGAAGTCTGGATTGTCGGCAATGGAGGTCTCAAAGGTGATTTTATCAAGAGAGGCACGATTGCCAATTATGTTCAAGATGATCGTCTGCCATTTGCTTGTCCGGTGCTGGGTGGAGATAGCGGTGCTGGCGTGTATCATGCCGAAACCTTTGAGTTATTGGGGCTTGTAAGGTCTGCTAGAGGAACCCAGAGTTATGCTGTGCCGATTAATTTCTTTAAGGGGCATATCCAGTCCGCTATTCATACTGTTAGGTAAATAGGTAAACTGTGATTTTCAGGCTGTGTTTCTTTATTGGGTTTGCCTTTCCAACCGGAACCGTTCAAAAGGTGCCGCATTGCGAAGTATGGTGATATTATATGCGGAACCTCTAGAATCGGACAACAATCACAAGTCTAGGCGAACGGAGCGCGGCACAAAAGATTTTGAACGCTTCCCTTTTCAACCGGGTGCGTTGAAAAAGTGCACGTGGGCACTCCTTCAAGAAACCCAGATTATTTCACTAGACTCGGCAAAGGATTTTGGCTAAGATGCAGTGAGCGCCGTGCACTAGAGACTTTCAACGCACCCTTTCCAACCCAAAACTATTTAAACTCTGCTTCTCAGTAATCTCTGATATTCAGAACTTTTGGCATAAATACTAACCTTTTGTTTGAAATTATTATATTTTTTATGCTTTTCAAACTTTTTGTCTGAATTTCAGAAAAACTACGTGGAAATACGGGAAAGTGAAGAGATACCCCAAGCTAGTGCAGTGTGACGGTAGGGGACAGATAGTCATCCCTAAAGAGATCAGAAGAGATCTCGGAATAGACGAAGGAAGCGGCTTCTGGATGTATTCTATACTTGAAGAAGGCATACTTCTGAAGAAACTCGACGCGCCGGAGCTGGCGCAGGAATCAAAGCTGCTTGGGGAGATCAAGGAGAAGTCAGTGAAGATAAAAGTGAGCAAGAAGAACGTCGAGAAGTCAGAGAAGGAATACAAGAAGACAAGGAAGGGAGGGCTTGACATAGTATGAGCTTAGGCAGGAAAGCCAGGATGGTGAACCTGAACTTCGCACTGATAGCAGTGCTGTCGCTGTCATTTGTGCTGCTATTCGCCTCCCAGTCGGCCTCTATCCAGACATCTGACATATCACAGTATGCCAATCCAGGATTCCCAGACTCCACGCCAGTGAATGTGGGAGACTACACGACGCTTTCTCTAACATGGAGCACTTCGGAGAACCTGACAGTGATATTCTGCAACAATTCAGATAACAACAACTGCTACTACGACCCCACTGGAGGCCAGTCGAGCCCGCTGCTGTGCAACGTGTCGAACTTCGCCCTTGTGAATGTGACGAATGCCAACTGCACGTACCAGACGAAGGAGTCGGACCCGAGCGTCATGCCCTTCTACGCAAGGGTGTACAACAGTTCGCAGCTGATATCATCGGCGGGAGTGTTCTCAGGCAACGCCACGTCTTCACCTACACCCGAGGCCTATATATACGTGAACCACAGGCCCACGGCCCAGAATGTCTCAGTGTTGCCGAGCCCTGCGTTCTCATCATCCGAGCTGATGTGCGGCTATGACTTCTACGACCAGGATGGAGACTCTGAGCTGGTCTCGTCAGCTCTCTTCAGATGGTGGCTGCAGAACTCGTCAGGCCAGTACGAGCTCATCTTAGGGGAGACCTCGCAGAACCTGTCCTTTACGCTCAACGTCAGCCAGTATGTCATATGCGGAGTGCTCGTGAACGATACACACGGCTTTGCTGACGACGTATACGTCAACTCAAGCGCGACCGTGATAGCCTCTGGAAATCTGCCATACCTTGTTAACCTGACCGATGACTCCAACTCCACTGACGCTACAGTACTTGGAGATGACGTGACGTTCTACGTAGGATGGAACTCTTCCAACGCTTCGATATCGGCCAGGGCCTTTGTCTGCAATGATTCTGACATTACCATCTCAGGATGTGGTTCCGGTGATACTTCCTACTGCACCACTAGCTACGAGACCCAGGATCAGTTGCTTTCATGCACTCACGCCGTGAACTTGTCCGATGAAATTAACAATACTTACTACGTTAGGGTTTGCCTCGAGGGCGGGTCTTCCACGGCAAGCGACTGCTCCCCGACTGTCATGAACGGGACTTTCTTCAGGTTCAACGACACGACTGCGCCGTCCTTTAACCTGTCAAGCGTACCTAATTATACTTCTGAGAGGCCTTACAACCTGGAGTTTGAGGCTGTAGATGACTATAACCTAAGCATCACGACCCTCTTAGTCAACGTGTCCAACGCAACGAGCGTATTGCATTTCTTTAACTACTCGAACTTCACTTGCTCGGGTACGTCGACTCTCCAGACGTGCAACATATCGCTCAACCTCTCAGATGGAAACTACAACTTCAACTTCTCTATGGAGGATAGTAATGGGAACTACAATGCTACCAACACATCTCTAGGAGTGGATGCTGAACCTGGCATGATACCTTGGGCCCACATCGGATATTACCAGACTGTCCCTGTGGTGCCTGCAGTGATAACGAACGTCAAGACGCTGTTCTTCAATTGGACTGATGCCGTCGGCATAGAGTCGGGTATTGTGAGGTATGAGTACGCTGTTGGCACGGGCGCGACGAACGGAAGTGTGGGCTGGAACTCTATCCTTGACTGGACCAACGCTACTCTGAACACTTCGATATTTGCCAACCTCTCATCTCTTGTGCATGGAGAAGTGTATTACGTGCACGTGAGAGCCCTAGCTAACTCAGGACTGTACTCTAACGTCACCTCTAGCACAGGCATACTTTACAATGACATATCTGCTCCTCTTTGCGTCGGAGATGCTTGCATACTGGATGACGGTGCTTGGAACAACAGCAAGACCCAGCTACGTTTCAACATGAACTTCTCGGCGCAGGGTTCGCCCATTGTGGAGTACGAGTATACCTTGGGCAACAATACTTGCTACTTGCCAGGTTATGACAGCGAAGTGACTCTCACCAATACTTCAAGCGCGATAATATACCCAAGCGGCTTGTCATTGCAAGACAACGTGACTTATTACTTGTGTGCAAGGGCCAGGAGCGCTAATGACGTGTGGAGTGATTTGGAGTCGTCTAACGGCATTAGGATAGACTCCATGGCTCCGACGAATGGATCCATATCCTATACTAACATCAACTTGACGACGAACACGACGACCGTGTTCCTGTACGATGGCTTTGACAATTACAGCGGAATCGCGTCAAGAGTGCTTGAGTACTCACAGGTCGCCTATAACCCGTCGCAGGGTTGCACCGGCTTCGGAGCTTGGCAGCCTTACAATGCCACTGTGGCTTCAGGAAATGTTAATCAGATCGTGTCCTTGTCCCATGGCTATTGCTATAGGTTCAGGTACTTGGTGACGGACAGTGCGGGCAACACCCAGACTTATTATTATGGTGACTACACGAGCTTCTACGTTGACTTGACTCCGCCTGAGAACTTCACAGTAAACATGAACAACGGGGCATTCTACACCTTCAGCAACAACTTCATCCTGAACTGGTCCGGAGGAATCGACCCTGAGTCTGGAATAGACTATTATACATACACTGTCAAGGACTCGCTCGGCGGGGTGGTTGTCGACTGGACAAATACGACTGAAGAGTTCGTTTTGTTAAATAACATGCTTTACCCTGACGGATCCTCGTTGGTAAGCGAGAGGCTCTATCATGGAGAGGTCATCGCCTACAACCACTTGGGTCTTCCGTTTAACGCTTCGAGCAATACTGTACTGTACCTAGATAATATCCCTCCGGACCCTGTGACGATCGTGGACGTGGCTGGTGATTCCAACAGCACTGACGGCTACTACGACTTCACGGACGACGGCCAGACAAACGTGACTGTTATGGGAGAGAATGGCATGCACTGCGTCTACTCTGAGTATGACATACCTTACTCTACGACTTACGGGACGAACTGCACCGGCACAGTCGGGAACACGTCGATATGCCAGATCAATGTGACTGATGGGAACTACACTTACTACATCGCCTGCACTGATGCTGTCGGCAACAGCCAGGATTCCAATCAGAACACTGCAGTCAATTTCGTGACGGATAACCATGGCCCGAACATTACCTCAATCAATCCTGTCAACGGCTCGATTGTTGCTGGACTCGTGACCGTCTCAGCGTCTATTGTCGATGCCGGCATCGGAATAATCAATGCTTCCTGGTATGAGATTAGGGACTTTTCTGATAACCTTAATGCTTCAGGCACGCTCTCGCTCTCTTCAGGCAGCACTTACTCTGCTTCTTGGGATAGTTCGACCGTGTCTCAGGCCACGTATACTTTGAGGATATTTGCAAATGACTCTATGAATCATTCATCCAATGCCTCGGTCACCTTCACGATAAACAGGGACTTGCCATACTTGGAGGTATCACATGATGACTACTCGTCTGACTCCACTGACGAGTTCAACATCACGATAATCGCGCAGGTATTCACTAACGTGAGCTACAACGTGACGAATTCGAGCGGAAGCCTCGTGGCTTCAGGTTCCAACACGACTTCAGGCTCTGCTAATAGGAACTATCTCTCCTGGCTGGTCAACCTGAGCATCGCAGACACTGGTGTCTGGGCTGAAGGTCCTTATGACTTAGTTGTTTGGGCTGTTAACAACAACTCCAATGTCTCTGAGGCCAACTCCTCGTTCATAATAGACAGGTATGCGCCGGGATACTCGAACGTGCTGGACACTTATTCCATGACCATCTACAACAATGACTCGGTCAACATCACCCTGGACTGGACTGACACGAACAACATCTCGGATGTTGTCTTTGAGACAAACGCCTTTAATGGATCCATGGTGAACTACACTAGCATCGTCGTGAATATCGGTGATACTTACTCCTTGTACATAGGTCCTGAGAACCTCGAGAACAACGAGACTGTATTGTGGAAGGTTTATGCCGTGGATGCTGCGGGCCATTGGAACGAGACTCTAGAGTATAACTTCACGGTGCAGAACAGGAACCCGATAGTGAACTCATCGCTGCCGAGCGAATTCAATGCATCCAAGAATGTCCTCTACCAGCTGGACATAGACACGATCCTCGTGGATTATGACCTGGACAACATGACCTACGGCGCTTCCGGAAGCGGCAACATATCTGTCGTCAGCTTGGACCAGGACACTGGCATATTGGTACTGAACTTCACTGCCAACTGGACTGGCCTTGAGAACATTTCTCTGAACGTGACTGATCCATTCGGAGAGTTCAATGAGACGAACATCTCCGTTAACGTGTCGAATGACGCTCCAAGCCTGGTCTCTGAGATACCGACCTTGGCATGGTTCTACAACCTGAACTACACTGACTTGGACGTCTCCGACTACTTGGTGGACATCAATGGAGATGACCTCTTGTTCAACGCCACTTACTCAGCTAACGTTACTGTGCTCATGAACGAGACTTCAGGCGAAGTAATCATAGTGCCTGACGATGGCTGGCTCGGGTTCGGCTGGGTGATATTCAATGCGACGGATGTCGAGAACGAGACGACCTGGTCGAACAATGTCACCTTGATAGTCTATGTCAGCACTGAGAACAGCACTGTCACGGACTCGACTGTCAACGGCGTCTACTACTCTTCGAACTATTCGAATGTCATACCTGGAATCTCGAACTCCACAGTGTCAAGCTCGAACATATCAGGGTCCCTCATAGTGAACTCGACGCTCTCTAACTGCACGATAATAGACTCCACTGTCGAGAACGCCGTGCTCTCGGACTGCTTCATAGACCCGTCAAGGATAATCAACTCGACCTTGAGCGAGAACTCTTCAGCATATGATTCCAACGTGACGGACTCAATCCTCGTGAATGTGAGCGTGAATGGCACGATTGTCCAGAATACCACAATTTACGATACTGTGCTTGTGGATGCTAACGTAAGCGACGGAGCAATATATTCAGGCTCTGTCCTGATGTATAACGGCTCAGAATACGATGCTTCATCTTCAGGAGCCAAGAACCTGACAAGGCTCATTAACTATCCGCCTGTTGCGGTGATAGAGTCTGCCACGGGATTGTATGCAGGATCCGCGACGACGCTCACTTCGGGTTCCACGGATGTGAACCTTGACGTCTTTACAGGAGTTGCGGCATTCATGGTGAACGGCGTGAATAGTTCTTCACTCTCGGAAGAGGAGATGTATACCTTCGGTTCGGATGCTAACCTGACGGTTTTGTACTTTGATGACGACTTGGTCTGGTTCAGGTTTGACATGCCGGGCGGCGTTAACGAGACGGAGAACCTTACGTTGCATGAAGTTCTGCTGACAAACAATGGAAGCAATGATTTTGAGGTCAACTTGACCAATCTCACGACCTGGACTGCAATAAATGATTCCTTGACCTACACTTGGCTGTTCGGAGACGGAGAATCAGATGTGACCAACTCGACTTCAGTCGAGCACACTTATGCTGCTTCAGGCTCTTACACTGTCAACCTGACAGTCTCTGACAGGTATGGCAGGTCTTCGAGCGTCACCTATGGCATTACAGTATCGGATCCGGAGGGCGGTTCAGGTAACGGAGGAAGCAGTGGAGGTGGAATCCCTGTCGGACTCTACGAATACGAGCCTCCATCAAGGGTCATCGAGCTTGACTTGAGCTCTGGCTCTGCCACCTTTGAGCTGTTCATGGCGGCTAACAAGCCTAACATGGCATTGTTCACCTTTGGCTCAAGAGATTATGAGATGACTCTGACAAATGTGGGCTCTAATGATGCAACGATACACTTCAACTCCAATCCTGAGCTTTCGAAGAAGTTGGCGATCGGCCAGAGCCAGGTGTTCGACCTCAACCAGGACGGGGTCAGCGACATCGAGGTTAGGTTGATGGATATGAGAGGATGGACTAGCGGAGAGTTCACAATGACTCTTCTCTCATCACCTCCAGAGTCGGCTGCGACAGGAGACACTTCCAGTCAGGTGACACAGCCTTCGACTCCTCCTACGACAGAGCAGCCTTCAACAGTGGAGCCTTCGGGAGGGGACGCGTATGAAGGAACCGGAGCCGCTACTCCAAGCCAGTGGCTAACTTGGCTCTTGCTAGGTCTTGTAGTCCTCATTGGAGGAGCTTTGCTCTACTCTCACAGGAACGCGATAATGAACATGTTCGCGCAGCAGCAGTCGACGCCTGCAGAGACTCCGGCCAGCCTGCAGAAGCTGATGAGGGAGGATGAGGTCGACAGGTTCATAACCGACGAGCTCTCGAGAGGCAAGAACTTCCACCAGATACTCTCTGACTTGGAGAAGAATGGTTGGCAGCACAGGGCTGGTTACTACAAGATTGCTAGGTACGTGGCCCGCGAGGGCATCAAGGAGGGCAAGACCTTCAACGTCGTATACGACGACATGCTCGCGCATGGCTGGGACCAGGACATAGTGACGAGCATACTGAACGAGTCCATAATGGATGAGCAGCCTGTGAGATAGGAAGATGGTCATCCTTCCGGCTCTGTTCAAAGTCTCTTGTAGCCCGCTGCGCCCGCCCATCAATAACGTCTTTTAGCCGAGTCTAGGTTAACCGCTTTCCGATTC
>JAFGBP010000041.1 GCA_016933095.1 Candidatus Woesearchaeota archaeon | reverse complement strand
TCAAATGATTGCGAAAGATCATCCTGGGCACGATCAAGCAAATCCCTCATGTGGCGGTACAGATGATTGTATTGGTCCAGAGGCATCCCCTCAACGGCATCCTTGGCAAGGTCGTATGCAGAGCGGCTTCTTGAGTCAGAAGTGTTATCAAGTATCTCAATTACCTTTTCAAGACTTAACCCCTTGTCCATGCGTGATATGAGAAGAACTTAGTATTTAAATTTGCCCATCAAAAACACAGAGGAGTAGGATGCTGCTCAAAACTGTGAAGGGCGGATTACTCAGCAAGCTCGAAGTAGACCCGCCGGTTCTTAGCGCCCTTGTTCTCCATCTTAGTGATCCTGATTCCCTTGATCTCGCTCGTATTTGCCAAGTGAGTCCCGCCGCAAGCCTCTATGACCAATCCTTCGATCTCTACTAGCCTGACTTCCCTGATTTCAGGAGGCAACCCCTTTGCCAGGCCGCTAAGCCGCTCGACCTTCTCCTCTGCCTCATCCCTTGACATCAGGAATAAGTTGACGTCGTGGCCCTCAGAGACAATCCTATTTGCGTGCGCCTCGTACTCCTTGAACTTTTCGCGGTCAAAATCCTCGAGCGAGAAGTCGATCCTGCTCTGCTGGAGACCTAGCTGGTTTCCTGTGATCAAGGCCCCTGCGTCCTTCTCTATGACGTTGGACAACACGTGGGCGGCGGTGTGCATCCTCATGTGCTTGTACCGCCTGTCCCAATCAATCACGCACCTTACCTTGTCGCCCGCTTTCAAGCCTGGCTTGTCGACCTCGTGGCTGATCTCGCCCCCGAACTTGCCGACGAACACGACGTTGTGCTCAGAGCCGTCCTCCTTCAATATCCTGCCGGTGTCGAAAGGCTGGCCTCCGCTCTGCGGATAGAAGTAAGTCTCTTCCAGAACAACGAACTTGTCATCCTTCACGCTCTTTACGGTTCCAACGAACTCTTTTGTATAACAATCAAGTAAGTAAGCTGCTTGTGTCATAAGAATTGTTGATGATGGACTATTTTTAAAGTTTTATGCTCTCTGCAATCTTCGTTATTGTCAGAGCGTATTTTGTGCTCTTGTTATACGCCAATATGGCTTTTTTCAGGGGGCAATCATTATATCTGGGGTGGCAGGCATCATGAGTTATGTCCCAATGAGGTGCCAAATAATTTGCAGTCGAAACGATGCAATCCTCTGGATGGTAGAAGTCAGGCTTGTTTTTCCTTTCTTCACTAAGACTGATGAAGAAGTCGCGAACGATTTTGGGAAGCATCTGGCTTCCTGTGATTGCTCCTGCAGTGCTTCCTGGGATATCATGCGGATTTAGTCCTCTTTCATAGGACAAGATGACGAGGTGGGGTAAGTGTGTGTTGCATAACTCTGCTTTCCTCCTTGTAAAGTGATAGCTTGCAAGCCTGTTAAAAGGGTCGTGATCTCCAAACTCATCCACTCCCTTGCTCTCAAGCGCAAGGAACGCAGCAATATAGTTCGCATGCACTTTGTATGTGCTTTGTATTTGCTGCAGGAACTCACGATTCTCATCATAGAATCTTTGTCCTATTCCAATAAATGCGGCAATGCCGATGTTTGCCCAATATCTCCTTGCGGAATCCACGTGCAATTTGAAGATCTCTTCTTCGCTTTTGTCTTTTATCTTCTTCTTCCATCGCTCAGTGTTGGCATCGCTTCTCTCGACTCCGCGAACGACGCTCCTATGGAACCTGAACCTCTGGTCATCAAAGAATTGCTTTGCGTCATAACCCTTTCCAGGGCATGTCTCTTCGATCAGCTTGTTGATCTCTGCTACGAGATCTTCCTTCTCCTTTATGAGGCCAGAGCGCTTTCTCGGATATGCAGGGTGTGACCTGCCTGTTTCGTCTGCCAGGGCGTCTAACCCTAAGAGCGATCCGGCTACAGCCCCTGTTGTGATGTGCAGAAAAGTTCTCCTGTTCACAGCAATGATGTGTAGGTAAAACAGATATTTAAGCTTTATGCATGTTCACACGTTTATGGCGTAATCGAAATAGTCGTCCCAGGGGTTCTCGAGCTTCATCATCTCGTCCTTGCTGAACTTCTCGAAGTGGCGTCGGAACGGCCTCATCGAGTTTCCGTGCGCGGATATGGCGACGTTTACCTTGTTCTTCTTCATGAAGGGGATGAGCATTTTCAGGAATTTATTCACTCGCGCTTCTACCATCTTCAAGCTTTCTCCTCCTGGTGGAGGTGTGTTGTATGAGCGTCTTACTATCTGCAGCTCTGCTTCTCCGACATGTCTGATGAATTCTTTCTTGGCTTTTCCACTTAAGTGGTCGATCTTGTGCCAGTGGAGGAGCGTCTTGTAGTCTTCCGTGCCTTCCTGCTTGACAAAGGCGGTGTGGGTCTTTCCCTGGAGCTTTCCGTAGCTTCGCTCTATCATGAGGTCGTTCTCGATTATCGCCTTGCACTCAGGGTGGTATCTCAGGACTTCTTTCAGGGTGTCTTTGCTTCTTCTGGTGTGGCTTTGGAACGCCACGTCGATCCGCTTGCTTTTTAGCTTCCGGGCGATCTTCTTTGCATCCTGCACCCCGCGTTTGGTGAGCGGAGGGTTTAGCCAGCCTGTGAACCGGCGGTCCCTGTTGAAGGTCGTCTGGCCGTGCCTGAATAGGTAGATGTGGAGTTTCATATTGTGATTCTTGGAGGGGATATTTAAAAATTTTGCCGAATAATTTGAAACTATTATGGAGTAGTAATAAAACCGAAACTTTTATAAAATATGACTTAGGCATTTGCTGGATGAACGCAAGAACAACGCTGGAACATCTGCTCACCCCAATCAGAATAAGTCCGCACGGCTCTGCATATCTTGTTTCTAGTGCTTTATTTACAGCAGATGCGGCCCTGCGTCATAACCTTGCTGATCTTTCATGGGGGGTGCTTGGCTTTTTAGCGGGCGTTGGGTTTTATCAGGATGGACTGAGGGCATACCTGCGAACTCGGGTCAGCATAAAAAAACATAATCGGCTTGATGAGCGCGTTTTAAGGAAGCAAATGGGGGAATACTGCATACGACAGGGTGCAAGGACTGCTGCTGCTAATGCAGGCCAGTTAGATATTTTTGATAAAGTGTATGAAGAGTGCCGAAAGAAGAATTTGACTGATTATAATTTTATGCCGCATTTTTAATAGTGATTGAGTGATAATATGGGAATGGGATGCTGCAGATTCGGATGCAAAGATGACAATGACTCGCCGATAGGCACCAACATAGACTATAAAGTCTCATTGCCTGACCAAGACCTCACGTTGAGGGTGTGCGGGCTTTGGGAGCACTATGCGAGGGAACACAACGTCCTGGTCTCAGAAAATATAAGAAACGCCATCCTGGTTGCTGACCCGAACAGGTGTTCTGTAAGCGTACTTATGTTTAGGTCTTATGGCGAAGCAGTCCCGATTTACTTTGTAAACAAGTCAGGAGTGTTCGGAAAAGGCGGCTATGACCATGAGATAGGCGATAAGCCGGATTTGGAGCTCATTGCCAAGCTGTCAAAGATAATCTCCGATGATATGCCGAATATACTGGTGTCGCGACCTGGCCTTGCCAAAAAGATGAAAGCGGACATAAAGAAGCCAAGGCCTCGATAGGCAGGAATAAGTTCTACTTCAAGACCTTCCCAGTCTCTGCATACCAAAGGTAGAGGTCAAGTTCTGCCTGGCTGAGCCCGGACTTTTTGCCTAAATCTTTTAGGCACTGCTCGATGGCAAGATAGGACTTAGGAGTAAGGCTGCGGGACTTCGGCCTAGCCACAAGTCCGGAATCCACGAGCTTGTCGACGATGTGGAAATCCACGATAGCATAATCCTTATAGCCGATATTCCTGAGAAAATGCGAAGCCTCCTTCATCCCAAGGCCCTTGACATTATCGACAAGCCACATCCTCCGCGCGTGGTCATCATCGAAAGAATCAAGCCGCGCGCGCAAACCCCTAAGATGCCTCCTGGCATCCACGATGAACTTCGCCCGCATATTAGGGAAACGATGACCTAGGCGACGAAGCTCAGACGACAACCCCTCCTCAGTATGCGAGAGGAACGCGCCGCCGAGCTCAGCCTGTATCCTCATGCTCTTCTCAGCCTGGAAATTTGCAGTAAGAAGGCAGAAGCAAAGCTCGCTCCACACCTCTGAGTCAGACGCATCCTGGAAGAACTCGAAATCCCTCATCCTGCTATCTACAACCGGACGGATATCGCTCCTTTTCAAAGCCTCAAGCTCTCCCAAAATACGCTTCATAGCACGAGCAGAAGCAAGGACGCTTTAAAAATATTGGGTAAAACCATTAAAAGGACAGAAAAGAACAGGTTAAAGCTTGGAACCTAGATCCAGGTCCAGCTTCTCGCTCTTGGACACGCTCACAGACGCGAACATATCATCCTCCACGATGAGAACCCTGTAGCTCCTGCCATCCTTGCTTGCGACAAACCATCTGCTGCCATGTGCCTTCAGCGCATCGCAGTCCTTAGGTTCCTCAGTCACCCTGAAACCCTCGATCCTATAAGAACCTATAAGCGCCCTGGCGATGCTGTCAGGATACTTCTTGTCGAACTCCATGCTGCCGACCAGCGGATCAGTAGCATCCTTGAGAAGATGACTTGAATTAGGATAACCGACCAGGTGCTCGACGCGTAACTTGATCCTGTCAAGAGCCTCCTTAGGAAAATATGCTCTCATGACATCATCAATAGACCCGAATCTCTGCTGGGAATCGCTCTCCATCCCTGAAAGAGGGCAATCTCATATTATAAATCTTGCTCAAGACACAGGATGTGTCCCATATGAGCGCTCAGACCGCTTTATTGGCGTAGTGCCCCAGCGTCGACTTCCTGAAGAAATACCCTATGACCATGAACGTGATGACAGGCGAGACCCATGAAGGGACGCGGGTACCGAAGCTGTCCATTATCATTATGATGCCCAGGAAGAAGATGGAATACATTGCCCCGTTCTTCAGGTACGCATAGCGCTTCAGCCGCTTCAAGTTCATCATGGTCATCTTCCTGACGACAATAGCGCCAAGGCCATTCCCTATTATTATCAAGGGGACTGAAAGCGTGAAGGCAAAGGCGCCCAGCACGCTGTCGATGGAGAACATGGCATCCAGCACCTCCAGGTACGCAATCTTGGTCGGGTCCTTAAGGTTCTTCCGCATGTGGAGCGTAGACTGGATCTCGCCCGCGTGCGTCTTGAGCATGGTTATGGTGAAGAAAACCGCCGAACCCACCACTGCGCTGAAAGCCATCATCGGATTGACCGCGAGCGAGTGCCACACTATGAAAACTAGGAAAAACCCGGCAAGCGGGAAGAACCACGACTTGTGCACGCTAGCGATGTCTTCCCCCCGGAAGCTCTTGTCCTTCTGCTCGAGGAAGAGCCACCTGAGGAACAGGAGTATGAGGAAAGTCCCGCCGGCAACCAGCAGGATGGGCGCAGAATGCTCAAAAGACGCGTGAACCCTCGGGTCATTGCTCAGGAAGATGCCCCACACCTCTGACAAGGCCAGCTGGGGATTGGCGATCCAGAGGATCGAGAGAGGGAATGCTCCTCTCACAAGAAAGACTGCGAGCAGGATACCCCAGGTCAGGAACCATCGCCTGCTTCTCTTGTTCATGCCCTTGAGGACGTTAGCGTTGATTATGGCGTTATCTATGCTGCTCACCACCTCGAAGAGGCAGAGGCCCATGATCGTAAGAATTATCAGGATCCAATCCATGACCTGCTTCTAGGATTAATCATTTAAAAAAATTTTGAAAAAAACGGTTTCAGAACAGCTTCTGAGAATAGGATGCCTCTCAGCCGAGCTCTGCTTTCCAGAGCCCGTGCAGGTTGCAATACTCTCGAGCAACGAGATCCTTCGCCTCCTTCACTGGGAAGAGAGCCTCAGGCCTGTCCTCAGGCTTCAAGAACCTGCGGTGCGTGACCCCATCAGCCACGAGCTCGATCCAGGTAATGTAATGCTTCTCCTCCATCGGGTGAGGGACCGAACCGACCTTCACCAGCACGCCCTCAGAAGTCCTCTCAATTACAGGCACGTGCTTCTCCTTAGCAGCATCGACAGTGTTCTCCTTCAACTCTTTCATCGGCTGGCCGCAGCAGACAAGCTCGCCCCCTCCCTCATGGAGCAGCTCGACTACGTTGCCGCATATGCTGCACTTGAAAACCTTTTTTTGCTCACTCATTTAAATCACCCTTTTATCAAAGCGCTCTCATCAAGCGCTTGCCTTCTTAGAATCCATTTCCTTTAACTCTTCCTCGATGGCCTCCTGGTCAAAACCGACTATGATCTTGCCGTTGATCTCGGTCTGCGGAACACCCATCTGGCCGCTCATGGAAATCATCCTGTGAGCCGCCTCGTGGTCCCTTGAGACGTCCACGTCCTTGAACTCAACCTTCTTCTGCCTGAGAAAATCCTTGAGCATGTGGCAGTAAGGGCAAGTCGGTGTCGAATACACTGTTATGGTCATTGTTGAACCACCTCGAATGTTTATGACAAAAATGAACGCGATCAGTTATATATTTTCTTCTTTTAACACTTAAAACCGGTTTTAACCGTTCAAAGAAGAGGTGAACGACCTCCAAATGCTTTGAAAAGCTTCGGCAGCCCAGAACTCAAGCCTCATTCTCAACCCCCTTCTCAACCGCTGATTTCGCGTAAGATTTAAATACTATGAATGCCATACAATCCTTTGGAGGGTGGGAGAGCTGGAACTGTGTTTCATCTTTCTCTATCAATATCACCGTTGCAAGCTTTTGGTATGGAAAACGAACCCAGTAAGGCTCTTCACACTCCCCCTTTAAATCTTCCAAGTAAATGAATCTTCCAAATAAATTATGGGGTCGAAATAGACCATGACGTTATCGATCATGCAGGATTAAAATTGGCAGACAACAAATTATCGGTGAAGGAAGAGGAGCCGAAACCTACCTCGGAAAGAGACCTTGCATTCTGCATCCAGGATATCATCAGACCTGCCAAGCCAGCAGAGCTCGAGAGGATACTTCGCTCATACTGCGCGCAGATGAGCAAGACCTTCCCTCCCGAGACTTTCGACAAAGGACTATACGTGGACTGCAAGACCCCACGATGCGAATACAAGTTCCCGATCTTCATGCCCCGAGTGGTGATGCGCGGAGAAGTCGTGTACGTCAGGCAAGTGTTCTTATGCACGCGAGAAATCCTGAACAGGATATACAACCCGGAAGAATCCCTTCTGGATTACATGACAAAGAAGATGGGCCTTGATGAGCTGCTATGGCATGTGAAACCCTCGGATGAAAAAACGTAAGTTGTCAGTCTAGATAATTTAATTCTAGATAGTTTAATCGGTCTCGGCAGTTACTAACTATGTTCATTTCATCATCATCTCAGTCGGGGACTACAAAAACCTGCGGTTTTTGAGCTTGCAGCAAGCTGCAAGTAACTTCGTCATGAATATCAATTGGCCTCAGCAGTTACTTCTAAAGTACTTCTCATCATTGTATCAGTCGGGGATAACCTCATCATAGGCCGTCTTCATCTATCTTGCAGAACTATAAAAATCTTTTTGTCAGTCGGTTCTTAGAATC
>JAFGBP010000040.1 GCA_016933095.1 Candidatus Woesearchaeota archaeon | reverse complement strand
GCTAAGAAAAGTAAAGATGAGGTTATTAAGTATTGGTCTGAAAAAACCAAACTTCCAAAAAACAAGTTTAGCTTTGTATCAACACAAAAAAGAACAAAAGAATTTGGAATTTGTCATATTTACATCAGCGATGTTTTATTAAGGAGAGTTCTGGATCTAATAATGAACAAAATATCAGAATAGCAAAAACCTTATAAGCCCCCAAGTTTCTCAAACTCTCATGGTCGATCTAATAGGCTTGGCAAACGCGCTCACTGACATTACGTTCAACGTGTCTTATGACGAGGTTGCGAGGATTGGCGTCAAAAAGGGCTTTCACAAGTCAGAGCCTGAAGTGGATTCTTCTGAACTGCATAAGATTGAGGGATCAAGAAAAAGAGTCGTCTCCCAAGGGGGAGCTCCTACCAACGTGATCTTTGGGGCGAGGATGCTGGGGCTTAAGACTGGCCTCTTTGCGACTGTCGGGAATGACGAGTACGGCAAGGCTTATGTAGATTATCTTGAGAAGGCTGGCATCAAGTCTTTTGTCGAGACTGCAGATGGTCCTAGCGGGGTGTGTTACGTCATGATTACCCCTGATAAGGAGCGGGCAGTAGTTTCTAATCTTGGAGTGTCTGTAGTTCATAAGTACGACTTGTCAAAGGTAGAAGGGGCGAAGATGCTCTTCACTTCGGGCTACGAGATAATTGCCAATCCGACGAACGTGATGGCTCTCATGAAGCATGCCAAGGAGAATGGTGTGAAGCTCAGTCTTGACATGGCGGATCCGGGAATCATCGAGCCTATCAGGGAGCATCTCTCTGAGCTCATCAAGGAGCTTGACGTGCTGTTCGTCACTGAGGAAGAGGCAGAAGCGTATTCTAAGAAGAAACCTTACGAAGCCTTGGAGGAGCTCGGCCAGATCTGCACTGTCGTCATCCTGAAGAAAGGCGCCAAGGGCTCTGTTGTCCGGCATGGAGGGGTCAATTATGAGATACCTATCGTGCCTCCTGCGAAGCTTGTGAACACCAACGGTGCAGGAGACGCATATGCTGCGGGCTTCCTCACAGGGTATCTTCAGAAGATGCCTGTGCAGAGGTGCGGAGAGCTAGGGGCGCAGAACGCTTCTAAGGTGTGCGAGCGGGAAGAGGCACACCTGTAATCGGATATGCGCTTATTATGATTTGGAGTCCCTAAATTCTTCAGAGGAATGTTCCAAATGGGAAATTAAGTTCTTAGCAGGCAGATTCATCGAACGTGAAGATTCTGGTTGATAATCCTTTTGAGCATGGAAGAAGTGGCAAGGGTTGTCTTGAAGATCATGAATATAATTCACTCCTGAAAAGACATAATCTTGTACGTTACGGTTACTTACCGAAGCATAAACGGATACGGCTGCCAGCGCCATAAACAGAGGTTTTTTTAAGTTCATGCAGATACTGAGCCTTCGGAGGTTAATAAAACCAACTCCAGATTATTCGGAAAGTTTCCGAAAAAGGATACTGCAAGAAAATAAAAAGCCAGGCCAGACAATGAAAAGAAGAACAAAGAAAATAATGCTACTGGGAAGCTTCCTTACCCTGGCATACATGGCAAACAACGTGCTTCTGGAGGTAATTGTTCCATCGTCATTTCTTAGAGCCAGAACCCGAACCCAGATCACGGAATTCATGGGAGCAAGGAGCTATATTGAACCAGAATCCAACAAAAGACTGTCAGCACTCTCGTACTTAAGAATGGCCCATTTCATAACAATGAATAATATAACACTCGTTGATAATTTTCGTGACCAACCTCTTGACCTGGAAAAAACCCTTGAGACACGAAAAGGGGATTGTGCACAATTTAGCCAATACACTTACGCAAACTTTTTGTATATCATCAAAGAAAAAGGGTTAGAGGAACTGGCAAAAGATGTCCGTTATGCATCTGGAAAATTTGTTGATCCGGGAAAGGGAATACGAGGGGGGCATGCATGGTTAGAAGTCAAGATCGGAGAAGAGTGGAAGATATATGAGACGACAGCGCATGACATCCCCAATAATCACCCATATTTTTCAAGCGCCTCCGTAGATCAATTCAATAATATTGGCTGTATTTCGTCTGAAGAACAGTTATATAAGCCAAATCTTAAAATACAAATACTTCTTCCAGACCAAAGAAAGATCTACTACACTTTCAACGGAGTATTTTTAAGTCCTGGAATCATAGAGACCTTGATAAAAGACACATGGCTTTCCCAAGATTAGCATCAAAGACGATCCTCGCCCCCATGGCAGGGATAAAAAGTCTGGTTTTCATTATCCTAAGAAGATGCCCGTCCAGAGGTGCGGAGAGCTGGGGGCTCAGAACGCGTCTAAGGTTTGCGAGCGGGAAGAAGCTCATCTGTAGACTTATAGAGACGCATATCATTATCTTGGTTGGTATAAAATATTTCATCCACCGATACTTGGCGAGGCGTTACTGCGCAAGGGCAGTCCCTAGTTCCGATAACGGGAGTTGGAGAACAGATTGACTGAATAGTAGCATAAGCAAGTATAGCGAGAGGCATTAAGTGCCTCTTATGCCCATATAGCAACCCTTTTTTTCCATCTTGAGCTGATTTTCTGAAATAGTTCATCATAGGATAAGTAAGGTGTAAGGGTAATTAATAACTATCTTTGAAAAAATCGAAAATAACACGAAGAAACCGAAAGAAATGACTGCATAATTGTAAAAAGAAAAAGTATTTATCCCATCAAAAAATCCCTTCTAAAATGAGAAAGAAGCTCATAGGACGAGTTTTCAAAGAGACATTGTTCTGGTCAGCATTGTACGCCTTTAATGCTTTAGGGCCGAGAGTCTCTGATAATTATCTGATCAACCAGAGAGAAGAAGACGTCAAAGTAATAACTGAGTCTATGGATCTGCCCCAGACACTACAAAAACATGATCTAAGAGGGAGAACAGCATTAGAATATCTTCAGATAGCCCAGATCATAACAGCAAACAATATTGATGCTCAAATCAACAATGAAGGACACACCATAGAGGAAAGAGTGGAAAGAAAGATTGGGGACTGTGAAGAGTTCTCTCGATTCACTTATGCCAATTTTCAGACAATAGTCAAAGCCACAGGAAACGAACAAATGCTAGATTCAGTGAGATACGCCAATAACAGCAAAACTAACCATGCATGGCTTGAGGTAAAGATAGAGGGGAAGTGGAAGCCTTTTGAGACAACCCTTGACTTGCCAAACAATTCAATAGAATACAAAAAGCTTTTCTCAATTAAAATAAACAGGAATTACGGCCTGGCCACTGAAAAAGACGAGTACATTCCAGAATGCACAGTTCAAATCTTACCTGCCGAAAGGAAAGTAGAATGCCAAAGATGGACATATTTAAAAGAGCTTAGAAACTATGAAGGTTTTCTAGGCCAAGGATTCAGAAGATGGCTTTCCCAAAAATAGCATCAAAGACGATCCTCGCTCCCATGGCGGGGATAAACGACCTTCCTTACAGGCTGCTCTGCAAGGAGATGGGCTGCGGCATGACCTATTCTGAGATGATAAGCGCGCCTGCCCTAGCCCGCAAGAACAAGGCGACGATCAGCATGATCGACCAATCAAAGGAAGAGAGGCCTTTTGGCCTCCAGCTGTTCGGCCAGAAGACTTCTGAGATCGTAAAGGCAGCCGTGTTTCTCGAGGAGAACTATCATCCTGACGTGATTGACTTTAATTTAGGGTGTCCTGCTGCCAAGATAATCAGGCAAGGGGCGGGATCAGTCCTCATGCTTCGAAAGAGCAGGGTGGCGGAGATCGTAAGGGAATGCACAGGGGTATTGAAGACTCCTTTCACTGTCAAGATCAGAAAGGGGTTCGACGCCAAGAAAGTGCTCGCGCTTGAGATAGCGAAGGTTTGCGAGGACGCCGGGGCCGCAGCCATAACAGTGCATCCCCGATGGCAAGTGCAGGGGTACAGCGGAAAAGCCGACTGGAGCATAATAAAGCAGGTGAAAGAACTCGTGAGCGTACCTGTAATCGGGAACGGAGACATTTTTGGGCCTCACGACGCTGCTCGGATGATGGAGGAGACCGGCTGCGACTACGTGATGATAGGACGCGGCGCAATGAAGAACCCAATGATATTTCAGCAGATAAATGATTTCTTGAAGAAAGGAAAGTATGCTGAGATGACTGACGAGAGGAGGGTATCGCAGATTAAGCAATACATCACCCTGGCCGAGAAGAACAATGAGAATGTGGTTCGGGTGAAGCTCCACTTCCAACACTTCACGACAGGCATGAAAGGCGGAGGGGAGATAAGGAAATTTGCTGGAAAAGCGAAGAGCATAGAGGATCTCAAGAACGTTATTCCGAAAGGCAACATCACCCAATAAAGATATTTTTGAGAATCATTATGCACACCCCAAAGGGAGCAAATCTCCTTCATGCCAGAAGCTTAATTTTCTTTGCTTAACCATCCGGATAGAATAGCATACTCCAAACTCATGCGCGGAGGTAGTGCAGTGCCATTTTTTCTTGTCTCAATTAATTGATTGCAAAACAATAGTCTCCTGATTTTCTCCGGTTTTGACAGTTGTAGAAATTTTTTCAGGAATAAGAAACTCTTCAGGAAAGCCATAACTGTTAAAACCAATCAAATAATCCCCCGCAGGTATTTTAAAAACGGCTTTTCCCTCCTCATCTGTGCGAGAATAACCTGCCGTAGGAGGCCCGTCCGGATTATTTGCCACCCACAAATCAATTTCAAGATCCTGCATGGGAGAATTATCCGGTCTCAACATCATAACTTCTAAAGTCTCTTCCCCTTCAACAAATATTGGCTGAGATTTTTGTTTTAAAAATTGAAAGAATAAAAGCCCGCCGATAACCATTATGAGCAAAAAAACAAGAGCTATTATCTTCCGGTTCATCATAGCGTTAACCCACACGTCTTATATTTGAATTATCTAAAGTAAACCATGCAAAATCTTCCACGCCTTTCATTGGTTCTCTGTCTAAAACCACAACTTGTTTTTCCTCACTGTTGAATTCGAAGATTTTCCCCTGATATTTGAATTTATAATAAACCTTTACATCATGCAGGGTTCCAATCTCTTTATTCTTGGAAGAGGCAGGAATTAAAGTGATTCTATTTCCACAAGTAGATGTTGGAATGCTAACAAAAGCATATTCCGAACTTCCCAATCCCCATTTCTCAAGCCATGATTTTGTAATGGCCCCTTCCGTCACTCCATTGTAAACGGAAAATAATTCTAGAGTTTCAATTTTATCTGAAAGGCAATTTTCAATAGAATAAAAGTATCTCAGCCCAGTGTCAGAAAACTGAGATGGATTATTCAAAAAAGACACTCCTAACTCGACATATTCCTCAGATCCGAAAACACAGTCTGCCGGACAAGCAGTTCTTGATTCACTATTTTCACAAGCTCCGTTTCCACAGCAAGGAATAATATCTGTGTGCAAACATTCTTTCAAATGATAATCATAACTGTCCCGGGTGCAAGAGTTAGAATCATCGCAATTAGGGCAATCAGAAGCGCAGTTATCATAAGTTTCTCCAATCTCACACAGATTATTTCCGCAACAAGGCATAATGTCGGCATGCGAACATTCTTTCAAATGATAATCATAACTGTCCTGGGTGCAAGAGTTCGAATCATCGCAATTAGGGCAATCATCTGTGCAGGTTTCGTAAGTTTCTCCAAGTTCACACCGACCATTTCCACAACAATCATCCAGAGATTTATGCACACATTCAAAATTTGTTTTCTCTGAACAAAAATCTTCAGTGCACTCATCGAAATCATCGCACGAATTAGGGCAATACTTAAAGACATTTGTAAAAAATAACAAGTATCCTGACGTCAAAATAACAATTAATAAGATCGCTCCAATCCACACGCTCTTTTTCATCATATCCTTCGCCATGTTCTTCAAATACAACATGAATAAACACATATATAAAGTTAACGAGAAAAAGACAGCATATACAAAGAAGTATTTCTAATCCATAAGATTTAAAAAACAACACTTGTTATACCTCATCCAATTAGAAGGGGTGACCGACATGGGTTATTTCACGAACACTGTAAAGACAACTGTTCTTTTAGCATTACTGACAGCGCTGATGCTCTGGGTCGGAGATCTCTTCGGAGGCACGCAAGGACTGATCATTGCAGGCATCTTCGTCGTGTTGTTCAACGGTGTCATGTACTGGTGGAGCGACAAGATAGTCCTCAAGATGTACGGGGCAAAGGAGCTGCCGAAGGACCACAAGGTCACGAGGATGGTTGAGGAGGTCGCAAGGAAGGCCGGCCTCAAGACTGGGGAGATTCCAAGAGCTTTCATTGTCGAGAATGCGACTCCCAACGCGTTCGCAACCGGAAGGAACCCTTCGCACTCTGTCGTCGCAGTGACCGCTGGAATAATAGGCCTCTTAACAGATGAGGAGCTCCGAGGAGTCATCGCGCATGAAGTCAGCCACATAATAAATCGAGATACACTGATTCAAACTGTCGCCGGAGTAGTTGCAGGAGTCATATCTTACACTGCAGCCATCGCCAGGTGGGGCGCGATCTTCGGCGGATTCGGAGGGCGCGACAGGGACAGCGGCGGACTCATCGAGCTTTTGGTCATCGGGATATTGTCTCCGATCATAGCCCTCATCATACAGATGGCTATCTCGAGGACGAGAGAGTACATGGCAGATGCGAATGCTGCCAAGATCATACATTCTGGAAAGCCGCTTGCCCACGCGCTCGAGAAGCTAGAGAGAGGCGTCAAGATGAGGCCTTTCGGCAGAGGACAGGGAAACCCCGCGACGTCATCACTGTTCATTGTCAATCCTTTCAGGGGGAGCTTCCTATTCGAGATGTTCTCGACTCATCCTCCGATGCAGAAGAGGATCGAGAAGCTCAACAGCTACTGAAGAGACTGCTGGGCAGCAGGATCCATGGAAATCTTTAATTATAAGCCAGCACTATAAGTCTTCAGGTCTAACATGAAAGCAGTTAACAAAGAGCTAGGCTACGAGCATTGGATACTGGAGATAGACAACGTCCTCTCGAAGGCATTCCTGTCCATCAACCCGAAGAACGCTGGTTCTGAAAGGAGAAAGTTCTTGGCGAGCAAGAAATACAATCCTGTGTTCAAGTACAGCAAGATCAACCTTGAGGTGGTCGAGAGCATCTTTTGTACAATAGAGAATAGTTTGCCCAAAGAAGGTCCTCTGGCTGAAGTATGGAAGGATAAGGCAGACCAGACGAGGCATAGGATAGCGCTACTGAAGAGCGTGGGCGAAGAAGAGTTCACTAAGATATCAAAGGAGCTCTACGGCATTCCAAGTGAAGAGCTTGTCTTAAAAGCCCAGGAGATAATGAACACTCCGCCCCCGGAGTCAGAGGAGAGCACCAATTCCGACGAGGTCATCAAGGTTGCGACAGAAGCCCTTGAGAAGCTGGGGCTGAAGGAGTGGAGAATAGTAGAAGGCAACATCTCGGCAAACGCTTTCGTCCTTGCGAATTTCAAGAGGATAAGGGTCAGGAAGGACGACGCGATGCCAAAGAACCTCCTGAAGCGAATGCTGATACACGAGATAGGAACCCACGTTTTTAGGGCCTACAACGGGTCAAAGCAGCCATCATACCTGTTCGAGACAGGATTCCCAAACTACCTGTCCACTGAAGAAGGACTCGCCGTCAACATGGAAGAGAGATACGGATTCATGCACGGAGGAATGCTTAAGACCTATGCAGGACGTGCAGTCGCGGTCCACATGGCCCAGACAAGAAGCTTCAGGGAGATATTCAAGCACCTAAGGAAACACTTCAGCGAACGCGAAGCCTGGAAGATTACCATGCGGGCCAAGCGAGGATTGAAAGACACGTCAAAGCCAGGCGGCAACACAAAAGACTACATCTACCTCCAAGGATACTTCGAGGTCAAGGAGTTCCTGGAGAAAGAAGGAGATGAAGGCCTGCGAAGGCTCTACCGCGGCAAGGTCGGAATAAAAGACCTAGAAGCCGTCGAAAAGGTGCCTGGGCTAAAAGAGCCTGTGCTGTTGCCTGACAACATGATACTTCGGGAGATAATGGAGAAGGTCTGAGATTGCCCGGTTTTAATCTGCTCTTCCGGATTATTTCTATGAGCTTATTCAGCCCTAATCTTATTTCCGAAAGATTTAAATAGTAAAGCATACTTTACGTATAGTTAGCTTTACATGGAGCTGCGGCCAAGACCACAGCAAGACAGGTCGAACAGAAGATGGCGATAAGAACCAACAGGCTCAAGGAATACCGAGAGAAGAAAGGCATGAGCCAGGAGAAACTGGCAGCAGAGGCTGGCGTGACCCGCCAGACGATCATCTCGATCGAAGGCGGCAGATACGTGCCATCCCTCGAATTGGCGCTCAAGCTCGCGAAGATATTCAAGTGCAGGATCGAGGACATGTTCGGAATATGAGGCATGGACACGTGGAAAGGTGATAATTATGCAGCACGATAAAGAAGGAGCGAAGAAGAGCCGGAAGGCATGGAAGTACGGGTTTGGGATAGCAGTAATACTACTGGGCGCGATCCTCAACCTGACAACAGCAGGCCAAGGAGAGTTCCTGGGATTCGGGACAGTCGGCAACTGGCTCGTCTACGTCGGGTTCATAAGCATGGCGATCGTGACCCTCCAGGCAATGAGCAGCAAAAAGAGAGTTGTCGACGAGAGGATGCTGCACGTCGCAGCAAAGGCAAACCGGGTGACTTTCCTCGCAGTCTTGATACTGGCGTTCGTCATCATGATCATAGACGGCCTGCGCCCGATAACAATGGCTTACCACATGTTCATGAGCTACCTCGTATGCTACATGATGATAGTGTACTTCATATCGTACAAGGCAATGCTCAAGTACAGCTAGAGAAAGTCTTGCAACAAAAAAGCAATAAGACAGAGGTGAAAATCACATGATTGGAAAGGCAGAATGGTTCAAGTACAGGATGTTCGGATGGGGAGTCGCCCCTAAGACCTGGCAAGGATGGGTCTACGTCGCGGCAGCGGCCCTGATATTAGGACTGGCCACATCAATGACAGCCACAGGAGCGATACCGCCTGCGATAGTCGGGGTGGTGTTCGCGATATTCGTGGCGGACATACTCCACGTGATGGTGCAGCTGCCAAGGGTCAGCGACGAGCGGGAGAACATGCACCAGCTTATAATCGAGAGGAACTGCTCGTTCGCAGCCATAGCAGCGCTCCTAGGGATGGCAGCCTGGCAAAGCTACCAGAACAAGGCGCTCTGGATAGGCACGTCCAGCATGGGCATACCGTTCGACACGTCGATAGCGGTCGTCCTCGCGGCGATGCTAGTGACCAAGATCGCGTCAGCGGCCTACGTCAAGATGAAGATGTAGATGTGAAAGATTTAAATAATCCCAAATTATTTCTTTGTTCTTATGATAATTGCAGGCATCGACGAGGCAGGCAGGGGGCCGGTCATAGGGCCGATCGTCATGGCAATCGCCGTGATAGACGAGAAGGACCTGCCAAAACTCGAAGCCCTCGGGGTGAAGGATTCCAAGCTCATCTCCCCTGCCAAGCGTGAGAGGATGATCGACCAGATAAAGGCAATCTGCAAGTTCGAGATAATATCAGTCCAGCCAAAGGACATCGACGCGGCTGTCGAGAGCGAGACCACGAACCTCAACTGGCTCGAGGCGGACGTAGGTGCAAAACTCATCAACAACATGCAGAAGAACAAGGTCGAGAAGGTCTTTGTCGACTGCCCGAGCGCGAACCCCAAAGCATATACTGAATACCTTCAGAAGAAGCTATCCTACAAGCCAGCGCTAATAGTCGAGCACAAGGCAGACTTCAAGTACCTGATCGTAGGGGCTGCGAGCATCCTTGCCAAGGTCACTCGCGACAGGGCCATTGAGGAGCTGAAGAAGAAGCACGGCGTAGACTTCGGGTCAGGCTACCCCGCAGACCCTGTCACTGCGCAGTTCGTGAAAGACAACTGGAACAAGTATGATTTCTTCAGGAAGAGTTGGGGCACTTGGAAGGCGGCTGCGAAGAAAGATGATAAGAAACAGCAAAAGCTCAATTTCTGAAACCAAGCGAGAATTCCAATAGCTTTTTAATCTTCCGCATCCTTCCACATGTTAAGGGGGATTGACATGAAGGTATTGCTCACTGGGATTTCTGAGTGCAACAAGAGCGAATTCATCAAGGAGACGGTGGATCTTGCCAGGAAAAACGGCGAGAAGGTCAAGTATATCTCCATGGGCGACCTGCTCATGAAGCAGCTCAAGTCAGACCTCGGAGCCACTTTCATCCCTGAGAACGTGCTCAACATCGACGAGGAGTTCAGGGCGCTTGCCATCAAGAACATCATCCGGGAGATTAAGGAAGAATCCAAGAAGAACAAGCATATCATAATCTCAGGCCACGCGACCTTCTACTGGAAGAAGAACTTCTCCAACGCATTCAATTGGGAGTACCTGAAAGAGCTGGCGCCGGACCTGATCGTCACGCTGATACACAACTCAGAAGCCATAAAGGCCAACATGGAGAAGTCACCTCAATGGAAAGAGCAGGAGATGGCGATCGACGAGATACTCTCCTGGCAGGGAGTGGAAGTAAATACGACGAGCGGGTGGTCGCAGATTCTTAAGAAGCCACACTTCGTGCTTCC
This sequence comes from Candidatus Woesearchaeota archaeon, assembly GCA_016933095.1. Classification (GTDB taxonomy): domain Archaea; phylum Nanobdellota; class Nanobdellia; order Woesearchaeales; family SM23-78; genus SM23-78. Next base: position 7,412 of record JAFGBP010000040.1, on the reverse strand, counting down.
TAGGAACGAGTCCAAGGGGCTATTGTACAAGCTGATGTTCAAGCCAAAAGCAGAGCTCATCTATGCAAGCTTTCCCATGAGCAACATCAAGAGCGACTCTGACAGGAAGAGGATAGATGACTTCATCCAGAAACTCGAGAAGTACTTCGCCGTCATCAACCCTAGGAGCATCGAGCTTGCCAAGACCTTCAACCAGACGGAAGCAGCGCAGACGGTGCAGCGGGATCTTCGCTGGTTTACAGGCAAGGCAAAGAAGATCATCGTGTTCTACCTCCCGAACCTGGTATTCAGCGCGGGAGTGTTGACAGAGATCAACCACGCCTTCGAGACCACGAAGGAAGTGTGGATGATAAGCCCAAAGGCATACTACGGACCGTTCGAGAAGCACATGATAAGTAAGAGGTTCAATTCTGAAGAGGAGTTCTTTGCATTTCTCGAGAAGAAGGGTTACAAGGACTTAGGGATAAAATTCTGAGTAACGATGACAGTGCGGCATTGTTCATGACTTAGCTGCTATCTGCATCGGATGGCGCGCAGATTTTTCACATTTTCTCTAGGAATGCATATTAACCAGCAGTTCTGCCCGCAAGCATGGCCATTCTGAAAGGCATAAATACAAGTAAGCCACACCTTACTTTGGTGATGGACATGGAATTCGCAATAGCCAAAGTAAGCACAAAAGGCCAGATCGTCATACCAAATGCCCTCAGGAAAGGCATAGAAAAAGGGGGATGAGTTCCTCATCGTCAAGGATGACAACAGGCTGGTATTAAAAAACATGAAAACAATCGCAGAAGAGCTCAAGGAAGACCTAAAATTCTCCAGGAAAGTGGAGAAGGCCTGGCAGGAAGTCGACAAAGGCAAAACCAAGAAGCTAAGTGACAAGGCATTCCTGGATTTCTACCATAAGGATGAGTAATAAAGCCGTCAGGAATTGACAATCCTATCACAACAAAATTTATAAAAGAGCCCGATTTCTGGCAAGGCAGGGTTAGGCCTGATGTGAGACAGAACTTGAAGAGCCGCGTGAGCGGCTAGAGGTCTCTTCTTGCGATGACGGCTCATGATCAATCTAGTTAAAACCTAGCAATTGGAGGTAATACCATGACAGACAAAAAATACGTGTACTTTTTCTCAGAGGGGGACAAATCCATGAAGGACATCCTCGGCGGCAAGGGCGCAAACCTTGCTGAGATGACAAAGCTCGGCATCCCAGTGCCTCAGGGCTTCACCATAACGGCCGAGTCCTGTGACTACTTTTCTAAGAATGGCAAGTGGCCTGAAGGCCTCGAGAAGCAGATCAAGGACAACGTAGCGAAGCTGGAAGAGACTATGAAGAAGAAGCTCGGAGACAAGGAGAACCCTCTCCTCGTCTCTGTCAGGAGCGGAGCAGCAGTATCCATGCCTGGTATGATGGACACCGTTCTTAACCTTGGCATGAACGATGAGACCGTCCTTGCAGTCGCGAAGAAGACAGGCAACGAGCGCTTCGCCTGGGACTCTTACAGGAGATTCATCCAGATGTTCGGGGACGTCGACATGGGTGTCGAGCACAAGTTCTTCGAGGAAGTGCTTGAGAAGGCAAAGGAGAACAAGGGAGTCCAGTTCGACACCGGACTCGACGCAGGAGACCTGAAGAAGGTCGTCGAGGAGTACAAGAAGGTCGTTAAGAAGCACGCAGTAAAGGATTTCCCGCAGGAGCCTTTCGAGCAGCTCAGGCTATCGATCAACGCAGTCTTCAAGTCATGGAACAACTCAAGGGCGGTCACTTACAGGAAGCTAAACAGCATAACAGGCCTCCTCGGTACTGCTGTCAACGTCCAGGCCATGGTCTTCGGAAACATGGGAGAGACTTCAGGGACTGGAGTCTGCTTCTCAAGGGATCCTAGCACTGGCAAGAATGAGTTCTACGGAGAGTACTTGATGAACGCGCAGGGAGAAGACGTCGTGGCTGGCATCAGGACACCCCAGCCGATTGCAGAGCTTGCAAAGGGCATGCCTGAGCAGTACAAGGAGCTCGTCGCGATAAGGGACAAGCTCGAGAAGCATTACAAGGACATGCAGGACATGGAGTTCACGATTCAGGAAGGCAAGCTATTCATGCTCCAGACCAGGAACGGCAAGAGGACTGCCCACGCAGCGGTCAAGATCTCGGTCGACATGGTCAAGGAGGGACTCCTTGACGAGAAGACAGCGATAATCAGGGTCCCTCCAGAGCACTTGGACCAGCTATTGCACAAGAGGCTTGATGAGGTGGCGAAGAAGAAGTACGACGTCCTCGCAAAAGGGCTTCCTGCAAGCCCCGGCGCGGTCGTCGGGAAGGTCGTCTTCAACGCTGACGACGCCGTCGCCATGGCAGAGAAGAAGGAGAAGGTCATCCTTGTCAGGACAGAGACGAGCCCTGAGGACATCAAGGGCATGAACGCTGCAGAAGGCATCCTGACCGCAAGGGGTGGGATGACAAGCCACGCGGCAGTCGTAGCCAGAGGCATGGGAAAGGCTTGCGTCGCAGGATGCAGCGACATCAAGGTCCATGAGGAGAAGAAGGAGTTCAAGGTCAAGGACGCAATTGTCAAGGAGGGAGAGTTCATCACCCTTGACGGCAGCAGAGGAGAAGTCTTCAAGGGACAGATCCCCCTCGTCGACCCAGAGCTCTCAGGAGACTTCGGAATATTGATGGAGTGGGCTGACAAGCACAGGACGCTCAAGGTCAGGACGAACGCAGACACTCCGGCAGACGCCAAGAAGGCGCGCGAGTTCGGAGCAGAAGGCATAGGCCTCTGCAGGACAGAGCACATGTTCTTCGAAGGCGACAGGATAAAGGCAGTGCGCGAGATGATATTGTCGGAAGACCTCGAAGGCAGGAAGAAGGCTCTTGCAAAGATCCTGCCGATGCAAAGAGAAGATTTTGAAGGATTGTTCACAGAGATGAAAGGCCTGCCGGTCACCATCAGGCTGCTTGACCCTCCACTCCACGAGTTCCTGCCCCACGAAGAAGAGGACATAAAGGAGCTCTCGAAGGAGATGAAGGTCGACTTCGAGAAGCTGAAATCAAAGGTCGAGGAACTCCACGAGTTCAACCCAATGCTGGGACACAGGGGGTGCAGGCTTGGGATAATCTTCCCTGAGATTACAGAGATGCAGACACGAGCCATCTTCGAGGCCGCGGTCCAGTGCGCCAACAAGGGCGTAGACGTAGAGCCAGAAGTCATGGTGCCTCTCGTAGGCCACGTGAAAGAGCTGGCGCTCCAGAAGGAAGTCATTGTCAGGGTCGCCGATGAGGTGATGAAGGAGTCCGGAAAGGACATCAAGTACACAGTCGGGACCATGATAGAAGTGCCAAGAGCAGCGCTCACGGCTGACGAGATCGCGAAGGAAGCAGAGTTCTTCAGCTTCGGCACGAACGACCTGACCCAGATGGGACTCGGCCTGTCGCGTGACGACGCCGGCAAGTTCCTGCCGTCATACGTCGACATGGGGATCTACGCTAAGGACCCTTTCCAGGCAATCGACCAGGACGGAGTAGGATCCTTGATGAAGATCGCGATCAAGCACGGAAGGAGCGTCAAGGAAAAGCTCAAGTGCGGCATCTGCGGAGAGCACGGCGGAGAGCCAAGCTCGGTCGAGTTCTGCCACAAGATAGGCCTCAACTACGTGAGCTGCTCACCCTTCAGGGTTCCTATCGCAAGGCTCGCGGCTGCGCACGCGGCTATAAAGCAAGGCAAGTGATCCGGCCTTGCACGAGCAAAGAAGACTGAAATTCTTTACATTCTTCATCTTCTTCTTTTCATAAAATCCATCATAAGACGTATAAACCCCAAGATTCCAGAGCATGATTTCTTTTCAGAATGACAAAAAAGCACGAGCCAACATACATATATGATAGGTGCTTATATAGTGCCAATGAACGATAAGAGATCAAGAGCAAGAAAGACAAAAAAAAGACAAGAAGGCGATAAAAATGATCGGAAAAACAGCCAAAAACAAGGAACTGAAGTACAAGAACGACCTGGAGGACATAATCACGGGCCAAGAAGACTTTTCTGAAGAAGAAGCAAAGCTTCTTGCGACGCAGAAGAAGCTTGAATCCTCGCAGAAAAAATATGATCATTATGACAGGATGAGCCCAAACCTATATTACACCTTGAATTTCTTGGCTGGAGAGGCCATCATCGCTGGTGCCACATACACCATTGCCAAGCTTTCCGGAGCAAGTCCAGCTGATGTATTGGGAGCCACAGGTTTTGGAAGTTTCTTGGGAATAATAGCAAATACAGTGATTGTAGGAGTCACAAGTGAGTGCAAATCCTGGGAGAAATACTTAAGCAGGAAGAAGAAGCAGTACAATAACATCGTCGAAGCATGCCAGACGAAGATCGAGGAGCTTGAGGCCATGGTCAGGAAGATGCCTGATGAGATATACATGATAAGGCCTGACCGCCTCGACGAGAAGGTAGTCTCTCAGATCAAAAAGACTATAGGACAGAACGACGAAGTCTACTTCGCGTATTCAGGGATGGACCGAGGCCAAGTACAAATTGTCCGGCTCCTGCACAAGCAGTTCCCTGGAAAGCACAAATACTCAGCATCCGGAATATACAGCGAAGAGAACGTCGTGAGCACCATGCGGAAGCTTGCCAACGACAGGAAGAGGCAGGTGGGGATAATGCTGATTGACAACACTGTCGCGCTCAGCATAAACATCCCTGAGGAGGAGTATGGCATCCGGCTTGTCTATAATCCTTCCAATGACAAGTGGCATAAGGGAGAATTAGAGCTCAATATGCCCAGGAGCAGCATCGAAGAGATAGACCATGCAGTGTATTCATCTCCAGCTCCCTTGGCGCCAACAACTCGAGCCATGTCGACGGCGGATCACGCTCCGGTCCTCAGATCTAGGAGAAAGGCCACGGCATAACTAGTCAGTCATCCATTTTTTCAAAAAGCTTATTAATGGACGGCCACGGAAGGAGCTTCATGCATCATAGCGCGCGAAGCGCCAGAGGTGATAAGTCGCCGAATCAGAAATGAACGGCAGGACACCTTATAGAATATGCATCGGATGAAAATTTTTTAAATTATCTTGATTTCTTGGCAAGGATGAGCGATGAAAAAGAAGCGAAAACGACTAAGTGCCCTCTCTTCAGCAGGCGCGGCGGCTGCCAGAGCCAGGACTTGCCCTTCCCTGAGCCAGTATAAGAACAGGAGAATGCCTGGATAAGATTAGCGTTTCTTCTTTACGGTTTTCTTTACCCTCCTTGCAGCAGGCTTCGCAGGGATTGGCACGTACCTTAAGACTCTTGACTTCAGCTCTACCTTCTTGTAGACGTGGTAAGAATAGAACACGATAAATATGATGGTGAAGAGAAGTGGGGCCAGGAGCAGCCAAACAGCCATTATGGGTAACAAGACTCCGAACAATGAGATGATAGCGCACATCTTGAAGAGCCTGCCGCCGATCCTGTGCGTCTCATCCCAGACCTTGTCGCTCTGCAAAGTCCAGGGAGTCCTGATCCCCATCGTATAATTCCTCTTAGACTTCGAGACGACGACGCCAAGGAAGTAGAAGAGTATGCTAAGAGCCGGCACCAGGAAGACCACGAAGTCAAACCTGAAGCCCTTGTTCCAGGCGAGTATCAGGACAAAGATGTAGAATATGAAGGCAGTGACTACAGTCGACAGCAAGTCGTAGTGCTGGATGAACTTCTTTATGTTCTCATTCATAGGGTCGGCCCTTGAAAAGAACATGAACAGCAGGAATACGACCAAAGACAACACTGGAAGAAGGAACAACGCGCAGGCCTTTGGCATGTAGCCGTTAACGACACCCTGCGCATCCCAGTGGCTCGCCATGTAATCAGGCATGTCAGGGTAGAAGGCAAAGGCGAACAGGAAAGTCAGCACTACAAAGAGCAAGGATATGACTTCCAGTTTCCGAAGCTTCTTCATAGACCGCTTCTTGGAAAGGATGATTTATTAATTTTTTGATTTGTGTGAAAGCGTGCCGCGCTCCGTCCGCATACGAACAGCATATCAAACCGAGTCTTCACAATCCGCTCCTTAAACCGAAGACTTCGCAAGGCGGCACTAGCAACATCCCTAAAGGAAATACTTGAGGAACATCCCATTCTCGTTCAGGTGCTCGAAAGTGAACCCGACTTCCTTCATCCTGGAGACAAAAGGCAAGTAATCCTCTTTTCTCTTGAAAGAGATGCCAACAAGCGCAGGACCTGTCTCGGCAGCGGTCTTCTTGGTGTACTCGAACCTTGCAATGTCATCATCAGGACCCAAAGCGTTATCCAAGAACTCACGAAGGGCTCCTGGCCTCTGTGGAAACTCGATTATGAAGTAATGCTTGAGGCCCTCATGCATGAGCGAGCGCTCCCTGATCTCCGGCAGGCGATCAAAGTCGTTGTTGCCCCCACTTAGGATGCAAACGACGTTCTTCCCCCTAATCTCCTCTTGCAGGTTCTCCAAGGCAGCAACTGAGAGCGCTCCTGCAAGCTCTGCCACGATGCCTTGCCTATAGAGTTCTATCACTGAAGTGCATACCCTACCTTCAGGGACGAGTTCGACAGGATAACCTAGCTCCTTTGCGATGGCAAAGGCATTCTCTCCTACCTGCTTCACAGCAGCGCCATCTACGAAGTGGGAGAACTCTAGCAGAGAGACGAGTTTTCCCTCCATAAGGGAGTCATGCATTGCAGGAGCCTCTTCAGGCTCGACTCCAATGAGATTTGTCTTCGGGCTCAAGGCCTTGAAGTAGCTACCGACCCCTGAAATGAGCCCACCACCTCCAATCGGGACCAGAAGATAATCTATGTTCTCATCTGAAGGGAACTGCTCTAGCACCTCCTTTGCAATGGTGCCTTGACCTGCCATGATACGAGGATCGTTGAACGGGTGAACGTAAGTGCCCCCATTCTCCTTGAGGTAGTCGAGCGAGGAGGCGTATGCGCTGTCAAAGTCATCTCCTTCAAGCACGACCTTCACGTATCCGTTCCCGAACCGCTCGGTGCTCTGGACCTTCTGAGGCGGCGTGGTCTTAGGCATGAATATCGTTGCCTTGATCTTCAATGCGTTGCAGCTGTATGCGACTGCCTGGGAATGGTTGCCTGCGCTAGCCGCCACGATCCCTCCCCTCTTCTCTTCTTCTGAGAGCCCTGCAATCAGGTTATAAGCGCCTCTGAGCTTATAAGAGCGGATCGGCTGCTCGTTCTCGAATTTCAGGTAGATGTTCGCCTTGTACCTCGCGGAGAGCATCTCGTTGCGCTGCAGGAGAGTCTTCTTTACGACCCCTTTTAGCACTTGGCTTGCCCTTGCCACGTCTTCTGATGTTATTGCCGCTGGCGTTGTTGCCGTTGTTTCCGTTTTTGCCATCCTGGTTGTTCTTGCAGTATCCAATCTATATC
>JAFGBP010000039.1 GCA_016933095.1 Candidatus Woesearchaeota archaeon | reverse complement strand
GACAGACTCGACAGCGCCGGTGACGATGCCCTCCGCCCCGAACTCAACCTTCGCCCTCTCAATTGCTCTCTTCAAGTCCTCAAGCTCTTTCTCCTTTTCCCCCATCGTCTCCTGCTCGATAAGGGGGAGCCCTATCGCTTCAGCCTGCAGCTTAGTAAGCGAGATGTTAGGCGTGTGGAACATGAAGCTCTCAGGATTCTTAGAGATCAGGCTGATGAGACACACTACAGAGTCGCCAGGGCCAGACTTATCGCCATCCCTTGCGTACTTCAAGGCAAGAGTCGAATCCTTACCGCCCGAAAAGAGGACTGCTAGCTTCATTCTATTATCATCACTTCCCCATCCCGCATGGTCTTGAAAGGAATCCTGTTCTTCCTGCAAAACTTCACTTCCAGTTCTACAGCCGCCGATTCTGGATGGTCTGATCTGTAATGGGGCAATATCATGTAGTTTAGGAATCCAAGGCCTTCCCAGATCGTCTCCTTCATCCCATCATAAGGCATATCCTTTGGATCATCAACTGTCTGTATGCCCTTGAAATCAGGAGCCAACACGCAGATCCCCGCGCTGTATCCTGCATAGACGAACTCATCCCTCTTTAGAAGCTCCTTGAAAATGATCTCAAAGCCACTGAGCCTCATGGCTTGTCGCAAGATAAAGGTGTTTCCGCCCCTGACAAAGACCCCTCCCAACATCCTTATCTTCTCACGGAGCTCATCAGTCTTGCCGAAATAAACCTTAAGGTCAAGATATTCGACCTCTAATCCAAGCATCTCAAGAGATTCCATGTCCGCCTTCTCGCCGGCATTCTTCTTTTCCAGGTTGGCGTTAGTGTAATCGCACGCATTCGGGATGTAGCCTATGTGCTTGTTTTTTCCAAGAAGCCTGACCAAGTCAGGGCCCTTGTTTCCGATCTTGTATGATGAGAGGTAAAACTTCATGAAAACAAGAAGGAGACAGGAGTTTAAAAAAATGATGCTTGAGATGAAACTGACCCTCATCCGGAGACAAGAACAAGATTCAAATAAGCTCCGGGACCCTCAATCATCATGGATTGGTACTGGCTGTCATTGATAGTGCTCTTCTGCTACGGGATGCAGTATTTCCTCTACAAGGTGGCTGCTGAGAAGAGGTGCAACACGGCTTGGGTCAGCTTCACGTTCATGCTCACCGTAGGAGTGCTCGCGACCACAATGTTCCTGTTCCTGCAAGAGAGCGTGGTCGACTGGCCTCTGATGATAATCTTCTCGCTCGTGAACGCGGTGATATTCCTGCTCACCACGATAACAAGGATGGAATCCCTGAAGCACATCCCTGCAAGCATATCCTTCCCATTAGTGAGGATGAGCACTGTGTTCGTCGTCATATTCTCTCTGGTATACTTCAAGGACAAGCTCTCACCATACCAAGCGATAGGCATACTCGTAGCGATAATGGCCGTGTACCTGCTCACCAGATACGATAAGGCGGCGGGCGCGACAGACAAGAGATACGGGCTCGGACTCGCGCTCGCGATAATCGCCATATTCTCAGGCGCGGTCTCGACGATAATACAGAAATTTGCAGCGCTCGCCATCAACAAGCTCGCTTACATGGCCACCACCAATTACATGAACACGTTCTTCTCGCTTGGCCTGCGGAAGAAGCTGCAGACAAAGAAAGAGAACCCAAACCATGCTAATGCGGTGGCGATAGGTGTCGGGATAGGCATAGTGAACTTCCTGGGATTCTACTTCGTACTCCAAGCCTTCGAGAAAGGGCCGCTCTCGCTCGTCGCAGCCCTGACCAGCCTCTCGTTCGTCATCGCAATCATACTCTCGATCATCATCTACAGGGAGAAGCTGACGTGGAAGACTGTATGGGGGATTGCCTTGTCGATCGCGGCGATACTGCTACTGGGGATGTAGTCATCCCTGCAGTGCTGTAGTGCGAAATCTTTAAAAGCAACCTCCACCAGAGATGATACCATAAAAGGCGGTGCGGTTAAAATAGACGAGCCAAACAAGCACGACCAATACGTCGAGGCCCTCTGCCGGCGCATTGAGCCTCGCTACGACGTCATTCTCCGGAACATACCGCTCTATGCCAAGCGCACGTCCTCGAAGAGGAAGAGGCATTCCCCTAACAAGCGAAGCCTCGTCGCAGAGATAGACGTCCTTGCCTTCAAGGGCGAGGAGTGCGACGCGTACGAGGTGAAGTGCAGCCATCGCATCGTCAAGGCCAAGAAGCAGCTCATGAAAGTGAAGAGGTTGCTGAGAAAAGAGCGCAAGATCAGGAAGAGCTACTTCTACTGCGGAGAGTCCGGACAGATAGAGCAGATTGATGGCTGAGCCGTCGTCATCAAGCTCGCAATCAAATCATAGGAATATTTTGGCTACGACGCGTATTGTCTCATGATAAGGTAAGCATCAAGATACATCATGAATACGATCAAGGTCTGGTTGTTATGTTTATACTTCTGATGGTGCTTGGCTTGCTCGTCATGATCACTCTCTTTTTCTACGCTCTTCCTCTTTCCTCTTCCTGGCTGCCATGTAGAATGCAGGGAAGAACAGGAAGAAAAGTATGAGCAGTGCAAGCAGGACTATCAGCAGGATTATGAGGAAGTTCTCGAAGAAGAACACGTTCCCGCATCCCCTGACATTCACCCTCACTGAGTCGCCATAGAAACATGTCTGGGTCTGCTTCCCTTCGACGCAAGCACCCCAGTTTCCGCACATGAGTATCTCCCGAGTGCAGAACTCGCTGCAGCCATCGCCATTCAGGAGGTTGCCGTCGTCGCACTCCTCTCCGGTGCCAATCACGCCGTCACCGCAATTCATGGACGTGGGGCAGTATTCCACCTCAAGATAAGCCTGGTCCAAGGATTCAGACGCGTCGTTGCCCGACCTAAGGACCCTAACCTTCAACGGTATCTTGTAGAAGTCCTCGATGTCCTCGAGTTTTATCACGCACTCATCCCTCGTGTCCTTTGCCGCGGCTGCCAAGCTGCACTGGTGCAGCCAACTATCTCCTTTCAAATATTCAACCCTCAGGTGCGCGTTCTTCTCGCGATGCTCGAGCACTAGGCTGATGTTACTAATGGCTCCGGGAACAATCCCCATGAAGTCAAGGTATATGTTGCTGGCATCCATGTTGCAGGCTTCCTGGACTGCATACAAGTTATCGCTAAGGTTCACTTCGCGGGTTACATCCCGGCCGAAGGAGTCGCAGACAATATCAAGCTTTGCCTGATAAATTGGATAAGCCACTTTTCTGCAAGGATTCGTCGATCCTACGTCCCAAGGCCTTGCAGTCCTGACGCAAGGAGAGCCGTCAAGCACGACCTTGTGGCAGTTGGCGTCACAATAAGTGCACGCGCCGTTGCACGCGGGGCTGCAGGCGATTCCATTATCATAACCGTCATCGCACTCCTCACCAATCCCTATTATGCCGTCCCCGCAGATGCTCGCCCTGACTCTTGGAGTGTAGCCGATGTAATAAGGAATGGGGCAGTTCCCAGTATAGCAAGGATAGCTTGGAGGTTCTGGCGTGGGCGTGCAATTATCACACGGCGTGTAGCATGGCGGTCCGTCGACGTAGTTCACCTGGCAGGTACTGTCACAATACGCGCAGAAGTCATCGCACAAAGGCTCGCAGATGTTGCCGTTAAGGTCCCCGGCATCGCACTGCTCCCCATACTCCACGATTCCATTGCCGCAGCCGCCTCCTGTAAGGTTTCTCCATTCGCACTCGTCAGTGCAGTATGTGCAGCTGCCGTTAAGCGGAGGGACGCAAGGTATGCCGTTCACCGCGACTCCGTAATCGCACTCCTCGCCCTCGTCCCGGTTGCCGTCCCCGCAATAAGGCCCTGTGTGGCACCAGCAGTCAGAACATACTTGCCCAGGACCGCAGTCCTCAGAATCTTCGCACTGCTCTCCAGGGTCAATGTCGCCGTCCCCACAGTAAGGAATGTCAATATGCTCGCACGCGCACTGGTTATTGCACGCATCCATAGTTCCAGGATCATCATCGTTGCAATCGCTGTTTGAATCGCACTCAGCGCCGCATGATCCTGCTACGCACGCATAAGCGAATGCGTCATCAATACAGCTGCATGAAAGGCCACAATATCCATAAGCATCCCTTACGCCTCTCCTTGGCCCCTGGCATTCTGTCGTCGGTGTCTGGACGCAGTTGGGATTGTTGTTTGTGGTCGGAAGCTCGCACTCCTCTCCAGGGTCGATGTTTCCGTCGCCGCAAAAGCTCGTATCCTCATGATAGCATACGCAACCCGCGCAATAATCAAGCGTGCTGGGATTGTTGTCGTTGCAGTGGATGTCTGCCTCGCACTCCTCTCCAGGATCAACATTGCCATCCCCACAGTAAGGAATGCTCGTGTGCTGGCACTGGCAGTTCACGCAAGTATCCTGCGTGTTAGGGTTTCCGTCGCTGCACTGAGAATTATACTCGCACTCCTCGCCGGGATCAATCTTTCCGTCTCCGCAGTAAGGGTTTGAAGTGCAGCTCTCAGTCCTTGTATAATACGCGCTGTCATCAGATGAGAATGTGACTGTGCCGGCACCGCACGTCGCCTGCCAATTAAATACGTCGCATCCTGGGAATGGGACGTCCACGCTGCACCCGTTTCCCCTGACCTTGAAAATAGGAGGGAACTTGTTGATGCTGGAACTCTGCCTTATGGTCCCTGTGAACGTGCAACTCTGGCCTGCGGGCACGGTGTAGCTCTTGTCCTGGCAACCCTGACCGTTCCCCCCGTTCTGCCACATGTTGCAGTCTCCAAAAGGACAGCTGTTAGTGCCTCCAGTGCAGCTCTCAGTCACTGTGAAGTAAGCGCTGTCATTAGCGGCGAAGGTTACAGTTCCTGGATTGCACGTGACGCTGTAGCTTACAGGGTCGCATCCTGGAAACTGGATGTCCTTGTTGCATCCGTTGCCCCTGATAGTGAACGTGGGTGGGAACTGGTTTATGGACTCGCTCTGCCTGATGATGCCGGTGTAAGTGCACGTCTTCCCGCTGGGAACAGTGTAAGTCTTGCTCGGAGGCTCCAAGTTGCACAGATAATGCCCTATGTTACAGTCCTCGAAAGAACAGCTAGAAGTAGTTGCCTTGCACTGGGCAGTGTACTCATTAACCCACTGGCATCCATTAGGGCAGTAAGTCGTGTCTCTCCCGTTGCAATTTGTGTAATGCTGGAAGATGTAGTTGCCGTCGCAGCTCGTCTTCCAAGGCTCGCAGCACTTGTTATACATGCAGAGCAGGGAGGGGCAGTCGCTGTCATACTTGCAGCTCAGGGCCGAGACAAGGCTTGCCGACAGCAAGAAGGAGGACAATAAAGCCATCATGATAAAGACTGATGCAAGAGACTGGCTGCTCACCACCCGATTTAACCTCATACGAGGTTTTTTGGCACAATTCATTAATAAATGTTTCTCTCTTTTAAGAGTGCGTCCCGAATCTCTTGGCCGCGCGCAGTACTGATCCAGAACAATCCTGTTTGACCGAGTCTAGAGCCTTTGCCTGTTCAATTGCCAGACTGCGCAGTGCGGCCTTTCCGGACGCAACCCCCTTCAAGACAACCTTTATAAACCACCTTTCATTTCAAATGCTCATGAAGGATGAGTTCAAGTTCAAGACCACTGCAGATATCAAGACCTCGAAGAGGATCATCGATCAGGTGGTGGGCCAGGAAGACGCAGTCAACCTGATAATGAAGGCTAGCCGCCAGCGAAGGCACGTCCTCCTCATAGGGGAGCCTGGCACTGGAAAGAGCATGCTGGGAATGGCCTTGGCAGAACTCTTGCCGAAAGAGAAGCTAGTGGACGTCTTAGCGTTTGCCAACCCTAACGATGAGAACATGCCGCTCATCAGGAGCTATCCTGCAGGCACTGGCCGCGAAGTCATATCAAAGGGCAGGATGCAGGCGGCAGGCGGGTTGAAGTTCCAGAACATCATCATGTTCGTGCTCTTGTTAATCGCTATGATCGCGCCTTGGTGGGCGTTCGACCATTACTCTACGCAGTATGGCCACACAGTGGGCGCGATAATCTTCGTGAGCATGTTCCTCGGAGGAATGTTCTTCCTCGTGGCTTTCATGTTCTTCATGAGCTTTGGCGCAAAGATGAACCGCATGGACAAGGGAAGTGCTCCGAAGCTTGTAGTTGATAATTTCAGGAAAGAGCACGCGCCTTTCCTTGATGCAACCGGAGCACATGCTGGCGCGCTCCTTGGTGACGTGCTACACGACCCGTTCCAGTCAGGAGGACTGGGTACGCCTGCGCATGAGAGGATTGTCGCCGGCATGATCCACAAGGCTCATATGGGGGTCTTGTTTGTCGACGAGATTGCGACACTCCAGCCGCACACCCAGCAGGAGCTTTTGACTGCGGTGCAGGAAGGAAAGTACTCTATAACGGGGCAGAGCGAGAGGAGCGCCGGCGCCATGGTGAGGACAGAAGCGGTTCCTTGCAAGTTCATACTCGTCGCTGCTGGCAACGCTGAAACGATCAAGGATATGCACCCTGCTCTCAGGAGCAGGATACGTGGTTATGGTTATGAGATCTACATGAAGGACACCATGCCTGATGACGAGACCAACAGGTTGAAGATCGCCCAGTTCGTGGCCCAGGAAGTGGTCAAGGACAAGAAGATCCCTCACTTCTCAAAAGAGGCTGTGCTTTACATCGTGGAGGAAGCCAGGAGGAGGGCAAACAGGAAAGGTCACCTTACGCTCAGGTTCAGGGAGCTTGGTGGCTTGATACGCGCGGCCGGAGACATTGCATCTGAGGAAGGGGCTAAGGTCGTAGAGAAGAAGCACATATTGAAGGCCAAGAAGACTGCGCGAAGCCTTGAAGAGCAGATGGCTGACAAGTACATTGAGCGCAAGAAGGAATACGAGGTCATAGTCACCAAGGGAACAAAGGTCGGGCGCGTGAACGGCTTGGCTGTCATAGGAGGCGGCAGCAGTTACTCAGGAATCATCCTGCCTATCGAGGCTGAGATAACGCCTGGCGGGAAGGAGCACAGCATAATCGCGACTGGAAAGCTGGGAGAGATAGCAAAAGAGGCCGTGACCAATGTCTCAGCCATCATCAAACGTTACTTCGGAGAGGACATCAAGGGAAAGTATGACATCTACGTCCAGTTCCTGCAAACGTACGAGGGAGTCGAGGGAGACTCTGCATCCATTGCAGTCGCTACGAGCATCATATCAGCCCTGAAGAAGATACCTATCAAGCAGGACATCGCCATGACCGGAAGCTTGAGCGTGCGCGGAGAAGTCCTTCCCATAGGCGGGGTGTCCTCGAAAGTGGATGCTGCTATAGATGCTGGCCTTACAAAAGTCCTTGTTCCCAAGAGCAACCTGCAAGATATCGTGATCGACAAGGATAGGCTGTCAAAGATTAAGATCGTTCCTGTTGAGACGATAGGGCAGGTTCTCAAGGAAGCCCTTGAATGGAAGGGAAATCAAGGAATCTTAAAGACCATTCTTTCAAGCAACGGCAAGCAGTAAACCGAAGCCGATGCACTTCTTTCTTCCAAATTTTGCCATCATCTCTACAGTAATTCATAATTATCTTTATCATAATTATCCATAATTATCTTTACTTTACAATTATCTTTACAAACATATTTAATTACAAACATATTTAAATTTCAAGATCTTCACCCTGTCTTACAGTCTTATTAAGTATTATGTTTAATTATGGTTTTGGGGAGGGGAAGTGCGATGCTAGAAGAAAAGGTTACAAAAAAATCAGCATTATTTGAAAGAGAGAAAAGTGCACAAGAGCTGCTCTTGAATTTTTATGGTCTTCAAACAAATTCAAAAGGGGTTCCGGCCTACGTTCTTCCAGAGAAAGACGGAGAGGCAGGGACAGTCCCACTCATACCTTATGAAGCGAGGGATAAATTTGAGGCTATCAGCGGCCGAATGCTAGACGATGACCTTCTGGCCTGTGACCGGGTCCGGGCATCCTTTGCGCCGCGCTTGAAAAAAGAGTGGATGCTGAATCTGCTTGGTCGGTCAACGTTTCGAGCTCTGGCAAGATCAGCAGATGCCTTGGCCTCCTGCTTTGGAGGTAATCCTGAGATTATGCACACTCTTGAATCATGTGCTTATGGCCCTTCTCAGGAAGATGCCCTTGTTAGGAAGCAATTCTTGCAACTGTTCGAGATTGCTAAGGATTACAAGGGTTTCTAATGCCTGAATATTCTACCAGTTTATTCTACCTGTTGAACCCGATTTGCTGATTTACCAAGTGATAAGAAAAGTGGTCTTATCTCTGCCCTTCGTCCTGGTGCCGGCCATCTCATCAATCTTGACGATGACAATCTCGCCTGTTTGGGCGAACTTCTTTGCAGCTGACTCTATTATCCCTTGGTCAAAAGGATCAGGATAAGGATTATCACAGACTACCTTTGCACTGCGATCCCCTGTCTTTTCAAAAGCATAATGGCCGATACCCTCAGTCATTTGGCCTGTGCGCGCATCAAAGAGCTCTTTCAAGCCAATCCTGTGATTCATGTGATAAGCCACGTCTATGGAGGCCAAGGCCGTCTCTACGTTGTTCACGCTTGGAGGCCACTGAGCATTCTCCGGGATTGCCTTTCCAATGCTCTTTAGGGTTGAAGCGCCTATCTTGTTGGCGATGTACTTAAAGGCATCAAGCCATGACTGTTGGGAATACCACATGCCGGGTTTTGGGTTGTTAATCCCGTGGGCGACCAGAATCTCCATTCCCATCTTCTCCATGCTGCCCATGCCTTTCACGACTGAGAGCACTGTCTCTCCATTGACTTCGACTTTCGCATCATAAGCCTTGAATAAAGCCATGATATCACCTCATATTTATTCATCAGAATCAGTGTTTAAAAAAGTTTGCATTGCAAAAATCTGAATCCTTACTATTGCGTTACACGCTTTACAACAAAAATTAGCGCGCAAAAGCCATGTGCTTTAGCTTATGGATGAAGCGCGGCTAATTTTTGAGCCAAAAGGAGCAAAGCTCCTTTGTGCGAGAGGCTTCGCCTCTTCGCAAACCTACCACGCTAACGCTCCGCGCTTTAGCGCGGGTAGTTTACACTTCAGACAATACCTTGCTTATGATAGCGGCGTTGCTCTTGGCGTTCTGGAAGCCAGGGCTCAACTCTTCAGAGACCTCGTATTCAGAGAGGGCCTCGTAAAGGTCTTCAAGATGCTTGTCTTCCGTGTTCCTGAACTTGTCGACGAGGTTTACTGCAAGGTCGTAATGGTAAGACGGGTTGGAAGGATCGAACTCTACCAGGATCCTCAGGTTCCTCATGGCATTGTCATAGTCCATAATCCTATAATATAATACTGCGAGGTTGTTCCTGACCTCGTAATCCTCCTTCAGTTCGAGGCACATCTCATAAGCACTGATCGCCTCAGGGATGCTGCCCTGCTTAGCGAGCTCGTCTGCAAGGCTCCTGTAAAAATCAGGATCATTCCTGAAATCAGAATTCTTCGTCTGCAGGACGAGCGTTGCTGCAAGGCTTATGCCTGTCAGCAGGATAATCGAGATTACTGAAAATACAATCACCGTCGTCTTCTTCATCTATGTACCACCCCTAACAAAAAAATCTCCCGTGCCGATACTATATAAATCTTTTGAATCAATTGGGTGCGTCCAGAATCTCCTGGCCGCGCTCCGTACTGATCCAGAAGAGTCTTGTTTGGCCGAGTCTAGAGCCTTCGCGTGCAGGTCAGTCAGACTGCGCTAGTCGGCCTTTCAGCCTCTCACGTCAGCACGAGTCCGCTCATAATGGAGTTCAGTATCAGCTCGAATATGATGTAAAGTATTATCGATGTCAGAAGGAACATGGGAATGTACTTGACCCCGCCCTTGATGTCTCCCTTCTCTATGATGCTTATTATTATCGAAGTGAAGACCGCGATCATGCCGATGGCTCCGATGGCGAAGTTGTTGAAGTCCGAAGGGTTGATGTCGGGCGTGTTGAAGGCGAACATCGTGGTTCCAGCCTGCAGGCTAGCGCCGATCTTGGTTCCGATGCTCAAAAGTATAGTCAAGAGCTGCTTTGAGAGGGCGAACAAGGCGGGCGTGACCGCGAGCACGATGACGCTCATGAAGATCATGTAAGCCAACGCCGTCGCCGCCATCTCCTTCTTGAGCTCGCGAGTCTTCCGTAGGACACCTACCAAGCTGTCAAGAACATCTGCCACGCGCCCTCCGCTTGTGAGTTCGCTCTTGATAAGGTCGATGCTCCTTCTAAGGAGAGGAGAATCATATTTCTTCCCAAACTCTGTCAAGGCCTCTGACACATCATTCCCGGTCGCGACCTTCTTGCTGACAATGCCTATCTCCTTAGCGAGTATTCCGAAGTCTGACTTGATGGCGGCCCAAAGAGACTTCTCAAAGCTCATCCCGCCCTTAAGGTTAGTGGAGACCAGCGCCAGGTAATCCGGAAGAAGGTCTTCCATGAGCTTTGTCCTCCTATATATCTGCAGATTCAGGAAGAAATAAACTATGAGGTTGACAAGGACGATGCTCAGGATCTGGATCGAGAACCAAGCGATGAACGTCACTGCAAAAAGCTGCAGCGGCGCGTAGTCCTTTATCTCAGGATACACCATAAACAGGTAGAGGAAGTAGGTTATCACGGCCGTGATCAGGAAGAGCGCGCCGAAGAACTTGTATGGAGTCTCATCTATGCCTGCCTTGTTAAGGTATTCTCGAAGCCGAGGCCTGATCTTCTTCGGGATGAATGCCTTTCCGAATTCCTCTAAAAACTTAAGGTCTGCCATGGTCTTATTTTGTCTTATTCATTGTCTTATCTTATTATCAACAGTATAATACGCGTCCTATCTCCTAGCTCATAGTTCGGTCATAGGTTAACGCTCGGCCTAATAGTCAGGAACATGCTCACGAAAATGAGCTCTAATAATAGTAGGAAAAATAGTATTGAGATGAATATGGATGCGGGGACTGAGAGCGAGACGAGACTCGCCACGACTATGAACATGGTCATTCCGAGGCTTGGCAGGACAACGGCCCCGAGCATGTAGAACAACGTCAGGCCGCTAAGCTTCTTGCCGTACCTCTGGATCTCGACCAGCTGGTCGTGCGTCAATTCCTCCAGGACCGCCTCCAAGTTTTTCGTCGCATCCACCCCTGCGCGAAGCGCGCTGTTGATCTGAAAAAGCACCCTCTTCATCTTGGCGGAGGGGCAATAGTCCATCGCGTCCCCCAACGCCTCCTCTATAGGAGTGCCAAGCTCTATGTTCCTAACAATCTCCTTGAAATAATGGCTCGCGACGCCATAACTCTGGCTAGCCTCGATTATCGAGCTCACCAAAGGCTTCCCTGAGTTAAGCTTGATGAGAAGGAACCTGCCTGCGAATACGACGTCTTTATCAATGCTCTTGGCCCTCTTCGCGATCTTGCCATCCACGCTCTTCAGGAGCATGAGATAAGTCATGAAGAAAAACACGAAACCGACGACGAACACGAGGGCGAACGGCATGCTGTTCTTCGAGATGATAAAGAAAGACGCGGCCCCCATGAATATACCAACGATTACGGCGCTTTGGATCACTTTCTGCATGTACTTCTTCGGGCTCTGATTGATGCCCGCGATCCTAAGCTTTTTCTTGAGCTTTGCATTTCCATCATTCTTAGGCATTCCTAAAATCCTCGCGAGTATTTATATAGTATTTATATTATTTACACTTACATTATTTATAGTATTTTTATAGTATTTGCATTTATAGGGGTGAAGGACACAGACCCATCGGCCCTGTCAGTCCATCTTCAACGTGCCTGTATAATATTGAGTCATGATGATTCCCAGCCTGTTGACGTCCGAGATGTTCCTCTTCACGATCCACTTAAGGATGCGCACCTTCTCGCGCAGGTCATTCATGACCTCATCTTCCCTCATGCCGGTGTAGAGCTCGATCCTGTCCATGACATGCTTAGACTTCTTCACGTCCTCAAGCTTGTCCTTTGCAATGTTGAGCCTCATCAATATCTCAGGGTCTCCTGTCGGGGTTATCTCTGCAAGCTGGAGAGTTCTCCTCTTGCCAGTCCTCCTATTTCTATTCTGGATCACTACGAGCCCAAGAGAAGCAATCATAGGCTTGGGAATCTCTATAGGGGGGTTGGTGAGACGGGTCACGACCTCCTCAGAATTGTTGGCGTGGAGCGTTGCGTAGACCGAGTGGCCCGTGTGCATGGCCTCAAGCAGCACTTCAGCCTCTGCCTTACGCCTGATTTCTCCCACAAGGATCCTGTCAGGTCTCATCCTGAGGCTGTTCACCAAGAGGTCAAGCATGGTAACTCCCCCCTTTCCCTCAGGGTTTGGAAGCCTGGTCTCCATAGGGACCCAGTGCAGCTGCTCTGCAAGCGTCAGCTCCCTAGTGTCCTCAATGCTTATTATCCTCTGGTTCGGAGGGAAGAAGTTGCTGATGACGTTCAGCATGCTCGTCTTTCCGCTTCCAGTCCCGCCGCTGATGATCACGCTAAGCTCGTTCTGCACCGCGAGCCAGATGAAAGCCGCTGCCTCATAGGTTATTACATTCTCCTTCAGGAACTTGGTAATAGTCCAAGGGTCCTGGGCGAACTTCCTAATGGTGATTGTATGGCCCTTAGTGCTTATCGGAGAGAGCGTTGCGTTGACCCTATCGCCTGTCATCAAGTGAGCGTCCATCAAGGGATTGAGGTTGGTGATCTCCTTTCCAATATCCCTTCCAATGATTGAGGCCAAGTGTCTGATCCTTGCCTCGCTTACGATCTTTATATTCGTGATGAGCCAGCCATGCTTCTTATGGTAGACCCACACGGGCTCCTTGTGGTTGTTGATGACGATCTCTTCAAGAGAGGGGTCCTGCAGCAGGATTTCCACCTTTCCAAGCCCAAGGTTCTCCTGCAAGAGGTAGTTTATGAGCATGTTGGTCGTGTTCTCATCCGCCTTGGCAAAATAAGTCTGGATGAGCTTCCTGATCTCGTCCTTGAAACGCTCCTTCACGTTCAACAGCTCGTTCTGCTCGAGGTTCTCGATCTCCGTCAAGCTCATCTTGGATATGAACTCCTGCCTGATCTTCTCAAGGATGATCTTTGTTGCGTCGCTGATGTTAGTGATGGACGCGATGTACTCTGGAACCGGCTTCTCATCCTCAGAATAGATCCTGATGTCGACCATGATGCTGTTCGTGGTGATGGCGTAGCGGTCTATAAGCTCCCTCTTAGGCACGATCCTAGTCACGTGCTTCAAATCCCTCTCCTTCTGCTCAGCCGGATGATCCATTCTACATAATCAACCTCCTTCAACCCTCTTGCCTGCTCTCAAGCCCTGCGAAGTTCCTCGAAAACACGATGTTGTGCTCCAAAGACTCAACTTCCCTCATGAGCGTGTACTTCTCATCAAAATCCTCTTTTGGAAGCATTATTATCTTGTGCTTGGCCTCGAGAAGGAGGTGGGACGCGTCATCAGTCCTCTTCTCCTTTATCAGGCCCTCAGCAACCCCGAGGTTGTCCTTGATCTCCTTAATCTTCTCAGAGCTGTCTATGATGCTCTTGTTCTTGAAATCCTTGTCAAGCAGGTTCATGTCAAGATGCGCTCCTATGATGTCATCATACAGCTTCCTCTTCCTCTCAAACGGCTCTTCAGGGAACTGATTGAAAAGATGCTTCATCTCAGCATAAGTCCGGATAGCAGATGGCGTGTCCTTCTGCGCCAAGAACTCCTTTATGTGGACGATCTTGTCAAGTATCTCTGAGCGGAACTCGTCATACTGGGCAGAGTCATCCTCATAGTCCTCAAAGCTTCCCTTCTTCGCATGGACAAATCCCTTTTTCACCTTCTGGATCTTGTTATAGGTGTTAAGAGCCTCGGACATTATCTTGACGCGCTCCTGCGCACGGCTCCTCGGGAACTTTTGGCAAAGCCTCTTCATGTTAAGATACTCCCTCATGGCGCCACTGACATCCTTCTTCCCGAGCATGTCAGATATCTTACGATGGGACAAGGTGATCTCCACGTGAAGCTTCTCAGCGCTCTCGCCATCACCGACACCCGCCAAGGCATCCTTGGCATCCTCGATCTTTTGAAGCTCCTTTGCCTTCTTCTCCTGAATCCTCTTGTGGATGTCACTCTTCCTGGTTCCCCTGAGCTGCTTTATCTTCTGGTAAGCCTGCATGCCCTTTGAGAGCGCGGCTTTTCTCTCGGCCGAGTTTTCAGGAGGATAATCCCTGCAAAGCTTCTTGAGCTTCAAGTACTCCTTCATACTCCCACGGATGTCTTTCTTTGAGACGAGATCATTGATGTTGTGGACGGCCTCATCGACAGCTTTGTCCAGCTCTGCCACCTTCGAATCAGTCGACAATCCGCCACTCGCAAGACTGGCGACATCTTTCGGGGGGATTATCTCCAACGCCCTTGATTCCTTGCTCTTGCCGGGCCTGCTGGTCGCATCCTTACCTTCGACCTTATCCTTCAAAGCCTGTACCTTCTCGTAGATGGTCATAGCATCGGCGAGGAGAGCGATCCTCTCATCAGAGAGCTCTGCAGGGAAAGACTCGCAAAGCTTCTTGAGCTTCTTGTAATGCTTGACACTCTCAGCCAAGTCGCCCTTATCAAGCGCCTCATTGATCATCTTGTGAGTCGTTATTATGTTCTCTTTCAAGATTCTTATCTCTGCAAGCCTGTCCTCCAATTCATGGATCTCCTCTTCAGGAGTTTTCTCCTTCTCCTTTTCGACAGGAGAAGCGATGTCATCCTTGATCTTCTTGATGGCACTATACCAGCCAAGGGCGCGGTCAGATGCCTTGGACCTAAGGTCAGAATGGTCGGCCGGGATCTTGCCGACGAGGTTCTTGAGCTCCCGATAGATTGCAATAGCCGACTCAACGTCAGACGCGCTGATGCTCTCTTTCTTCGTGATGTCTTCGAGCTCCTTCTCCTTGAGGTTCAGGCTGCTCAAGATAATCCCCAATGCTTCCTCTTCCTTCTTTGCGAAAAGCTCAGGCCTGGTGAACAATCCCTTCTCCTCATAATTATGAATGGTCTCGAACAGGCTCTTGCCCTGGCCTCCAGACTCATAATCCTTGATACTCTCATAGATCTGCTCCATAATAGTGTAGAGTCTCTTCTTGCTAATGCTGCCTTCGGGCGCCTCGACGTACTTGTTCTTTACTTCCTCTAATATCTCCTTCGCCCTTGCAAGGTCGTGTGACTTCAAGGCCTCATCTATCTCCTTTGAGAAGTCCTCGGTGATCTCGAACATCGAGAACTCCTCCTCACGAAGAGCCTCTGCCTTGTCGATTATCTCAGACCTCTTCTTATCGAGGAACTCCACCATGTTATGTTCTACAAACTTTCCGAAATCAACGCTCATGTTGTTGGCCTCTATAAATTGGACTTCATCCAATTCTCATTCCCTGTCACGCAGCATTAAGCAGCGCGTTAATGTACTCGTCCCATAGCGAGTCAATATTATTGAGATGCCGGCGCTTGGCTTCCTTGAAGAAGTGCTCCTTCTTGGAGATCGCCACGTCCTTGACATGGTTCTTCCAGAAGTAAGGCACCTTGTCGGGCGGGATGTTCTTCTCCTCCGCCCTCTTCAAGAAATCGTTCTTGAAAAAATCAATGTTCGTGGCTTCCTCCTCGCTGACGCTCACGACGCTTGCCTGCGGAGTCTTGTTGAGATAGATCAAAGGCTTTGTGAACTTATACTCTATGCCAACGATCTCCTCTTCCACAAGAAAATCGACCCATGACTGGATGAGGGACTGGCTCACCCCAAGCTTCTTCGCAGCCTCATTAAGAGGGATCTTATCCACGCTCTTCAGAAGATCCAATAAGTCGTCAACACCTGTCTTTATGAATTCATCCGGCAAAAAGCCCACCCCTTTTCAAGTGCTTTTTGATTTAGTATGTTAATTATTCCAAATCTATTCTAAATCAATCCCTTTTGGTTCTAAGTATATAAACTTTACCCCTATAAACCTCTTTTTTTCCCAAACCCGTTCTTAGGAGGGCTCATTTATAAATCTTTTTCCCGGATTCCCTTATGCATCCTGCAAATTCTACACGGAAATCTTAAGCTTAAAAATGAGGCCGATAGAACCTTGTCTTCGCTGCCCTGGCGGTTAGCTACTAGCTGCAAGTATAGCTCGTCCCGCTGCTGAAGTTGAACTCAGCCCAGTGGTCTGTGTCCAATGGCAAAGGAGTCGGGCTGGAAGCAGGGATTGAAGGTACGTCTGACTCGTTGAGGTACACTATCAACACCGGGTTTCTGGCAGCGCAGTCAAAAGACGTCCTGTTCCAGAAGAGATAATCTACAATGCTGAGATTGGTGTTAGCGGCCAGGATTTCAGAGACGTTGGCCTGGGTATGGTTGACATAGCTCTCTATGCCCAGGGAGCTGTTTGTTATGTTCCCGAGTATCCTGTTGATAAAGCTCACGCCCCTCTTCGCTGACCTGTACTCGTGCCTGTTGTACAGCTCCTCAAAGTCAGACCTGTTCCAAGTGCCTTCGCGCTTTGAGATGGCGGACTCAACAATCCTCTGGTCATAGAACCCGTCGACAGCATACAACGGGTCGAGCACGCCCTCAATCGGTATCCTAACGCTTAATATTCTCGTGGAGTTGATCTTTGCAAAGGCATCGGCGATGTAGAGAGTGAGGTTGATGTTAAGGCTTATCGAGAAGGGGTCGTCGTTTGGCGAGACAGTGAGGTTGTTTATGAAATAGCTAGAGTTGATCTTGAGCTCTTCCATGACTGACTCGCTTATGTTCTCAAGGAAGAACGACAAACTCTTGTCTTTCATCCCAGGGCACGTCCTAGTGAGCGTCAAGTTACCTACTGCGACGCACAAAGGGTATTCGGTCATGAAGTTCGGATTGTAGCTGCTCCTGTTTTCAATATCATACACCACTCCTTGGAGTCCCATGTAGCCGCTTATCACCGCCACGTTCTCTGCATAATCGAAGAAGCTCTCAAGGTAATAGTTAAGGAGAGTGACCCTGTTCTGGAGCAGCTCCACCTTGTAATCAGGGAGGTTGGTCAGGTTGGCAGAGAACATGAGCCCTAGGAAGCTGGCCAAGAGCAATGCCAGAAGCGTTATTAGGAATCCCTTCTTTCCCAGGAACAAGCGTGCTGTCTGCCCCATCTTTATGGGCGATCGGCTTAAACCCATATCCTCACCTCTGCCCACGCAGGCCCGAATATGGTGGTCTCGTTCACTCGCAGGAACGTGACCCTCTTGGCGCTTATGAGAAGCTTGGTATCTGAAAGCGAGGAGACCGTCCTATTATGCAGGAGAGTGCCGTTGAAAAAGAACAAGACACTGCGCTCATGCACGACTGCCTTGTCCACGACTTCCTGGGTGAGGTTATCCATCTCCTCAGACATGCCCTTGTAATAAAATTCTGCGATCTGGTCAAGAAGAGTGTTGTCGAGGTCTGTGATCTTGCCTTCAAGCGTGAAGTTGGTCACGAGGGCGCTGTGATAATCCCTGATCTTGGTCCCTGACAAGTACTTGAGAAAGTCCTCAGAAGCCCTTAGGGTCGGGTCCTGCTCCGGCGCTAAAGTGTATGTGTTGAAGATGTACATGAGAGCAGCTATGAGGACTACTCCTGCTATGATAGCATCTATCACGAAAAAATAGGCTCCTCTCTTATTACTAAGCACCTTTCTTGCCTCTTTTCCTCTCTTCCTTGGATTCGTATTATATAAAATTAACTCTAAATCATCCAAACCGCAACAATTAAAAAACCGCTCTGCCACCAATCGGTTCATGACCAGTTATGATGAGGAGATCAAGCGCCTTGAAGAGGAGATCTCAAAGACCAAGTACAACAAGCGCACCCAAGGCCACATCGGGCTTGTGAAGGCTAAGCTTGCAAAGCTTCGCGAGAAGGATGAGGCCAGGAGGAGCAGCGGCAAGAAGGGAGAAGGCTACACTGTCCGCCGCAGCGGAGATGCTACTGTGGTTCTTCTCGGCTTCCCCAGCGTGGGTAAGAGCACGCTCCTCAATGCTTTGACGAATAAGGAGAGCGCTGTCGGCGCTTACGCCTTCACGACGCTTTCTGTCATCCCGGGGATGCTCGAGTACAAGCACTCGAAGATACAGATACTTGACGTTCCAGGAATATTGAAGGGAGCAAGCGACGGCTCTGGCCGCGGCAAGGAGGTATTGTCTGTCATCAGGAACGCTGATATGGTCTTGATGGTCGTAGACATCAACCACCCCGAACACCTCGAGACCTTGAGGGATGAGATTCACAAGACCAACGTTCGGATTAACCAGCAGAAGCCTGACGTGAAGATCAGGAAGACTGTCAAGAATGGCATCAGGATCGGGAAGACAGTGAAGCTGCCAGACCTTGCAGACGAGACCATCGCCACTGTCCTGAAGGAGTTCAAGATCAACAACGCAGAGGTATTAATCAGAGAGCCTATAGACGTCGACCAGCTGATCGACGTGATAGAAGACAATAAGGTCTACCTGGGGTGTGTGGTCGCGCTGAACAAGGCAGATATGGTATCATTCGAGAGGGCTCAGGAGGTCAAGAGCCAGACAAGGGCCGACTGCATAATAAGCGCTGAGAAGAAGCAGGGGATCCGGGCCTTGAAAGACTTGATATTCGACAGGCTCAGGCTGATAAGGATATATTTGAAAGAGCCTAGCAAGGATCCTGACATGAACGAGCCGCTCATCATGAAGAAAGGATCGACAATAAAGGACGTGTGCGAGAAGCTCCACCGAGACTTCGTCTCGAAGTTCAAGTTCGTTAGGATCTGGGGGAAGAGTAGCAAGTTCCCAGGCCAGAAGCTGCTCAAGCTCGGCCACGTCGTAGAAGACGAGGATGTGCTTGAGATACACCTGCGCTAGACGCGGTCGTGCCGCGCTCCGTTCGCTTAGCTTTTGGATCAACGCCACCGATTCTAGACGCGATCGAGTATTAACTTGAGAACTCCGCTGGGCGGCACTTACTCAACATTTTCAGATTCAGATATCATAAACTACTATGATCTCCCAGCCGCCGTCCTTCTCCTTGATGCTCATCTCAGAATATGTGATTGCTTTCAGGTCTCCTTTTCGCTCGTAGTTCTTGTAGCTGTCTCCCAGGGCTACGCAGTGGAGCTCGAGGTCGCCGCCAACTCCCCTTGCGATGCTCATCTCCTGCGCGCCTGCGAACATGAACCCGTCCGTGTCGATCAGGTAGAGCAACTCCTCGAGAAAATCATACAGCAATGACTCGAGCCTCTTGGACCGAACCATTATCTTCTTCTTTATCTTGGGCTCGACCTTCTTTATGTCGACTATGAAGTTCATGCCGCCGAGGGCTGCGTTCTCGAACGCCTTCTCTAATTGGTTTCCCCAAGCCTTGACCTTCAAGTCTGCCGTGTGCTCTAGATATTCGAATCCCATTTTCCTGTTCTCTCATTACTTCGGGCCGGTCTTCACGTAGCGAGCTTCGTCCGCCTATTGCCAGAACAACGCAGCCGATTCTTAACGCTTTCGATTCCTCATCTTCTGACTTCGCTGGTCGCTACGTGAAAAGACTGTCTAGTAAGGTATGATCTCGACTTTCGGCTCGTCATCTTCTGAGTCACTGCTGCTCTCCGAGGAGTCTGACGTCCCTCCAAGGCCTGATGAGTCGTCTCCGAACAAACCTGCCATGGCGTCTGTTGCACTTCCTGAGACGTCGAACGCCCCGCTGCTTGCTCCTAAGCTGGCGCTCCCTGTGTCTGACCCGTAGCTCGGACTGTCTCCGACGATCTGCTGCAGCATGCGGATCGCTTTCCTTATGTCATCATCGCTGTCCTTCTTGGTATCGATCTTCAGTTCCATGATTTCACCTATTTCACCTTTTTGGCTTCGTGCCCCGCCAAGCGGAGCGCGAGGTTCAGTTGAAAAACTCTACTTCCAATTCAAGCGCGTCGAACGTGGGGTACTCAGTCACTTCAGCACACTCGTATCCTGGATAATGTCTTCCTCTCGCCGCGGCAGCGAGCTTCTTCGAGACAGCGGCGCTCGTAAGTATCCTCAGCTTCTCTTCGTCTATGGTGAGGAGGCTCTTCTTCACCTTGCTCTCTTTGGCTATCTTCTCCTTGAGGGACCTTAGTCTCTTCAACGCGTTTCTCTTCTCCTCTGCCTTCATGTGGAACAGCTTGTCATGGTAGCCGAACCCTGGCTTGAGTGTCGGGAGGTAGATGCTCCCGCGCACCAGCATACCTTCCTGCGTCATCCTGTCAGTGGCTAACTTCACGCTCTTAGCCCTCCTCTTAACTCTCTCGCCCAGCTGGACTCTGTCCTTTAGCGTGCACGTGCAGTAATGCGTCGGCACTCCGATCTGCGCGGCGTATCTTATCAGCTCCTTTGCGAGCTCGTCGCTGCCCTTTATTGCGTAGGAAGTGTCGTCCTTGCACTTGAGGCTGTGCCCATTATCTTTCTCTTTCTTGTCCTCCCGTTCTTTCCGCCGCCTCCAGACTGCGTTGTCAGCGAGCTCCAACTCGTTGAGGTTGAGGAAGTCTACGCGCCCTTTCAAGTGGCTGATAAGTTGCTCTGTAGCTTTCTTCTTGCCGGGAATGACTGGGATCTCGACGCCTACCTTCCACTTGAACCCGGGAGCCCTTGCAAGGTCTATCTTCTCCCAGTCGTGGGCCTTGTCAAGCCAAGGGTGGAAACGAATCTCGTCAAGCCCTGCGTCGTGGAGCGCTTTCAGCTTGCGCTTGTCCACGAGCTTCAGCGGAGTGTATAAGTGGATGTGGAACTTCTTCCCAAAGGTCTTCTTCAAAGCCTTGATGTACTTGACAGTGCGGTCCATCTTCATGAGAGGGTCTCCGCCTGTCATCCCCGCGCCCTTTGCGCTGCAAAGCCTTGCCTCTTCTATTATCTCCTTCATCTCGCGGGTAGGCCGCTCGTTGGCATACACCACGTCCTGGTATAGCTTGCGGTCAGACACGGGACAGAAATCGCACCTCAGGCCGCAAAGACCTGTCACGAACAATACTAGCTTCTCGCCCCTGACGCACTGCTCGCAGCCCCTCACAAGGCCCCCTGCCTTCCAAGAATGATAAGGAGTCTTCTCTACCTTGATGCTATGCCTTCCGCCTATTCTCCTGACTCTTCTCTGGCTCTTGCTTTTCTTCGTCCTCTTATTCACAAGAACACCTTCTGATAGTTCTGGTAAATCAACTTTTCGGTCTCCTCGACAGTCAAGCCCTTGATCTTCGCGATCTCCTTCAAGCCTTCCTCGATGAACCTCGGCTCGTTCCTGAGCACGTCCTTGTGAGGTGTCAGGTAAGGCGCGTCGGTCTCAGTCAAGAGCTGGTTGATGGGAGCCATCTCCACGTTCTCCCTGAGCTGCTGGAGCCTGTTGACTATGCACGGGATCGAGAGCATCCAGCCGTTGGCTATTATGCGCTTGACCAAGTGCTTTCGGCCCATGAAGCAGTGCATGACGATCTTATGCTTTGCTATCTTGCTCGCTTCGAGCAGCTCTATGCAGTCGAGCTCTGCCTTCCTGCTATGCACGATGATCGGAAGCCCGGTCTCTTCAGCAAGCCTTATGAACTTCTGAAAACCCCTGCGCTGCTTCTCCTTGTGCTTGTCGCCGTGCGGGTTGTCATCACCGAACTTGTAATCAAGGCCGACTTCCCCGATCGCGAAGATCCTGCAGTCCGCTCCCTTATTATCTTTATCCTTCTTGTCCTGCTCCTTCCTGCTCTTTATCTGCTCCCTGATGAAATCAAATTCCCTGTCAAGCTCTTCCTCGCTCATCTCAGCGACGTGCACAGGATAGACTCCCAAGGAGGGCTTGATGATGTCGTACTTGGCGGCCATCTCGAGCACCCTGCGGTTGCTTGCAACGTCTGATCCGTTGTTCACGATGGCGACGACTCCAGCCTTGCGATTGGCCTCTATGACTTCATCTAAGTCGTCCTTGTACTCGTCAAAGTTCAGGTGGGCGTGCACGTCGACAATCATCTTGATCTGCTAAGAACTAGAGCAGGGGCTTTTAAAATGTTTTCCGTTTCAAAGCGATCCTTGCTTAAAAGACGTCGTACAGCGAGAATGTGCGCGGGAATATCCTGTTGAAATGCGTCGTGCCCTCTCCTTCGCGCTTGTAGGTTTCCTGGACGCGGTCATTAAGCCTTTCATGTGCTTTTTGCCAATACTGCCTGGCCTCATGCATGCTGGCAAACAGGCCTTTCTGGGCGAAAAGCCCGGCGCCGTAACAAACAAGCTCTCCATCAGATCGGTAATGAGTCAGGATGGTGACTGTCAGGAATTCCAGCGGAAGCCTAGGCATCTTCAAGTTGACCTTTATCACTTCGTGATCTTTCGGGCCGGACGTGCTGCTCACCTTAGTCCAATATCTGCTTTCATGAGCAGTCTGGACCAGGATGTCCTTCACATCGCTGGCTTTCAGAATGGCTTCGAGTGCGCCGTCGATTATCATGCCGGAAGGATGTGCGAGAGGCTATTTAATGCTTTCGGAGAAAAAGATTGTTTTATAAGATTAATCTGTCGTTCACTTCCTCTTCACGTCCTTAGAGAGCCGCTCGAAGTTCTCGTCGAGGTCCACGAAGTACTTTCCGTCCTCGAGCTTGACGACGAAAGGCGAGTGGTTTTGGAAGAGCTTCACGATGTCAAGGTTGTACTTGCCAGGCTGGAGCACCTCGATGCACTCTAAGTCCAGGATGACTGGCTTGTCCTTGTCGATCTCCTCTCCTAAGAGGTCGTAGACGTCATGCTCCACTTGTTCGCGCTCTTCTGCATTAAGCTCTGCCTTCGGCGCTTCTGCTTCTTTCATCAGGCGATCGTACTTCTCCTTCTTCAGGAAGTAGAACATCTTGGCCCCGCACTTGCAGCCGTTGAGTATGTCAATCTCTCCGTCCGAGTACAGCTTTCCGCATCTCACGCATTGGTGTGGCATGAATGGGATAGAAATAACAGGCGTTTATAAACTTTTTTAATCGCTTCATTCTTCCCGTGCCGCGCTCCATCCGAACAGAAAACCTATGTCGAACCGATTCTTCGTTTATCGATCAATACAAAGCAAGATTGCGCTGGGCGGCACTGCCTGTCTAGAACTATCGCTTCCTCTTGGCTTCGTCGGTCGTGAAGAGCTGGATCTTGTCAGGGTCCTTCTTGATCTCCTTGATGACAGAAGCAGGCCCGATTATGGTGAATCCCCTGCGCTGGCCGAGCAAGAGGTTGATGAACATTGCCCTGATGCGCTGCAAGAGCTCTGGGTTCTTCTTCTCAAGGTCGAGCTCCTCGATCTCGATGCCGCGGAACTTGGCGCTGATCTCAGCCATCGTCCTTGATATGAGGTCGCTCTTCTCCTCGGATTTGAGCTTGCCTTCCATGAGGACTATCTTCTCTTCCTTGACGAGGTGGAGGAGCTTCTTCAGCTTGTCCTCTTCCCTGAGCTTCTCGATTTCGCCATATGGGATGAATTGTAGTGTGAGCATTTTCCTTAGCTTACCTCTTTTCTCTTCACTGGTTGGTGATCTTGAAGAGCGCTTCATAAAACTCCTCAACGTGCGTGCCAAGCTTGGCGCTTATCCCCATCACGTCGTACTGGGGGAACGCTGCCTGCACCTTCTTAATGTCTGACTTCTTCAAGTCGATCTTGTTGGCTACGATGAGGACTGGGATCTTCCTGGCCTCAAGGTTGCCTATGATAGTGATGTTGACCTGCGAGTAAGGGTCTTTTGTGGAGTCAAGGACTACGACGACGGCGTCCATCTCGTCGAGCCACTTGATGGCGTCGATGACTCCTTTTGTAGCCTCTTTGGCCCTGGTCTTGGCTTCCTTCTCCTCGATGCCTGCTGCCAGGAACTCCTCGTAATCGATCTTGGTCGCGATGCCAGGCGTGTCTACAAGGTTGAACTTGAGCTCTTTGCCCTTAGACTTTATGGTGATCTGCTCCTTTATCTGGATCTCGCGGGTCTCGTGGGCCACAGAGCTCGCAGCCCCCATCTCTTCTCCGAGCCAGTCCTGGCATATCTTGTTGGCCAAGGTGGTCTTTCCGCCGTTAGGAGGGCCGTATAGCCCTAGCTTGACGTCCTTCTTGGTCTTGAACAAGCCTTTGAGAAGCTTTCGAAACAATCCTCCGAACAATGCCAT